>JAEYAU010000207.1 GCA_023404705.1 Pseudomonadota bacterium
GGTTCGCGCCGCTGCCGTCGAGGCGCCGGCTCCCGTCCGCACGGCCGCGATCGAGCCGCCGGCCGCCGTTCCCGCCCCGCGAGCCCCTCTCCCGCCCGTTGCGACGGGTCCGGCGCTCGCCAAAGGGAAGGCGCCCGTCACCGAGGCCGCGATCGAGGCTCCAGCCGCCAAGCGTTCCGTCCAGCGCCGCGCCCCGGCCGAAGAGTTCGAGGACCGCCCGGTCGAGCGCCGGAAGGTCGTCCGGGCCCGGAAGGCCTATGCCGAGCTCTATGCGGATGACGATGATGTGCCGCCGTTCGGCTATGGCGGGCGCTCCTACGGCGGCTACGGCCACTTCCGCGGCCATTTCGGCGGCCATTGGGGCCACCATGGGGGCGGGCGCCGCCACTGACCCCCGATTTTGGCATTCCAGCCCGGCCGCCGGTGAACCTCCCGCCGGCGGCCGAGTTTCCCGTGTCGGAATCCGTGAACCGATTTCGTCCTGGGTGCGACCAATGAGCAAGGTCGGAGCTCCGGGGACGGGGCAAGGGAGGGTCAGATGCTCAAGGTTCTCAGCGCCATCATCGCCGCGGCTGCCATCGCCGGGGTGCTCGTCGTCGTTCCCGGCCTGAGCCCGGACGTCTCCGCGAACACCCAGGTCTACGAGGTCAACCAGACCGCCAAGGCCGACCGCCTCGAGATCAAGGTGGTCAGCGCCGCGACCTGCTCCGAGCGCGCCTGGCCCTATTACGACCGTGGCTGCGTTCGCAACGAGATCTCGGCCGAGCGCAAGGTTCGCGTGATCACCCCCGAGCTGCGCGTCATCCGCTAACGCGAGCTAGACTGGACGTCGCTGCAACGACAGCCAGATTCCGCCGCCGATCAGCGTCAGCCCCGACACGCGCGCGAGCAGCCTCGCGCGCGCTTTCTTCAAGAACCACGAACGGCCGAGGCCGGCTGCGATCGCCCAGCCGCTGTCCATCACGGCCGCCAGACCGACGGCGACCGCGCACATCACGGCAAGCTGGAATTCGACCGGCAGGTTGGGGTCGACGAATTGCGGCAGGAACGCCGTGAAGAAGGCCGTGGTCTTCGGATTCGACAGCGCAACCATGAAGCCGCGCCAGAAGTGCACGTGGTTCGGTGGCGCCGTGATCTCGCTCGGTGCGTCCGCACTGCGCCAGGCCTGGATGCCGAGCCAGATCAGATAGGCCGCGCCGGCCCAGCGAATGATCTCGAACAAAAGTGTCGAGCTCTTCAGGATCCACGACAGACCGAACGCGATCGAGCTGACCAGGATGCCGGTGCCGATCACCGTGCCGGCGACCGTGGTGAGCCCGGCGCGCACGCCCTGCGTCGCCCCGGTCGCGACCACCAGCGTGACGATCGGGCCAGGCGTGATGATCAGGACGATGATGATGAGCAGGAAGGTGAGGAACAGCTCGGGGTTCATGCGGGACACTCGCGGTTGAGGCGCGAGCGTAACAGACCCGTGAGACGATGCTAGCCGCGAGCATCAAGACCAAATCCGTCATCCTGAGGTGCGAGCGCTCGCCGCTCGGCGGCGCGCGCGAGCCGCGAAGGATGCACGGCCCGGGCAGATCAACGAGTACGCGGCGGCTCAGCGGCCGTCGCCCTTCGAGGCTCGGCTGCCTTGCAGCCGAGCACCTCAGGGTGACGGTCTAAGCGCTGAGGTTGCTTACGGCCTACCCGCCGTTGCCCTCGCCGGCGTCGCCTTCCTCGCTGAGGTGCTCGACCGAGACCACGCGCTCCTCGTCCGCCGTGTCGAACACGATGACGCCCTGGGTGGAGCGGCCCGCGATGCGGATGTCGTGCACGTGGGTGCGGATCAGCTGGCCCGCATTGGTCACCAGCATGATCTGGTCGTTCTCCTCGACCGGGAACGAGGCGACGATGTTGCCGTTGCGCTCGGTGACCGCCATGGCGACGATGCCTTTGCCGCCGCGGCCCGTGGTCCGGTACTCGAAGGACGAGCTGCGCTTGCCGTAGCCGTTCTCGGAGACCGTGAGCACGAACTGCTCGGCCGCCGAGAGCTCCACGTAGCGCTGCTCGCCGAGCTCGATGGCGCCGCTCGCGCCCTCCTCGGCCTCGGCTGCGGCCGCGGCGTCCTCGACACCCTCGCCGCCGCGCCGCACCGCGCTGGCGCGCTTGAGATAGGCTGCCCGCTCCTCGGAGCTCACGTCGACATGGGTGAGGATCGAGAGCGAGATCACCTTGTCGCCGTCCTCCAGCGAGATGCCGCGCACGCCCATGGACGTGCGGCCCGAGAACACGCGCACCTCGGGGACCGCGAAGCGGATGCACTGGCCGCGGGCGCTGGTGAGCAGCACGTCCTGTGCCTCGGTGCAGATCTGCACGTCGACGATGGAGTCGCCCTCGTCGAGCTTCATCGCGATGATGCCCGAGCGGCGTACGTCGGAGAAATCCGAGAGCTTGTTGCGCCGGACCGTGCCGCGGGTGGTCGCGAACATCACGTCGAGCTGATCCCAGGTCTTTTCGTCCTCGGGCAGCGGCATGATGGTCGTGATGCTCTCGCCCTGCTCGAGCGGGAGAATATTGATGAAGGCCTTGCCGCGCGCCTGCGGAGCGGCCTGCGGCAAGCGCCAGACCTTCTCCTTGTAGACGCGGCCACGCGAGGAGAAGAACAGCACCGGCGTGTGCGTCGAGGCGACGAACAGCCGGGTGACGAAATCCTCGTCGCGGGTCTGCATGCCGGCGCGGCCCTTGCCGCCGCGGCGCTGTGCCCGATAGGTGGAGAGCGGCACGCGCTTGACGTAACCCAGGTGCGACACGGTGACGACCATGTCCTCGCGCTGGATCAGGTCCTCGTCCTCCATCTCGCCTTCCTGATCGACGATCAGGGTGCGGCGCGGAGTCGCGAACTCGTCCTTCACGGCCTGCAGCTCCTCGCGCACGATGTCGAGCACGCGCGCGCGAGAGCGGAGGATCTCGAGATAGTCGGCGATCTCGGTCGCGAGCTTGTCCAGCTCCTCGGCGATCTCGTCGCGGCCGAGCGCGGTCAGACGCTGCAGACGCAGGTCGAGGATGGCCTTGGCCTGCTCGGCGGAAAGCCGGTAGGTGCCGTCCTCGCTGATGCGGTGGCGCGGATCGTCGATCAGCGCAATCAGCGGCCCCATGTCGCGCGCCGGCCAGTCACGGCTCATCAACGCCTCGCGCGCCTCGTTGGCGTCGCGCGAGCCGCGGATCAGGCGAATGACCTCGTCGATATTGGCGACCGCGATGGCGAGGCCGACCAAGACGTGGGCGCGGTCGCGGGCCTTGCCGAGCAGATACTTGGTGCGCCGGGAGATCACCTCCTCGCGGAACGACAGGAAGGAGGTGAGCAGGTCCTTCAGGTTCATCACCTGCGGACGGCCGGCGTCGAGCGCCACCATGTTGGCGCCGAAGGTCGATTGCAGCGGCGTGAACTTGTAGAGCTGGTTCAGCACCACGTCCGGCATGGCGTCGCGCTTGAGCTCGACCACGACGCGGTAGCCCTCGCGGTCGGACTCGTCGCGCAGGGCTGCAATGCCTTCGACCTTCTTCTCGCGCCAGAGCTCGGCGATGCGCTCCACCATCGAGGCCTTGTTGACCTGATAGGGGATCTCGCTGATGACGATCGCCTCGCGATCGCCGCGCAGCGTCTGGAACTCGACCTTGCCGCGCATGACGATGGAGCCGCGGCCGAGGTGATAGGCCGAGCGGATGCCCTGCCGGCCGAGGATGATGCCGCCGGTCGGGAAATCCGGGCCCGGCACGATGTTGATGAGGTCGTCGATCGACAGGCCCGGATTGGAGATCAGCGCGATGCAGGCGTCGATCAGCTCGCCGAGATTGTGCGGCGGGATGTTGGTCGCCATGCCGACCGCGATGCCACCCGCGCCGTTGGCGAGCAGATTCGGGAAGCGCGCCGGCAGGACGACCGGCTCCCTCTCCTGGCCGTCATAGTTCGGCTGGAAGTCGACCGTGTCCTTGTCGATGTCGTCGAGCAGCGCCAGCGCGGGCTTGGCGAGGCGGCACTCCGTGTATCGCATGGCCGCGGGCGGGTCGCCGTCGACCGATCCGAAATTGCCCTGCCCGTCTACGAGCGGCAGGCGCATGGAAAAATCCTGCGCCATGCGGACGAGCGCGTCGTAGATCGCCTGGTCGCCATGCGGGTGATATTTACCCATCACGTCGCCGACGACGCGGGCCGATTTCACGTATTTCTTGTCGGGCAGATACCCGTTCTCATGCATCGAGTAGAGGATGCGCCGGTGCACCGGCTTGAGGCCGTCGCGCGCGTCCGGAAGCGCGCGAGACACGATTACGCTCATGGCGTAATCGAGATACGAGCGCTTCATCTCCTCCGTGATGGACACGGGGCGGATATCGGAAGGCTCGTCACCTTCCGGCGTATTGTCATCGGTGTCGGACAAGTCTGGAATCCAGCGTGTTTATGCGTGCAGCGTCATAGCCGATTCAAGGGGCCGCAACTAGGCGAAAATGACGTTTCGGCGATGATTTTTCCCCTGCATTTTCAGAGCTTTAGATAGGCATCGGAAGGGCGCTCGGCAAGGCCTCGTCAACCCCGCGAAATTGCGGATCGCGGGGCGAGCCGCCGGCACTCCGAAGCGCTGGCGCTACGGCTGCCGAAACGTCACTCTCCCGGCACCATTCGAAGGACCACGGCATGCCCTTCCCGCTCGATTACACGGTCTCGGCCCTGGTGACGCTGCTGGTGGTCGTCGACCCCGTGGGCCTCGCACCCATATTCCTCGCCGTCACCGCCGGCTTGCCGCGCCGATCGCGCCGCCAGGTGGCGGTGCGGGCCACCCTGATCGCGGCCGCGATCCTGATGGGCACGGCGGTCATCGGCGACTGGCTGCTGGGCACGCTCGGGATCTCGCTGCCGGCCTTCCGCATTGCGGGCGGCCTGCTGCTGCTCTGGATCGCGACCGAGATGGTGTTCGGTTCGCGCGCCGAGCGAAAGTCGAAGAACGTGGAGGGCGCGGCCGAGGAGCACGTGCATCATGTCGCGGCCTTCCCGCTCGCGATTCCGTTGATGGCCGGCCCCGGCGCGATCACGGCGACCGTGCTGCTCGCCGGTCAGGCGGGTTCCGAGCCGATGCGCCACGCCGTGCTGATCGGCGTCATCCTGCTGGTGTGCCTCGCCTGCTTCATCGTGTTCGCGATCGCGGCCCGGATCGCCGGCTGGATGGGCATCACGGGCAATGTGGTCCTCTCGCGGCTGCTCGGCGTGCTACTCGCCGCGCTCGCGGTGCAGTTCGTGATCGACGGGGTGAAGACGGCAATTGGGTGAACGCTATTTCCCGGCGCGATCGCGCACCTTCTTGAAGCCGGTGACGAATTTCTCCAGCGTCTTCGAGGTGACGCCGCGCGGCAGCATCACCTCGACGAGCGAGAAGACGCCGCGGCGCGCGACGGCGGCTTCGAGCGCCTCGGCGAGCTCGCGGCGCGTCGTCACGCGGGTGCCGTGGCCTCCGAGCGACGGCGCGATGGCGGCGAAATTCCAGTCGTCGAGGTCGTTGAACTTCGACTCCGACTGGAATACGCGCAGCATCTCCCAGCTCTTGTTGTTGAACAGCACGACGATCGGATCGAGGCCGTAACGCCGGCAATTGCCCAGCTCCCAGCCGGTCATCTGGAACGCCCCGTCACCGACCAGGATCATGGGGCGCATCTGCATCGAGGCCGCAATGCCGAAGCCGGCGGGCACGCCGAACCCCATGCCGGCGTAATAGCCGGGCGCGACCAGCGCGGTGTTCTCGAGCTCCATGGCGGTGAACAGGCAGTCGCCCATGTCGGCCGCCATCGGCATCGCCCCGTGCCGGTCGAACAGATCATTGATCGCGGTCGCGACATCCGAAGGCGCGATCGGCTTGGCATCATGCTTGAGCCCACGCGGATAGCCGTTCGGCCGTTTCGGCGCGCGCTTCGCAGTGCGGCGCGGCTTCGCCTGCGTGACCAGGGCCTCGGCAAGCTCCTCGATCGGAATGTCCGGATAGACGTGATGGCCGATGCGCACCTCGCGATCGATCGCCAGGATCGTGCGGCGCGGATCGAAGCGACGGCTCGACAGCGCGAAGTTGGTGTCCGACATGATCACGCCGAGGAGCAGCAGCAGGTCCGCGTCCTCGACCATCTTCGTGATCGCGGGATCGCCGGCCGCGCCCATATAGGTGCCGCGCACCACCTCGGGCGCATCGGCGAGCAGGCCGCGCCCCATGAAGGTCGTCACCACGAGCACGCCGAGCTTGCGGGCGAGCGCGGCGACGCGGTCCTCGGCGCCGAAGCGGCGCACCTCGATATCGACGACGATGACGGGCGCCTTCGCCTCGGCGAGGCGCTCGAGCGTTTCCTCGACGCATTCGGCAAGGGCCTCAGGCGATGCGGGCCGGCGCGCCAGCACGGGCACGCGCGCGGTCGCGGCCGCGACCATGTCTCGGGGAAACTCGATGTAAACCGGCAGCGAGCGCTCGCGTGCGCTGCGCAGCACGCGGGCGATCTCCTGTGGCGCGGTCGCGGCGTCGGTGAGCACCGCCTGATCGCAGGTGATCTCGCGGAAGACGGCGAGCTGCGTGTCGACCGAGCGCGCCTGGTGATGCAGCAGGAACCCGCTGCTGCGCTCATTGGCGCCGGGCGCGCCCGCGATCACCACAACCGGCGAACGCTCCGCATAGGCGCCGGCGATCGGATTGACCAGGTTGAAGGCGCCCGCACCATAGGTGGCGACGGCCACGCCGATGCCGCCGTTGAAGCGCGCCGCTGCGTCGGCCGCGAAGCCGACGGCCGGCTCGTGGCTCATCGTAAAGCACGGCAGGATGCCGCTCTCCTCGATCACCTTGAAGAACGGCAGCACGAAGTCGCCCGGGATGCCGAAGATCTCCCGGGCGCCATGATCCTTGAGGCCCTGGAGAAGGGCTTTGGCGAGTGTGGGCATGGCTGGCGTATAGCAACGCGGCTGGCGCCGGACCAGACGTGTTCTCAGCGCGCCGCGAAGAAGTCCCGCACCAACTCGATCTGCTCCGGCACGTTGAGGGCCGGCGCGTGGCCGCAGCCCGCGACGGTCTCGACGCGGCAGCGCGGGCCGCGCTTCATCATGGCCTCGGCCGTATCGGCCAGCAGCAGGTCGGAGCTCTCGCCGCGCAGGCACAACACCTCGCAATCCAGCGAGTCCCACTGCGGCCACTGGTCGTAGTCGCGCGGGTGAAGTTCGAACTGCATGACCATGTTCGGATCGTAATGAGGCGTGATGCCGCCATCTGGCAGGCGTCGCGTGGAGCTTTCGGTCAGGCGGCGCCACTGGGCATCGGTGAGATAGCCATAGGGCTTGTAGACCTGGCGGAAATAGGCCTCGAGCTCGGAGACGCGGTCGAAGCGCGGCGGCTTGCCCGCATAGCCGCGAATGCGTTCGGTGGCGGCGCGCGCGACCTCGGGGCCGATATCGTTGAGCGCCAGCCGGCGAATGCGGCCGCGCAGCGGGCCCGCGGCGGCACGGATCGCGATGGCGCCGCCCATGGAGGTGCCGAGCCAATCCACCTCGCGCAGCTCCAGCGCATCGAGCAGCGCCGTGGCGAGCCGTGCGTAGAAGTCGTTGCAGTAGTCCCGCTCTGGCGTCGGGCTCCATTGGCTCAAGCCGCGGCCGATCGTGTCGGGCACAATGATGTGCCAGTCGTTGGCGAAGGCCGCCGCGATGTCGTCGAAGTCGCGTCCGGTGCGCGCGAGGCCGTGCCACATGATCAGCGGCGGACGGTCGGGGCTGCCCCACTCCATGTAATGGATCTCGCGATCGAGCAGCGTGATGTAGCGCGATGTGGGAGTCATTTGCCCCCTCCCCGCAGCTTGCCGACGATGCCGGCCGGGAAGAAATAGACGCAGGCGATGAACAGGATGCCGAGCCACAGCAGCCAGCGGTCGGGATGGAACAGGCCGGGGACGACCGGGATGCCGCCGTCGGCGGCCGCGGTCGAGACCCAGCCCATCAGCGCCTGCAGATAGTTCTGCGCCAGGATATAGAGCGTGGCGCCGACGACGGCGCCGTAGATCGTGCCCATGCCGCCGATCACCACGATCAGCAGGATGTCGAGCATGATCGCAAAGCTGAGCGAGGTGTCGGGCCCGGCATAACGAAGCCAGAGCGCGTTGAGGGCGCCGACCGCGGCCGCGACGGCGGCGGCGAGACAGTTCGCGAGCGTGCGGTGGATCACGGTGCGATAGCCGAGCGCCTCGGCGCGGAACGGATTCTCGCGGATCGCCTGCAGCACGCGGCCGAAGGGCGAGTTGACGACACGCAGCAGCAGCAGGACCAGCGCCGCGCAGATGAGGAACACCAGATAGTAGGTCAGCGTTCGCCCCGTGACGGCGGTGCCGAGCATATCACGCGGGATCAGGGTGAAGCCGGGACGCAAGGCGGCCGGCACCTGGAAGCTGCGGCCATCCTCGCCGCCCGTGAGCCACGAGAGCTGCGAGGCCAGCACCGCGAAAGCCGAGGCGACCGCGAGCGTGATCATGGCGAAGAAGATCGCCTGCACGCGCAACGAGAACAGGCCGATGACCAGCGCCAGCAGCGCCGCCAGCGGCAAGGCGACGACCAGCCCGAGCGCGATTGCGTCCCAGCGCGGGCCGAGCCCGTAGAGCGCGATCGCGACGCCATAGCTGCCGATGCCGTAGAACATCGTGTGGGCGAAGGAGACGATGCCGGTGTAGCCGAGCAGCAGGTCGTAGGAGGCCGCGAGTGCGATGAAGATGCAGATCTTCGCCGCGACGTTGAGCGGCTTCGCGCCCGGGAACAGGAACGGCGCGAACAGCAGCGCCAGCACGATCACGATCAGCGCGAGGGCCAGCACCTTGCTGCGCGGCGGATCTCCCGAGAGCGGCATCATCGGCTGGTCACCGCGTAGAGGCCGCGCGGACGCCAGAGCAGCACCGCGACCATCAGCAGGATGTCGGAGATCAGCGCGAGCTTCGGCACCAGGAAGCCCGCATAGTTGGTGAGCAAGGCGACCAGCATGGCGCCGATGAAGCAGCCCGTGACCGAGCCGAGCCCGCCGATGATCACCACGATGAAGACGAGGACCATCAGGTCGGCACCCATGGAGGCCTGCACCTGCTCGCGATAGAGGCCCCACATCACGCCGCCGAGGCCCGCCAGCGCCGAGCCCGCCATGAACACGCCGACGAACAGGCGCGTGATGCGGTAGCCGAGCGCTTCCACCATCTCGCTGTTCTCGACGCCGGCGCGGATCAGGAGGCCGATCTTGGTGCGGTTGAGCACCAGCAGCATAGCGACGAAGACCACGAGGCCGACCGCGACCGCCAGCAGCCGATACTTCTCGATCGCGGCGCCCGCGATGAGGACGGAGCCGCGCAGGCTCGCCGGCAGCGGCAGCGGAATCTGCTGCGGGCCGTAGAGCGCGTAGAGCACCTGCTCGGCGACGATCAGGCCGCCCATGGTGATCAGGATCTGCTTCAGATGCTGACCGTAGACCGGCACGATCAGCACGCGCTCGAAGGCGAGACCGAGCGCCGCGGTCGCGGCCATCGCGACCAGCACGGCGGGCAGGATCGCGGCGACGTTCAGCCAGATCGAGTCCGCCTGCATCCAGGACGCCAGCGGCCCGAGCACCAGCACCGCCAGATAGGCGCCGATCGCGATGAAGGCGCCATGGCCGAAATTGAGCACATCCATCAGCCCGAACACGAGTGTGAGCCCCGAGGCCATGATGAAGATCATCATGCCCATGGCGAGGCCGGCGATCGTCAAGGTCAGCCAGGTCGAGGTCGAGCCGATGAAGGGATAGGCCACGGCGGCGAGCGCGAGCGGCAGGAGCAGCGGCAGCACGTCGGCCCGCGCCTTCGGCAGTGCTGCGCCGGCGTCGATGGTGCTCATTGATGCGTGTCCAGGCTGAGCCCGAGCAGGCGATGCTGCAGCGTCTCGTCGCGCGCCAGCTCGGCCATCGTGCCGATATGCACGATGCGGCCATTGTCCATCACGGCGACGTCGTCGCCGATCTCTTGGGCGACGCGGAAGTTCTGCTCGACGAGCAGCACGGTCGTGCCGAGCCGCTTGAGCTCCGTGAGGCAGCCGATCAGCGCATCGACGATCGCGGGCGCGAGGCCCTTGGTCGGCTCGTCGATCAGCAGCAGGCGGCGCGGCTCGGCGATGGCGCGGGCGATCGACAGCATCTGCTTCTGCCCGCCCGAGAGCGTGCCGGCGCGCGAGAGCCAGAAGCGCTTGAGCGCGGGAAAGAACCCGAAGATCCAGTCGAGCCGCGCGTCGTCGAGGGGCGCATCACGCGCCGCCAGCACGAGGTTCTCCCGCACGGTCAGATCGGAGAAGATCGCCATGGTCTCGGGCACGTAGCCGATGCCGGCGCGCGCGATGTCAGGCGTGGCGAGCGCCTCGATGCGCGCGTCGCCGAGGCGGATCTCCCCCTCCGAAGCGCGCCACAGGCCCATGATGGTGCGCAGCGTCGTGGTCTTGCCCGCGCCGTTGCGGCCGAGCAGCATAGTGGTGCGCCCTTCCGCGACGCCGAGGTCGACGCCATGCAGGATGTGATAGCGCCCGATATGGGTCTGCACCCCGGTGAGCAGAAGCAGCGCCCTCATGCAGCGCCTGCCTGTGCGCGCGTGCCGAGGTAGGCCTCCTGCACGACCGCGGAGCTCATGACTTCGGCCGGCGTGCCGTCGGCCACGAGCTTGCCGTTGTGAAGCACGATGATGCGGTCCGCGAGGCTGCGCACCACGTCCATCTTGTGCTCGACAAGCAGAATGATCTTCGAAGTGTCCTGCTTGAGCTGCGCGATCAGCGAGAGCACGACCGGGACCTCGTCCACGCTCATGCCGGCGGTCGGCTCGTCGAACATGAAGATCCCGGGCTCGAGCGCGATCATCAGTGCGACCTCCAACTTGCGCTGGTCGCCGTGCGACAGCGCGGAGGCGAGCGTGTTACGCCGGTTGGCGAGCGCCACGCGCTCGAGCACCGCTTCGGCGCGCGTGATCAGCTCCTCGTGCCGCATCCATGGGCGCAGCAGGTCGTAGTGCACGCCAGCCGCGGACTGCACGGCGAGCCGCACGTTCTCCATGACGCTGAGGCCTGGAAACAGGTTGGTCAGCTGGAAGGCGCGGCCAATGCCGGCGCGCGTGCGCTGTGGGGCCGACAGCCGCGTGAGATCGCGGCCGTTGAGCAGAACCTGCCCCGCGGTCGCGGCGAGCTGGCCTGAGATGAGATTGAAATAGGTGGTCTTGCCGGCGCCGTTCGGCCCGACGATGGCGGTGAGCTCGCCCGGACGAAAACGGGAGCTCACCCCGTCGACGGCCACGTGGCCGCCGAACCGGATGGTGAGCTCCCGCGTCTCCAGCTCGAGCGTCATGTCCCCCCGACGCGATCGCGTCAGCGCTTGTTCTTGATCGGGACCGGCATGTCCTCGATCTTGAGCTCGCGCACGAGCTCCGGGATGCCCCAGGTCACGTTCGGATCCGCCTTGATCTTGAAGTGATACATGCTCTGCAGCGCCTGATGGTCCTCCTTGCGGAACACCATCTTGCCCTTGGGCGTGTCGAACTCCATGCCCTCCATGGCGGCGATCAGCTTCTCGCTGTCCGTCGACTTCGCCTTCTGTACGGCGGTGACCGCTGCCATCGCGGCCGCGAAGCCGCCGGCCGTGAAGAAGTCCGGCGGGGCGTTGAAGCGCTTCTTGTGCTCGGCCACGAGCCAGTCGTTGATCGGGTTCTTCGGGATCTCGTAGTAGTAATAGGTGGCGCCTTCCATGCCGGGCATCGTCTTGTAGCCCGCCATGGCGGGCAGGATGTTGCCGCCGGTCGAGAGCTCGATGTTGAAGCGGCCCGGGTTCATGTCCTGCAGCTTGGTCATCGGCGAGGCGCCGGCCCAGATCACCCAGATGATCTTGCGGCCCGGCTTGTCCTTGAGCGCGTCGAACAGGCGTTGCGCCGGTGCCGTGAAGTCCGTCGTGTTCATCGGCGCATATTCTTCGTGCACCAGCGTGGCGCCGGTCTTGGACACCGCTTCCTTGAAGGCCGCGACGCCGTCACGGCCGAAGGCATAGTCCTGCGCCAGCGTGGCGATGCTCACGCCCTGCTTGCCGATCGCGACCGCGTTGGAGATCGCGTCCTGCGAGGAATTGCGCGCCGTGCGAAAAATGTAGCGATTCCATTTCTCGCCCGTGATCTGGTCGGCCACGGCCGGCTCGACGATCAGCACTTTCTTGTGCTCCTCGGCGACCGGGAGCATGGCGAGCGCCACGGCCGAGGATGTGCTGCCGATCACGAGATCGGCCTTGTCGTCCTCGTAGGCTTCGGCGAGCAGCGACTTGCCGACGTCCGGTTTGCCCTGGTCATCCTTGGTGATGATGACGATCTTGCGCCCGTCGAGCGTCATGCTGCCCTTGGTCGCATATTCGAAGCCGAGGCGAAGGCCGGTCTCGGTCTGCTTGGCATAGGCCTCAAGCGGCCCGGTCTTGGAATAGATCAGCGCGACCTTCAGGTCCTCGGCCGCAGCCGGACCGACGAGCAGGCCTGCCCCCAGGGCAGCCGCGGTCAGAAATCTCAGCACGTTCCACCTCCATTCTTGTTGCGCGACCTTAGCAAGCCGCGGCACAAAGACAACGGCGCGATACCGTTGCGCATCCGAATACTCCGCAAGCTGCCGCGAAAGGGAGCATGGCGCGCTCATGATCGTCTCGGTCGTCATTCCGGCCTGCGCCGCACAGGTGACGATTGCGCGCGCCGTGCGGAGCCTGATCAACCAGACGTGGCGCGACTGGGAAGCCGTGATCGTCTCGGATGACGGAGCGGACTACGAGGCGCATCTGCGCGCGCAGGGCGTGACGGATCCGCGCTTGCGCTTCGTCTCAACAGGGCGCGTACGATCCGGCTGTCACAATGCGCGCAATGTGGGCCTCTCGGCGACGCGCGGCGAGCTGATCGCGGCGCTCGATGCCGACGATCTCTTCCACCCCGAACGGCTGGCGCGGCTCGCGCCGATCGCGGCACGCGAAGGCGCGGCCGTGGACAATGCGGTGGTCGTCTCGGAGGTCTCCGGCGAGACGTTGTCTCGTGGCTTCGAGCTCGCGCACGGCCACACCGCGCTCGACCTTGCGTCCTTCCTAGACCTCAATGTGCCGTTGTTTCCCGTGGTGCGGCGCGAGCACGCGCAGCCGCGTATCGCCGGCATCGAATATGCGGAGGACGTGGTCGCCAATGTGCGGCTGATCGACCGGATCGGCCGTCTGCCCGCCCTGCCCGATGCGTTGTTCGAGTATCGCGTGGTGTCGGGCTCGGCGTGCCACTCGGACAACTCGGCCGAGATGTTCGACCGCGCCTATGGCGAGATCCTGGCGCGGCTGGCACGCGATGGGCTCGAGCTCTCACCGGCGGGCCGCGCGCTCGCGGTCGCGGGCTTCGAACGCAAGCGCGCCCTCAACCGCGCCTTTGCGGAGGCGCGGCGGAGCGACGAGTCCCTCGATTTCCAGACGTTCTGCGCACGCCGACGCGAGACCGCGACGGCGCACGCCTAGAGCGTTGCCGATTTCGGTTCTTAGAACTTCAGCTTCTCGGCCATCGACATGTGCTGCTTTAGGTGCGGCAGCGTCTTCGCGGCCCATTGCTTGAGCTGCGGATTGTCGCCGCCCTGCGCATAGGCCTCGAACAGCGCGACGGCCTTCTGGTGGCCTTCCTGCTGCGCCATGTCATAGGCCTTGTCGAACTCGGGGCCCGACATCCCCTTCAGCTGATCGAGCTTGGCCTGATGCTCGGCATCGAGCTGCGTCGGAATCTGGGCGTCGATCTTGCCCTTCTTGAGCATGGCCTTGAGCTCGCTCGACGTCTTCTTGTGGTCCTTCATCATCTTCTGGGCGAAGGGTTTCGTGTCGGCGTCGGCTTTCTTCTGCAGCGCGAGCTGGCTCGACTGAATCTCGAACATGTCGCTGATCGCGGCCTTCTGCACGAAGTCGGCGGTCGAGACGGCGCCCATCGGCACCGCGCCGGTGGTGGCGCCCGGCGCGCGCGCGGCCGGCGCATTCGTCGTGTTGGCCGAGCCGGGCGGAGTCGGCTGGGCGACCTGCGCGAGCGCGGACGAGGCGAGCAGCAGCCCGGCTGCCGCCGTGAGAAGCGTGATTTTCATGAGCGGAACTCCGAATAGCCGTGCGGCACCCCTGTGCCGCTTTACGGGCTAATGTCGGAGGTCAGTGATGGTTCCTACGCGGATTCGCGTCGCGGCCATGCCAGCAATGCCCCGCAGAGGATCGCGCCGAGGAGCGCGATGCCGGCAGCCATCAGAACGCCCATTCGCACGGTGAGCTGGAGCGTCTGCATTGCGATGCCCTGCTCGAGCTGGGTACGTGTCGTCGCGATGGTTTGCTCGAGATGGCCCATGGTTTGCTCGAGCTGCGAGCGTGTTGCGGCCAGATCCGTCTTGGTCACGAGCTCGGCCATAATGAATTCCCGCGCTGCCTCCGCATGAGCCTCGGCCTGATCCTGCGGGATGCCCGCGGACCGCAGCCGTTGCGCATAGCCGAGCGTATCAAACGCGAACGCCATCGTCATGGCCCCTTCCGTGGCCAAGCCAACCCCGTGCAGTTGTCATCGGCTGCGGGAGGCGCCCGCCCGACCGATCCCGTCAGAACGGGATCTCGTCGTCCATATCGCCGCGACGGCCACCGCCGGCGCCTGCGGCGGCGGGCTGGCGCGAACGGCCGCTGGTCGGGCCGGCATTGCCGAAGTCGTTGCCGTTGTCGTAGCCGGCCTCGCTGCCGCCGCCACCACCGCGTCCATCCAGCATCGTGAGGACCGAGTTGAAGCCCTGCAGCACCACCTCGGTCGAATACTTCTCGACGCCCTGCTGGTCGGTCCACTTGCGCGTCTGCAGCGCGCCCTCGAGGTAAACCTTCGAGCCCTTCTTCAGATATTGCTCGACGATCCGGCACAGCGGCTCGCTGAAGATCACCACGCGATGCCACTCGGTCTTTTCCTTGCGCTCGCCCGTGGCCTTGTCGCGCCAGCTCTCCGAGGTCGCGATGCGCAGATTGGCGACCGGCCTGCCGTCCTGCGTGCGGCGGATTTCCGGGTCCGCACCGAGATTGCCGATCAGAATGACTTTATTGACGCTGCCCGCCATGTCGCTCTCCGTATCCTTTCGGCCAGCCCAAGAAGGCCAGCGGTTCCGTGTCACACCTGCATGACGCAGCCATGCTCGATGGCGCCACCCTAGTCTTGCCGGGGGCTCCGGCAAGCACGATCCCGGCTTTCCCACAGAAGCCAACGGGCCCTTGCGGCCGGCGTTCCTCGGAAAACGCGAGTCAGTAAAGTTCTCTGTTTGTTCTTATCATGCTGTCCCCTCCTTCGCAAGGGTGCGGACCCGCACGGTGTTAGTCTGGTGCGCCTCACCGGGACTCGCATCATGGGCTACTCGCAGGCGGAACTCGACGACATCCAGGCGCGCTGGCAACTGCGCTTTCCGACCGATCTCGTGGCGCTGCTGCGCGAGCGGCGGATCCCGGTGGAAGGGCATGGCGCCTTCGATTGGATCAAGGCCGATGAGCAGACCATCCGCGATCGGCTGGATTGGCCCTTCGAAGGCTTCTGGTTCGACGTCGAGCACAGCGATGTCTGGTGGCCCGAGTGGGGCGAAAGGCCTGCCGATCCGCGCGACCAGTGCGAGCGGCTGCGCGAGGTGTTCGCCGCCGCGCCCAAGCTGATCCCGCTGTTCGGCCATCGCTACTTGCCCGAAGAGCCGTTCGAGCACGGAAATCCGGTGTTCTCGGTCTATCAGACCGACGTCATCCACTATGGCGCCAATCTCGAGGACTGGATGATGCGCGAGCGCGAGGTGCTGTCCGATGCGCCCTGGCCGGCGATCAAGCCGGTCCGCTTCTGGACCCTCGCGGTCGAGCGCGGCGGATGACGCTCACCAGTGCACCATCGGAAGGCCTGTTACCGGCGCGCGGAAATACGGGATGCGGGTCGCGCGCAGGCTGCCGATGTAGACGCTCCTCAGGTCGGCACCGCCGAAAGTGACGCTGGCGAACCACGGCGCGATGCTGCCGCCGCAGGCGAGCATCAGCTCGGGCGTCGAGGCGTCGCGGGCGAACGCCTCCATCAGCGCGCGGCCCGTCTCGTCGATGGTGGAGCCGCTGGCAAGCCGCACCCCCTTGAGCAGGGAAAGCGTCGAAGCCAGCAGGCGCAGCACCTTCTCGAGCTCCGCGCGGTCCATGGA
>JAEYAU010000234.1 GCA_023404705.1 Pseudomonadota bacterium
CCGCGTCGAGCGCAACGGCCGCCCGCTGCCTATCGCGGTGGGTCAGGCGGCCGGCGCCGCCGTCACGGTCGGCGTGCGGCCCGAGGCCATGCGGCTCGACGGCGATGCAGCCTGCGTGGTGCCGTGCCGGTTCCGGCGGCGCGAGAATCTCGGCGCGGAGAGCATCTTGCACTTTGATCTCGCGGCGGAGCCGTCGCTGCCGGTGCTGTGCCGCGCGGGGCCGGGCGTCGAGAGCGTGCCGGAGGGCGAGACGCAGCTCGGGTTCGACGCGCGGAGCGCACATCTCTTCGATGCGCAGGGTCAGCGCATAGAGACCTTCGTCGAGCGCCGCGCGCCCGGTGGTGGCACCGTGGAGCTGCTGCGCGCCGGAGAGGCCCGATGAGCAGTATGGCGCTCCCGATCGAAGCGGCCGCCCCGCCGCGCAGCCGCCAGGGCTGGGTGGAGGCGCTCGCCGGCATCGGCTTCGCGGCGCCGGCCTTCATCCTGCTGCTGCTCACCAGCCTGGTGCCGCTCGCGGCCCTGGCCGCGTTGAGCTTCACGAATTACGAGCTCGGCGCGCTGGATTTCACCTTCGTCGGCCTGAAGCATTTCCAGGCTGCGCTCAAGGATCCGGTGATCCGCCGCTCCCTTTCCAACACGCTGCTCTATGTCGCGATCGTGGTGCCGGGCGGCGTTCTGATCTCGCTCTTCGTCGCGCTGCTGGTGCACCGGCGGACGCGCACGCGCGGCTTCTACGAGGTGATCTACTTCCTGCCCGTCACCTCCACGCTGATCGCCATGGCGACCATGTGGCAGTTCCTGTTGCACCCGAACCTGGGTCCGATCAATCAAGTGCTCAAGGCGCTCGGCTTCGGCGAGGTCGCGTTCCTCAGCGAGCCGCATCTCGTCATCCCGACGCTCGCGGCGATCGGCATCTGGCAGCTCATCGGCTTCAACATGGTGCTGTTCCTCGCCGGCCTCTCGGCGATCCCGCGCGACCTCTACGAGGCCGCGGACGTCGACGGCGCGAGCCATCCGATCGACCGATTCCTGAAGGTGACGTGGCCGCTGCTCGGACCGACGACGATGTTCGTGACGGTCACGACCTTCATCACGGCCTTCAAGGTGTTCGACACGGTCGCGGTGATGACGCGCGGCGGACCGATGGGGTCCTCCGAGGTGCTGCTCTACGCGATCTATCTCGAGGGCTTCCAGTATTTCCATCTCAGCTATGCGGCGACGCTGACGCTGATCTTCCTCGCTTTCACGCTGGTCTTCTCGGTCGCGCAGACCTTCTGGCTCGACCGCCGGGTGCACTACCGATGAGCGCCACGGCCACCATCACGGCGCGTCCGCCGACGCCGCTGGCGGCGCGGCTGCGGCGTCTCATCTCGCTGACGCTCGTGCACACTGTGCTGATGGTCGGCGCCGTGTTCATGCTGCTGCCCTTCGTGTTCATGCTGGTGAGCTCGATCAAGCCGCCGGGCGAGATCTTCGAGGCGACGTTCCGGCTCTGGCCGCGCACCTTCTACGGGCTGCAGAACTTCCAGTCCGCGCTCGCGACCGCACCGCTGCTCAAGTTCCTGCTGAACGGGCTGATCGTCTGCCTCGGCATTCTCGTCGTCCAGCTCCTGGTCGCGATCCCTTGCGCCTATGCGCTCGCCAAGCTCAACTTCCCGGGCCGACCCGTGCTGTTCGGCCTCATCCTGCTCGGGCTCTGCATTCCGGTGCAGGTGCCCTCGCTGCCGCTCTATATCGCGTTTGCGCAGCTCGGCATTCTCAACACCTATCTGTCGATGATGCTGCCGTTCTTCCTCTCGGTGTTCGCGATCTTCCTGTTCCGTCAGTTCTTCAAGAGCTATCCGGACGAGATCATCCAGGCGGCGCGGCTCGACGGCGTGAGCGAGTTCGAGATCGTGTGGCGCATCGTGGTGCCGAGCGCCTGGCCCGCGATCGCAGCCTTCTCGGTGTTCTCGATCGTGGCGCACTGGAATGATCTCTACTGGCCGCTGATCGTCGTCTCGGACACGGCGCTCGCCACGCCACCGCTCGGCATGATGTATTTCGCGGACTCCGAGCTCGGCTCGAACTACGGCGCGCTCTCGGCCGGCGCCGCCATCATCACGGCACCGCTCGTGATCGCCTTCCTCATCGCCCGCCGGCGCTTCATCGCCGGCATCACGATGACGGGTATCAAGTGACGTCAGGCTCAACAGGGGAGAGCAGCATGCTCAATCGCAGACATGTCGTGAAAGGCCTCGCCGGCGCGACGCTTGCCGCGCCGTTCGTCACGCGCGCGGCCTTCGCCGCGGAGACCACGCTGGAGGTGCTCTACGCATTTCCGGCCTTCGCCAAGTTCCACGAGCCGATTGCCCAGGAGTTCATGAAGAAGCAGTCGGACATCAAGATCAAGTTCCGCGCGCCGGCCGCGAGCTACGACGAAGGTCACCAGACCATGCTGCGGCAGGCGGTGACCAACCAGCTGCCGGACGTCTACTACTCGGGCTATCACCTCCTGGCCGAGTTGGTGCGCACGCTGGTGAAGCGCAACCAGATCACCGAGGTCGGCTCGCTGCTCGACAAGGAAGACGCCGCTTGGCGCAAGGCGAACTACTCGGAAGGTGTGCTCGCGCTCGGCAAGGTGGACGGGAAGACCTATGGTCTCGCCTTCAACGCCTCGCTGCCGATCATCTATTTCAACGAGCAGCTCGTGAAGGCCGCGGGCGGCGATCCGAACAAGATGCCCGACACCTGGCCCGCCATGATCGCGCTCGCGTCGAAGATCAAGAGCGGCGACGTCGCCGGCATCGGCTACAACATCCATGAGTGGCCGGACGACTGGCTGTTCCGCGCGCTGATCCTGCAGGGCGGCGGCTCGATGCTCGACGCCACGGAAACGGCCGCGGCCTTCGGCAACGAGGTCGGCTTGAAGGCATTGCGTTATTGCCGGCAGTTCGCGGCGGACGCCGGCATGCCGCTGATCGACTGGGACTCCTCGCGCCAGCAGTTCATCGCCGGCAAGATCGGCATCTTCGCGGACACGCCCGCGCGCATGCGCCAGGTCACCGACCTGATCGGAGACAAGTTCGCGCTGCGCACGACCACGTTCCCGATCGACGACAAGGAGAAGGGCGGTCTGCCCACCGGCGGCAATGCCGCGATCATCACGGCGAAGGATCCGGCGAAGCAGAAAGCGGCGTGGGAGTTCCTCAAGTTCGTGAGCGGACCCGAGGCGCAGAAGATCGTGGTCGAGACCACGGGCTATATGCCGACCAACCTGCGCGCGACCGGGCCGGAGTTCCTCGGCGACTTCTACAACAAGAACCCGAACTTCAAGACCGTCTCGCTCAGCGTCGACCGTGCGAAGCCCTGGCAGGGCTATCCGGGCGGCCAGTCGGTGAAGATCTGGCGCACCCAGCGCGAGATCATCAACGCGGTGATGCGCGGCGAGGCGACGCCGGAGGCCGGGCTCGAGCGCATTGTCAAGGAGAGCAATGCGCTGATGAAGAGCTCGTGAGCCACATGACATAGCGGCCGGCCCGCATGGGCCGGCTGCGCCCGCCCGGAGAATGCCGTGCTCATCATCGCGCAGATCAGCGACTTCCACGTCCGCCCGCGCGGGCAGACGGCCTACGGCGTCGATACCAATGCGATGTTCGCGGAGGCGATCGACGCGGTGCTGCGGCTGCGGCCGCGTCCGGATCTGGTGCTGGTGAGCGGCGATCTCGCGGACTGCGGCCTGGCAGAGGAATATGCGCTGGTCACGGAAGGTCTGGCGGCGCTGCCGATGCCGGTCTTCGTCGTGCCCGGCAATCACGATCGGCGTGAGACTCTGGTGCGCGGCCTCTGGGACCGGCACAGCTACCTTCCCGACGGGTTCATCAATTATGCCGTCGAGGAATTTCCGCTGCGCCTGATCTGCCTCGACAGCGTGGTGCCGGGCGTGGGCCATGGCGGCTTCTGCAGCGAACGGCAGGACTGGCTCAGGCATACCTTGGCGCAGGGCGACGGCGCGCCGACCCTGGTGATGATCCACCATCCGCCGTTCCGCGTGGGCGTGGACGGCATGGATGAGCTGATGTTGCTCCAGGACACTGCCGCTTTTGAGACGATCATCCGCCGTCATCCCGAGGTGGAGCGCGTCGTCTGCGGTCACTATCATCGTCCAATCACGGTTCGCTATGCCGGCACCGTCGGCTTCTGCGCGCCCAGCACCGCGCATCAGGTGGCCCTCGATCTGCATCCGGGACGCGCCAATCGATTCATCATGGAGCCGCCGGGCCTGGCCGTGCATACGTGGCGGCCTGACGCGGGGCTCACCACCCACATTGTGCCGATCGGCGACTACGGCGCGCCATTCGACGTGGTGCTGGAAGCCGATTATCCGGGGCGAATTGCGCATGCATGATCTGACGAAACTGCTCGCCGGCGCCGAAACCGTGGTTGCCGAGGCGGCGGCGCGGCTGGTGGAGATGCAGCACGGTCCGTTGCGCGCACAGCGTAAGGATCTGCTCGATGTGGTGACGGAAGCGGATCATGCGGCCGAGGAGATCGTCGTTACGGGCCTTCAACGGCTGACGCCGGACGCCGGCATTCTGGCCGAGGAGCGCGGCACCACGGCGGGTCGAAACGGCGCGCAGTGGATCATCGATCCGCTGGACGGCACCGTGAACTACGCGAGCGGCTTGCCCTGGTTCTCGGTGTCGGTGGCCTACCAGGCCGACGGCGAGGTGCGCCTCGGTCTGTTCGACGCGCCGGTCGCGCGCATCTACGGGCGCTACGTGGAAGGCCGGGTTGCGACGGTGGACGGAAAGCCCGCGCGGGTGTCGCAGACGCGCTCGCTTTCGGATGCGGTCATCTCCGTGATCCTCACCTCGCATTTCTCGCCCGAAGATGTCCGCAAGGCCGCGGCCATCATCGCGCGCCTCGGTTCGACGGTGCGCGGCGTGCGCATCGTCGTGTCGGGCGCGCTGGAGATGGCGCTGGTCGCTTCGGCGCGGCTCGATGCCTTCGTGTCGCTCAAGGCGGATGTCGTCTCGCATGCGGCGGCGACGCCGCTGGTGCGCGCGGGCGGCGGACGGGTGACGCGGCTCGACGGCACCGACAGCCGCATCGACGATCTGGAGAAGATCGCCTCCAACGGGTTGATCCACGACGAGCTGCTGGCGGAGCTGCGCGAGGCCCTGCGCGAAGCGCCGCGCGAGACGCCGCGATGAACGAGATCGACCAGCTGCGCGCGCGTGTCGCCTGGCTCTACTACCTGGAGAACTTCACCCAGGCCGAGATCGGCGAGAAGCTCGGGCTCACGCGCGCGAGAGTGAACCGCATTCTCGGCGAAGCGCGCGAGAGTGGGCTCGTGCGCATCTCACTCGAGTCGCAGTTCGCGACCTGCACGGCGCTCGAGCAGGCGCTGAAGAACAAGTATGTTCGCGACGCCGTGATCGTGCCGTCTCCGGCGGATCAGAAGGACGTGGCGGGCGTGATCGGCATGGCGGCGGGCGCTTATCTCACCCGCTTCCTCGCCGAGAGCCGGATCTCCACAATCGGCATCGGCTGGGGCGCCACGCTGCGCGAGACCATCCGGCACGTGGCGACCGCGGATTATCCGAACCTCTGGATCACCTCGATGATGGGCGGGCTCTCGCGCGGGCTCGAGCTCAACACATTCGAGATCGCGGGCGAGCTCGCGCGCCGGCTGAACGCGCAGTGCAGCTACCTGGCAGCGCCGATCTATGCGGCGACGCCGCGCTCGCGCGATACCATCCTGGCGCAGGACGTCTACGCGGAAGTCCTGGCGCGCATCGAGAAGATCGAGCTGGCGCTGCTCAGCATGGGTGACTTGACGCAGCGCTCGCTGCTCGTTCGGCATGGGCTGCCGGGAGACGTCTCGCCGGACGACCTGCGCAAGGCCGGCGCGGTGGGCGACGTGCTAGCGCAGTTCATCGACGAGCAGGGCAAGCCCATCGGCGACGCCATCAACAAGCGTGCCATCGCAATGCCCCTGTCGCGGCTCTCCAAGGTGAAGACCGTGATGCTGATCGCGGGCGGTCTCAACAAGGCGCCCGTGATCGCGGCGGCGCTGCGCGCGCGCATCGGCAACGTGCTGGTGAGCGACGAGAAGACCGCCGAGAAGGTGCTGCAGCTGCTCGCATGATGTTCCTCGGGATCGATATCGGGACGTCGGGCGTCAAGGCGATCATCGTCGACGAGCATGATCGTGAGGTGGCGAGCGCGGCCGCGCCGCTCGCCGTGCAGCGGCCGCAGCCGCTCTGGGCCGAGCAGGATCCGGAGGCATGGTGGCGCGCGACCTGCGCGGCGCTCGACCAGCTTGCGGCGGAGGCGGCGGAGCGCATGGGCGAGGTCGCCGCGATCGGCCTCTCGGGGCAGATGCTCGGCGTGACGTTGCTCGATGAAACGGACGCACCGATCCGGCCTGCGCTGCTGTGGAACGATGGACGTGCCACCGCGGAGTGCGCCGCACTGCGCGAGCGGGTCTCGGACTTCATCGACCTCACGGGCGCGCCGCCCATGCCCGGCTTTCCGGCACCTAAGCTGCTCTGGCTGGCGCGTCACGAGCCGCAGGCGATCGCGCGCACACGCCGCGTGCTGCTGACCAAGGACTATGTGCGGCTCCATCTCACGGGCGAGGCCGCAACTGATCTTGCGGACGGCTCGGCCACGCTGCTGATGGAAACGGAGGCCGGACGCTGGTCGGCGCGGCTGGCGGACGCTTGCGGAATCTCGGTTGCGCATCTGCCGCGGCTCGTGGAGAGCGGCGCCGTCAGCGGCGCACTGCGCGGCACGCTTGCGCAGCGCTGGGGCCTGCGCGCCGGGCTGCCGGTCGCGGGCGGCGCCGGCGACAACATGTGCGGTGCAGTGGGCGCCGGCGTTGTCCAGCGCGGCGACGCAGTGATCAGCCTCGGCACTTCCGGGGTGTTCTTCGCCGCCAACGACCGTTTCGTACCGGCGCGCGGGCAAGGGATGCACACGCATCGGCATGCCGTCGCGGGCCTCTACGGCCACAATGGCTGTGTGCTCAGCGCCGCCGCGGCGTTTGCCTGGATCATGGAGATCGTGAAGGCCGACGACGCCGCGACGTTTCTCGCTGCGATCGAGGCGGCGGATCTGGCGCCTGACGCGGTGCCGGTGTTCACGCCCTATCTCACGGGCGAGCGCACGCCGCATGATGATGCGGCCGCAACCGCCACCTTCTCGGGGCTGCGCATCGGCATGGGCGCCTTGCATCTTGGCCGCGCAGTGCTCGACGGCGTCGCCTTCGCGCTCGCCGACTGCCGCGACGCCCTCGCGGCCGCTGGCGCTCCGATCGCGCGTCTTATGCTGGTCGGCGGCGGTGCGCGCAGCGCCTATTGGGCCGGCATCATCGCGACCGTGTTCGACCAGCAACTGTCGATTCCGGCGCAGGCCGCGCTCGGGCCGGCGCTGGGCGCCGCCCGGCTGGCGCGCCAAGCGGTCGGCGGTCCGTTGATCGGGGCGGATGCCGAAGAGATCGCGGTGATACCGCGGCCCGACCTCCGCGACGCCTACGCGGCGCAGCGCGAGGTGTATCGCCGCCACTATGCCGCGCTGGGACGCGCTGAATGACAATTGTCACGATGAGAGAGCATTTGTAATATGGCGCTTCAGGGAGTGATGGGAATGCGCGCAGCCGTCTTGCACGACGTCCGGGATATCCGGCTGGACGAGATTCCGCGGCCGGTGCCGCAGAATGGCGACGTGCTGGTGCGCGTGAAGGCGGTGGGCGTCTGCGGCAGCGATCTGCACTCCTATCTCGAGGGTAGCACGACGGGGCGCACCAAGGTCTTGCCCTATGTGCTGGGCCACGAGCTCGCCGGCGTGATCCCGGAGGAATCCGCCAAGGCCGCGGGTCTGCGCGCCGGCACGCTGGTCGCGGTGGATCCGGCGCGGCCCTGCGGGCAGTGCGAGTGGTGCCACCGCGGCCACACCAACCTTTGCCCGAACGTGCGCTTCCTCGGCTATGCGCCGACCAACGGCGCGCTCGCGGAATTCGTCAGCGTGGCGCCGACGGCGCTGCATCCGGTGCCCGACAGCATCGATGCGGCGGACGCCGCGATCCTCGAGACGCTCGGCGTCGCGATCCACGCCATCGATCTCGCCAAGGTCAGGATGATGGAAACGATTGTGGTGCTGGGCTGCGGTGCCGTCGGGCTGCTGCTGGTGCAGCTTGCGCGGCTTGCGGGCGCGGGGCGGATCATCGCGGTCGATCCGCTCGGCTATCGCGGCAAGCTCGCGCTCGAGCTCGGCGCCAACATCGCGTGCGGCAATCTCGCCGACGCCCTCGAGGCGACCGCCGGGCGCGGCGCCGACCTGGTGCTTGAGGCGACCGATTCGGCGCAAGGCTTCGACCATGCGGTGCGCGCGAGCCGCATTGGCGGACGCCTGGTGATCGTCGGCATCCCGGAAGGCAATGCCTACACGCTCAACGCCGCCGAGGCGCGCCGGCGCGGGCTCACGATCAAGTTTTCGCGCCGCATGCCCGAGGTCTATCCGCGCGCCATCGCGCTCGCCGAGAGCGGCCGCGTGAAGCTGCGTCCGCTCGCCACCCATCATTTCAAGCTGGAAGAGGCGAAGACCGCCTTCGAAACCCAGGCCGCGCGCCGGGACGGCATCATCAAGGCGATCATTTATCCGTAAGCGCCGGGCTTTCTGCATCGGGCTGGACGTCGGAAGAACATCGCCCCAGTCGATTGCGTCAGCCTGCAACTCGGTTCACGATCCGCAGAACCGCGAAAGCGCGCCCACGCACTCAACTCGGTCCCTGATGCTCCGTGCCAGCGTTCTGATTCCGACCCATGAGCATGCCGCTACGCTGCCCCTGGCGGTCGCGAGCGTCCAGAATCAACGGATCGACGAAATCGAGATCCTGATCGTCGGCGATGGAGTCGATGATGAGTTGCGCAGGCTCGTCGCGGCTCTCGCGGCTCGCGATTCCCGGATTCGTTTCTTCGATCTGCCAAAGGGCGCGCGCAACGGCGAGGTGAATCGCGATATCGCGTTGCGCGAAGCGAGAGGGCACATCGTCTGCTATCAGTCGGACGACGATCTTTGGCTGCCGGGGCATCTGACCGAAATGGAGACGGCGCTGCAGGACGCCGATTTCGCGCTCGGTATGCACGTGAACGTCGATCCCGAAGGTCGGCTGCGCGGCTATATGTTCGACATCGAAAAGAAGGTTTTCAAGGAGCCTTGGCTGGCCTGGGTGGACAATGCGTTCGGACCCTGGGCGTCGAACGGTGCAGGACTATCCTTCGCGGCCCATCGACTCGAGGCGTATAGACGATTGCCCGTCGGGTGGTCGGTCACGCCTACCGGACTGACGACGGACCAATTCATGTGGCACAAGTTCGCCTCGCAACCTTGGTGCAGACTGAAGTATCTGCCGTTCCCGATCTCCCTACATTTTCCGGCATCGGATCGCAGCACATGGCCGGCGCCCGATCGCGCGCGCGAGCTGGAGCAGTGGAGCGAGATCATCGCGTCGCCGGACGGCATGCGACGCATCGTCGGCGGCATCATGTCGGATCTCTGCACGCGCCTTCTGGAGCAGCGGGATGACGTCGTCAGGGCGCGCGAGGCAGCCGAGAACGGAATGGCTCGCGCCGCGGACAGGGTTGACGCGCTGTCGAAGGAGAGCGAACTGCTGGCACAACGGCTTGCCACCGTATCGTCAGAGCGCGACGCGCTGCTTGAGTCGGCCAGCTGGCGGGTGACGGCGCCGTTACGTGCAATCACGCAGGCATTGAGACGAATCACAGGCCGGCGAGGCGCCTGATCGCCGCAACCGCCTCCACGGCGTCGGCTGCCTGCTCCACCGGAGCCTTTGGTGGTGGGCCGCCGCGAAGATAGGCAAGAAAGACGGCGAGCTCTTCCAGCAGCGGCATCTCGACTTGAATCGGCCGCTTCGTCGTGCGAACCGCCTCGTCCTGCCCAACCAGACGTGGTTTTGCGACGATCAGCACGTGATCCGCATAGGCATCCTCGAGCATGGCCGCGCCGTCTCGGCACAGCAATGTGATAGCGCGACGACGCAACGGGGAACGGGCGCTAATTTCGGTCACGTGCCAAGGCCCGGCATCGATTGCCGACATGGCGATCAGACC
Source organism: Pseudomonadota bacterium (assembly GCA_023404705.1). Classification (GTDB taxonomy): domain Bacteria; phylum Pseudomonadota; class Alphaproteobacteria; order Rhizobiales; family Xanthobacteraceae; genus FEB-22. The sequence continues at coordinate 10,119 of JAEYAU010000234.1, forward strand.
GAAGACGTCACGGTCCGCGACGTCGGCGCAGGCGCTGCGCGGGCGCGGCAGCTCGCCGAGGATTTCGGACGCGATGCTGAACTCGTGCGGTAACAAGGTCCAAATACAGTCCGTGTCCGTATAGGCGTGACCGTATCCAAGCCGCTCCGTGCGCAGGCCGATCACGGGGCCGAGCTCCTGCGATCTCGCGATAAACGCGAGTGCCTCAACGCCGCGGTGATAACGCCATTTTTCCATGACGAACACGCGGTCCCGGCCACGCTCCGCCAGCTGGCGTGCGCGTGCCGCATCGTTGCACAAGGGCTTTTCGCAAAAGATCGGTACGCCACGTGGCAATAGGGCTTCGATCACGTCGGCATGGGTGGATGTTGGAGTCGCGATCACGAGCCCATCGACCGCGGGGAGGTCCTCGATTCTGCCGACCACTGCGCGCGCGCCGCTTAGTGCCGCGTGTTGCGCGTGCTCGCCCGTCGCCGCGACCGTTACGGCTGCGCCGAGAGACAGCAGATCGCGCAGAATGAGGCGGCCCCACCGGCCGCAACCGACGAGACCGATCTCCGTCACGACTGGCGCCTGATCTCGAAAGCCGGTGTCATGCGCCACGCGTCGCGGTCACGTAAGCTCGACAAAGGCCGCATGGAATCGCGCTTCCAGCTCGGCGAGCGAGCCGGCCCGGCGATCGCGTTCGCTCAGCTCCGGATCGTCGCATGGCCAGTCGATGCCGAGACGCGGGTCGGCCCAATGGCAACCGAGCTCATCGCTCGGATCGTAATAGGCGTCCACCCCGTAAATGTGCAGCGTCGGCTCGTGCGCGTAGAAGCCATGCGCCACGCCGGCGGGGATGCTGACGCCGGTCAGTCGTTCCCCGCTGAATTGGATCAGGCGCGACGATCCGCGCGTAGGCGATGCGCGGCGCATGTCGAACAGGCCCACGCTCATCCGACCGCTCACCACGACGAGATAGTCGTGATGCTTGCGATGGACATGGACCCCGCGGAGCACATTGGGACGCGACATGGTGGCATTCCATTGACAGGGGCGAACGCCCGAGTCCCACTCGTCACGGAAAATCTCCGTGAACGTGCCGCGGTCGTCGCGATGCATCATCAGAGGCGTGAACCGGACGCCATGGAGATCATCCATGCGCAACCCCCTCCTGGACAGCGCGTTGCGCGTAGCGTGGAAAGCATTCAACCCGCGCGTCAGCCAACTTACCCAGTAGCACATCTCGCATCTGGCGAAAACTCGAGCGTATTCACGCAGACTGCTTCAGACGTCGAATCGAGCTCTTCTCAAGATCTGGATCAGATTGTTCGCAAGCACACTGCATTTCTGATAACATTCCAGGATGATCGGGGCTGAGGATGTGTATCTCGGCGGCATTTGGGTTCGGCCGCTGCGACGTCACCTGGACGCGCGCGGATCGTTTGCGGAATGCTTCAGGGAAGACTGGTTTGCAGGAATCGGAGTGCCGCCCCGCTTCGTTCAGGACAATATCTCATGCTCCGAACGGGCCGGGACCATTCGAGGACTGCATGCGCAAAGAGCCCCCATGGCGCAGGCCAAGGTGCTGACCGTCGTGGCCGGCGCAATCTTCGACGTGCTCGTCGATTGCCGGAAGGGGTCGGCAACCTATGGCGAGCACTGTTGTCTGACATTGACTGCAGAGTCGCCCAAGACCGTTTTCGCGCCAGAAGGCTTCTGCCACGGCTTTATGACCCTGCAGCCGTCCACCGTCGTTCTCTACAAGGTGAGCAACTACTACAGTCCATCGCATGAAATCGGAATCCGCTGGAACGATCCCACGCTCGCGGTCCCCTGGCCGCTGAACGGCAAGGATCCGATTGTCTCTCCGAGAGACGCTCAGCTGCCATTGCTGGCCGACTTCATTCCGCTGTGAGCGCCGTCATGATTCGAGCGCTTGTCACGGGCGGGAGCGGGTTCATCGGGTCGGCCCTAGTCCGGCATCTCGTGCGCGATCGTCACGCGCAGGTGACGAATGTCGACGCGCTGACCTATGCAGCGACCAATGAGTCGTTGGCCGAAATCGCTTCGCGGCCGAATTACAGGTTCGTGCACGCCGACGTCTGCGATCTGGATCGCATGCGATCCCTGCTGCTCGAGACCCGTCCGCGATGGATCTTTCATCTTGCGGCCGAGACGCATGTCGATCGCTCGATCGAGGATCCGCTGCTGTTCGTGCGCACCAATGTGATGGGAACAGCGGTCCTGCTCAAGGCCGCGCTGGAATACTTCGACACGCTGCCGGCCGAGGAACGCGAGGTCTTCCGCTGGATCCATGCATCGACGGACGAAGTCTTCGGCCCGCGCGACTTGGAGGAGACGGCGGACGAGCGGACGGCCTATCACCCGTCATCGCCTTACGCGGCGAGCAAGGCTGGCTCCGACCATCTCGCGCATGCCTGGCGGCGCACCTATGGATTGCCGGTGATCGTGACATATTGCTGCAACATCTACGGTCCTTATCAGTTTCCCGAGAAGCTCATCCCGGTCGTCGTCTCGCGCGCGGCGAGAGGCGACACGATTCCAATCTATGGGACGGGCGAGAACAGGCGTGACTGGATGTTCGTCGAGGATCACGCGCGAGCGTTGCTGCGCACGGTCCAGCTTGGTCAACCAGGCGCGACCTATTGCCTGGCCGGTCATGCCGAGCGCAGAAACATCGACGTGGTTCATGCCATCTGCGATCTGCTCGACTGCAAGCTCGGACCGCTCGCGAGCGGATCGCGGCGGAGCCTGATCCGCCACGTCGCCGATCGGCCTGGCCATGATTTCCGGTATGGAATGGACGACGCGCGCAATGTCCGCATGCTGGACTGGCGGCCGTTGATGTCGCTGGAAGACGGCTTGGCCCACACGGTCGCGTGGTATCTGGACAATAGGCCGTGGTGGGAGCGCTTGCTGCGGCGCGAGGGCGACGTGCCGGGCCGACACGGCCTTGCACGGCCAGTGTCGGGCGCTTGAGCGATGCCTGCGGTTCCGCACCTCTGACCGCGCCTCAGACCAGAATTCGGGGGAAGGCATGATCCGCGATTGATCCCAACGGGCTCGATTGCGTTACTCTCCAGTGGGCTGAGTGCTGGAGAGTGCGCATGAACGACACCTCGTTCCAGCCGGTATCCGGCTTCGATCTGCCGCGCTTCGCCGGAATCCCGACTTTCATGCGGTTGCCGCACATCCCGCTGGAGGATCCGCGCATCGGCGAGGTCGGGATCGGTCTCGTCGGGGCGCCGTGGGACAGCGGCACCAGCAACCGGCCGGGCCCGCGGCACGGACCGCGACAGTTGCGCGACTACTCGACCATGGTGCGGGCGCAGAACGGCGCCACCGGCGTACGGCCGTTCGCGCTGGTCAATTGCGCGGATCTCGGCGACGCGCCGCCCAACCCGGCGGACGTGAACGACACGCTCGATCGTTTCACGCGCTTCTACACGCGCGTGAAGGCGGCCGGGATCGTGCCGCTCACGGCGGGCGGCGATCATCTGTGCTCGCTGCCGGTGCTGCGCGCGCTGGCGGCCGACGGTCCGGTCGGCATGGTCCACTTCGACAGCCACACGGATCTCTTCCACAGCTACTTCGGCGGCTACCTCTATATGCACGGCACGCCGTTCCGCCGCGCGGTCGAAGAGAATCTGCTCGATCCCAAGCGGGTGGTGCAGATCGGCATCCGCGGCACGACCTATGACGGCGAGGACCGGCAGTTCGCGGATTCGGTCGGCATCCGCGTGATCACGATCGAGGAGTTCTTCGAACGCGGCATTCCGGATGTGATGAAGGAAGCACGCGCCATCGTCGGCACCAAGCCGACCTATGTCTCCTACGACGTCGATTTCGTCGACCCGGCTTTCGCGCCCGGCACCGGCACGCCGGAGGTCGGCGGGCCGAACTCGTTCCAGGCCCTGCAGGTGGTGCGCGAGCTCGCGGGGATCGACATCATCGGCGCCGACGTGGTCGAGGTCTCGCCGCCGTTCGATCCCTCGGGCGCGACCGCCTGGCTCGGCGTCTCGATCATGTTCGAGCTGCTCTGCGTGATGGCACTCGCGGTGCAGAAGCGGCGCGGGAATTAGGGCTCCAGCCGCAGCTTGGTCTCGTATTTCACGCGCGACAGATTGAAGCTTGTTCGAAAGCGCTTGATGTTGTGCTCGTTGGCGAGCACGCGGCGCGCAAAGCCGTTGTAGGCCTCCATGTCGCTGCAGGTGACGACCAGCAGGTAATCGATCTCGCCCGAGACGAAGTAGCACTGCTGCACCTCGGGCTCGGCCGCCATCTTGCGCTCGAAGGCGGCGAGCACGTCCTCGCGCTGGCGATCGAGCTCGACGCCGACGAAGGCGACGATGCTCTGGCCGACCCGCGCGGGATCGACGATCGCGACGTCGCGCACGATCACGGCCTCCTCGCGCAGCCGGCGTACGCGCTTGAGGCAGGCGGGCGGCGATAGCCCGACCCTCTCGGCAAGCCCCAGGTTGGTGATCTGGTTGTCCTCCTGCAGCGCGTCGAGGATGCGCCGGTCGATGGCGTCCAGCGCGATCGGCGGGGGCGGCGGCTTGCGGGCGGGACTTTTCATAGATTTCTCCGAGGCGGCTGCCCGACATTCCAGAATGAAAATTTCGCCAAGTCCAATCGAAATTTCTTGTCATGGATTTCGCGGTAAGCTCCAGCAGCGCTTTTGGAGAGCCGCCATGAACCGCCCCGAACGCCCCAACCGCCTGGAAGTGCACGACCGCGATGCGCTGGCCCTCGCCAGCGCCGCACTCGATGCCTGCCGCGACGCCAGCGAGATGGGCGCGCGGGTGAAGGAGGCGGTCGCGCGCAACGCCGCGTGGCGGGGCGAGAGCTGCATCAACCTGCTGGCGCCCGAGGCGCCGACCAGCCCGGGCGTGCGCGCACTGCTCGCCGCCGAGATCGGGACGCGCGCCGCCGAAGGACACATCGGTCCGGTGAACCGCTGGTTCGCGGGCACGCGCCATATCGACGAGGTCGAGGCGCTTTGCGTCGAGCTGATGAAGCGGCATTTCCGCTGCAACTACGCGGACCACCGCATGTGCGCCTCGATGATCGGCAATGCGGTCGTCTACACGGCGCTGAGCCAGCCGGGCGATGTCGTGATGACGGCGGCGCAGCCGGTCGGCGGCCATTCGTCGAACCGGCTCGACGGGCCGGCCGGGGCCATGGGCCGCAAGGTGGTCGACATTCCGTTCGATCCGCACGAGCTCACGGTCGACATCGATCTTTTTCGTCGCGCCGCGCCGCTGGTGCAGCCGAAGCTGGTGGCGCTCGGCCTCTCGATGACGCTGTTCCCGCAGCCGATCGCCGCGATGAAAGAGGTGATCGCCGAGTGGGGCGGGCGTTTCTTCTTCGACGCGGCGCATCAGCTCGGCCTGATCGGCGGCGGCCAGTTCCAGGACCCGCTGAAGGAGGGCGCCGACATCATGACGGGCTCTGCGGGCAAAACCTTCGCGGGCCCGCAGTCCGGCATCATCGTCTGGGACGATCCGGAGATCACCGAGGCCGTGACCACCGCGGTGTTTCCGGTCTGGGCCGCGACGCATCAGGTGAACCGCGTCGCTGCGCTCGCGCTCGCGACCGCGGAAGCGCTCGCGTTCGGACACGAGCTGCAGGCGCAAATCGTCGCCAATGCGCAAGCGCTCGCGCGCGCCTTGCAGGAGCGCGGGATCCCGATGCTCGGCGCGCACAAGGGATTCACCACGACCCATCAGGCGATTGCCGACGTGACGAAGTACGGCCGCGGCCTGAAGGTCGCGCAGACGCTCGAGCGCGCCAACATCATCGTCAACAAGAACCTGTTGCCGTCCGACCGCAAAGAGGACTGGGATTATCCGGGCGGCCTGCGCATCGGCACCATCGAGGTGACGCGCTTCGGCATGAAGGAGGGCGAGATGGAGGCGATCGCCGAGCTGATCGCGCGCATCGTCGTGCGCGGCGAGGCGCCCGAGGCCGTGCAACCTGAGGCGGTCGCGCTGCGGCGTGCATTCCCCACACTCTATTATTGCTTCGAGCACGGCCTGCCGCCGGCGTGAGGTGCGGAACAAGCTGCTGCCCTGCAAAGAGCAGCCTTTGCTCGCTTTTGGGACTGGAAAACCTGTTGAGGCGGGCCTAGGGGTCGTGCTCACATGATCCTCAAGCAACAGGATCAAACGAGGGGACCGTTCATGAAACATGCCGCCTTGGCATTCACGGTTGCGGCGATGATCGCCGCAACTCCGGCCCACGCCGACAAGAAGGACGGCACGGTCCGTTTCGCCTACGACCAGGTGCTGGAGAACATCGATCCGTTCTACAACAACGTGCGTCTCGGCGTGATGATGACCCAGCACGTATGGGACACGCTGATCTACCGCGATCCGGCGACCAACGAGTACAAGCCTTACCTTGCGACATCCTGGAAGTGGGTCGACGATCTCACGCTCGAGCTTGAGCTGCGCCAGGGCATCAAATTCCACAATGGCGAGGAGTTCGACGCCGACGACGTGGTGTTCACCATCAACTACGTCTCGGACCCGGCTAACAAGGCGGTGGCGCAGCAGAACATCAGCTGGCTCGACAAGGCCGAGAAGGTCGACAAGTACAAGGTGCGGATCAAGGCGAAGCGCAATTTCCCCGCCGCGATCGAATATCTGGCGACCGTCATCGCGATCCATCCGAACGAGTATTACGCCAAGGTCGGCCCCAAGGGCATGAATGAGAAGCCGGTCGGCTCCGGCCCGTTCAAGGTGACCGAGCACATCGTCGGCAAGACGATCCGGCTCGAGCGCAACAAGGACTACTGGAAGGGCGCGCCTAAGCCGGTGCCGAGTGTGGAGCGCGTCGAGATCCGCATGATCCCGGACCGGCAGACGCAGGTCGCCGAGATGCTCTCGGGCGGCCTCGACCTGATCATGAACGTGCCGGTCGAGCAGGCGCAGCAGCTCAAGGCGGCGCCGAACCTCGCGGTGACCTCGGGCGGCACCATGCGCATCGTGTTCCTGTTGTTCAACGCGGGCGAGCACGCGCCGGCGGCGGCGCTCAAGGATATTCGCGTGCGCCGCGCCATCGCGCATGCGATCGATCGTGACACCATGGCGAAGCAGCTCGTCGGCGAAGGCGTACTGCCGATCAACACGATCTGCTTCCCGGCGCAGTTCGGCTGCACCGATGAGGGCGCGCCGCGCTACGCCTACGATCCCGCGAAAGCCAAGGCACTGCTCGCCGAAGCGGGCTTTGCCAACGGCCTCAACCTCGACCTGTTCGGCTATCGCGAGCGGCAGCAGACCGAGGCCATGGTCAACTATCTGCGCGCCGTGGGCATCCGCGCCGACCTGAAGTTCATGCAGTATGCCGCGATGCGCGAGCAGCACCGGGCGAACAAGGTGGCGGCATCGCACCAGACCTGGGGCTCGTTCAACATCATGGACACCTCGGCGTCGACCTCGGCCTACTTCAAGGGGATCGACGACGACATGACGAAGGATCCCGAGATCATCGCCCTCCTGCAGAAGGGCGACAGCAGCGTGGATCCGGCCGTGCGTAAGGACGCTTACAAGAAGGCGCTCACGTTGATTGCCGAGCGCGCCTATGCGGTGCCGCTCTACGCGCTCACGACCTACTACGTCCTCAACAAGGATCTCGATTTCAAGGCCCATCCGGACGAGATGCCCCGCTTCTGGGAGATGAAGTGGAAGTAAGCGAAGAGTGAGGCCGTGCTGACCTATGCGCTGAAACGGCTCGGACTGGCGCTGCTCGTTGCCTTCCTGGTCTCGGCGGCCGCCTTCCTTCTGCTGCGGCTCTCCGGCGATCCCGCGCTTGCGATCGCCGGAGAAGGCGCGCGCGACGAGGACATCGCGCTGGTGCGGCAGACCTACGGTCTCGATCGTCCGCTGATGATCCAGTATTTCGACTGGCTGCTGAAAACGCTGGCGGGCAATCTCGGGCAGTCGCTCTACTTCAAGACCGATGTCGCGGCGCTGGTCGCCGACAAGCTGCCGACCACCTTCATCATCGGCGGCCTCGCGATCCTGTTTGCGCTCGCGCTCTCCATCCCGCTCGGCGTGCTGGCCGCCGTCTATGCGGGAAGCTGGATCGACCGGGTCGCACTCACCATCGCGGTGGCGGGCCAGGCGCTGCCGAACTTCTTCTTCGCCCTCGTGCTGATGATGGTGTTTTCGATCTGGCTGCGCTGGCTGCCGGTCTCGGGCTCGGACAGCTGGGCGCATTACGTGATGCCCACCATCGCGCTCGGCTATTACGTGACGCCGCCGCTGATGCGGCTGGTGCGCGCCGGCATGATCGAGGTGCTCGGCTCGGACTACATCCGCACGGCGCGCGCCAAGGGCCTCTCGTCGACCAGCGTGATCTTCAAGCACGGGCTGCGCAATGCGCTGATCCCGGTGGTGGCGCTCACCGCCGTGCAGCTCGGCTTCCTGCTCGGCGGCTCGATCATCATCGAGACGATCTTCGCCCTCGATGGGCTCGGCTATCTCGCGTACCAGTCGATCACGCATAAGGATTTCCCGGTCACGCAGGCCGTGCTGCTGCTGCTCTCCGTCATTTATGTACTGCTCACGCTGATCGCCGACCTGTGTAATGCGCTGCTCGATCCGCGCATGAGGCTGGCGCGATGAGCCTCGAGGTCGCGATCCCGGTCGAACGTGCGGTCCCGGCCGGGCCTTCGATGCTGGCGCGCATCCTGGCGCATCGCGGGCTCACCCTCGGCCTGCTGCTGGTCGGGGCCGTCGTGTTCATCGCGCTGTTCGCGCCGCTTCTCGCGCCGCACGACCCCTATGCGCAGGACCTGATGCGCCGGCTGGTGCCGCCGATCTGGCACGAGAAGGGCAACTGGCTCAATCCGCTCGGCACTGACAATCTCGGCCGCGACTATCTCTCGCGCGTGCTCTACGGCGCGCAGATCTCGCTGCTGATCGGCTTCTCGGTGATGCTGATCTCGGGTCTGATCGGCGCGACGCTCGGCCTCGTCGCGGGCTATTTCGGCGGCCGCATCGATTGGTTCGCGAGCCTGATCATCACGACGCGGCTCGCCATGCCGGTGGTGCTGGTGGCGCTCGCCGTGGTCGCGACCATCGGCGGCTCGCTGACCATCGTGATCCTCACGCTCGGCTTCCTCAAATGGGACCGCTTCGCGGTCGTGATGCGCAGCGCGACGCAGCAAGTGCGCGGCCTCGACTATGTGGCGGCCGCGGAGGCCGCCGGCGCCTCGCGGCTTCGCATCGTACTGGGCGAGATTCTGCCGAATGTCGTGCCGCACCTGATCGTGGTCGCGACCGTGGAGGCCGGCAGCGCGATCCTGCTCGAAGCCGCGCTCTCGTTCCTCGGGCTCGGCGTGCAGCCGCCGCTGCCGTCTTGGGGGCTGATGATCGCCGAAGCAAAGACCTTCATGTTCTTCTCGTTCTGGCTGATCGCCATTCCGGGCGCCGCGCTGGCCCTGCTGGTGCTCGGCATCAACATGGTGGGCGACGGCTTGCGCGACGTGTTCGCGCCGGACGGTCGCGCATGACCGCGCCCGTTCTCGACGTGAAGGACCTGTCGGTGTCACTGAAGACCCCCTCGGGGCCGCTGCACGCCGTCCGCGGCATCAGCTTCGAGGTGCGGCGCGGCGAGACTGTGTGCCTGGTCGGCGAGTCGGGCTGCGGCAAGTCGATGACCTCGCTCGCCATCATGGGGCTCTTGCCGAAGACCGCGACGCGCAAGGCCGAGCGGCTCGCCTTCGCGGGCGAGGACCTCGCGAAGGCCTCGGCCCGCAAGCTCAACGCGTTGCGCGGCAATCGCATGGGCATGATCTTCCAGGAGCCGATGACGGCGCTCAATCCGGCCTGGACCATCGGCAACCAGATGATCGAGGTGCACCGGCGCCACCGCGGCTCGACGCAAGCGCAGGCGCGGGCGCGGGCGATCGACCTGCTCGGCAAGGTCGGCATCGCGGCCGCGGCCGAGCGGCTCGAGCAGTATCCGCATCAGCTCTCGGGTGGCCTGCGCCAGCGCGTGATGATCGCGATGGCGCTGATGTGCGATCCCGATCTGCTGATCGCCGACGAGCCGACCACGGCGCTCGACGTGACGATCCAGGCGCAGATCCTGCGCCTGCTCGCGAGCCTGCAGCGCGAGCTCGGCATCGCGCTGCTGCTGATCACGCATGACCTCGGCGTGGTCGCGCGCATCGCCGACCGGGTCAACGTGATGTATGCGGGCGAGATCGTGGAGAGCGCCACCGCGGCCGAGCTGTTCGCGCGGCCCTCGCATCCCTATACGCGCGGGCTGCTCGCCTGCCTGCCGGGCGGCGGCGTGACAGGCGCGCATCTCGGCACGATCCCGGGCGTGGTGCCCTCGCTCGTCGGCGGGATCCAGGGCTGCGCCTTCCGCTCGCGCTGCGCGCTCGCGCGCGGGATTTGCGGTGATCCGATTCCGACGCGGAATGCCTCCGAGACGCATCGCTATGCCTGCGTCGTCGAGGCCGCGCAGGAGCGCGCCGCATGAGCACCGTGATCGAAGCCCGCGACGTGACGCGCACCTTCGATCTGGGCGGCGGCCTGTTCGGCAAGCGCTCCAAGCTGCAGGCCGTGGCCGGCGTCAACCTCGCGGTCGAGAAAGGCGAGGTGCTGGCGATCGTCGGCGAGTCCGGCTCGGGCAAGTCCACGCTCGCGCGCATGCTGCTCGGCCTCCTGCCGCCGTCCTCGGGCACCATCCGCGTGGCCGGCGACGACATCACGCGCGTGCCGCGGCGCGAGCTCGCGCGGCGCATGCAGCCCGTGTTCCAGGATCCTTACTCCTCGCTCAATCCGCGCCGGCGCGTCGCCTCGATCGTGGCGCTGCCGCTCGCCGTGCAAGGGATCGGCCCGGGCGAGCAACGGCGCGCACGGGCGATCGCGGCGCTGGACAAGGTCGGCCTGCCGGCGCGCTACGCGGACAGCTATCCGAGCCAGCTTTCGGGCGGTCAGCGCCAGCGCGTCGCGATCGCGCGCGCGCTCGTCACCGAGCCCGAGATCGTCATCTGCGACGAGCCGACCTCCGCGCTCGATGTCTCGGTGCAGGCGCAGATCCTCAATCTGCTGATCGACCTGCGCCAGGACCTCGGCCTCACTTACGTGTTCATCAGCCACAATCTCGCGGTGGTCGAGCACCTCGCGACGCGCGTCGCCGTGATGTATCTCGGCCGCATCGTCGAGCTCGCCCCGGCCGCGAAACTGTTTACGCGGCCGCAGCATCCCTACACGCGGGCGCTGCTCGCTTCGGTGCTCACGCCCGAGCCCGGCCTCGGCATTCCGGACACGCGGCTCGGCGCATCGGCCCCCGATCCCGTGAACCCGCCGAGCGGCTGCGCCTTCCATCCGCGCTGTCCGCAGGCGATCGACCGCTGCCGCATGGAAGCTCCGCCGGTCGTGCGGGTCGACGATGGATTTGTCGCGTGTCATCTTGCGACGCCCTCCACCCTCGCATCCTGAACGATTTCACACATGCCCATCGTTGCGGATTCCCTGTCGCCGAACCTGTCGCGCCAGCGTCAGGTGAGAAAGCCGTCCGTGCGCTCGCGCGGCGGCATCGTGGTCTCGCAGAACCGGGTCGCCGCCGAGATCGGCGCGCGCGTGCTGAAGGAGGGCGGGCACGCGGTCGATGCCGCGGTCGCGACCGCGCTGGCCGTCGGCGTGGTCGAGCCGTGGATGAGCGGCATCGGCGGCGTCGGCGGTGCGCTGGTCTACGAAGCGAAGACCGGCAAGGTGACGGCGTTCGATTTCGGCGGCCGCTCGCCGGCTGCGCTCGATCCGAACGACTTCCCGCTGATGGGCGGCGCCGACGACGATCTGTTCGGCTGGCCCGCCGTGAAGGACGGCCGCAACGTGGTCGGCCCGCGCGCGGTTGCGATCCCGAGCGAGCCCGCAGGCCTCGATCGCCTGCATCGCATGTTCGGCCGCAAGAGCTGGCGCGATCTTGTTGCGCCGGCCGTTCGCCTCGCTGAAGAGGGCCCGGTCGTCGACTGGCATACGACGCTGATCATCGGCACCGCCGTCGCGGATCTCGCCAAGGATCCGGGCGCGCGCAAGCGCTTCCTGCCGGGCGACAACCCGCCGGTGCCGCCCGGCGCCACCGCCGCAAACCCGGTCGCGCGCATGCCGATGCCGGAGCTCGCACGCACGCTGAAGGCGCTCGCCGAAGAGGGCGCGGGCGCGCTCTATCGCGGGCCGCTGGCGCGCGCGATCGCCGAGGACATCCAGCAGATGGGGGGCTATCTCGCGGAGAGCGATCTCGCGAAATACGAGCCGATCGTCGCGGAGCCGCTCGCGGTGCCGTACCGCGATCACATGATCCATGTGCTGCCGGAGCTGAGCGGCGGGCCGACGCTCGCGGTCGCCTATGCGGACTTGCGCAAGCGGCGCACGGCCGTCGCGAAGGCGCCGGACGGCCAGACCTTCGTCGACTACGCGGCGGCGTTGAAGACCGGGTGGGTCGACCGCTTCAAGCGCCTCGGCGATGCGGGCGAGCGCTCGGCGCCGACCTGCACGACGCATCTCTGCGTGGTGGACCGCGAGGGCAATGTGGTCACGCTGACGCAGACGCTGCTCTCGCTGTTCGGCTCGCGCATCGTGCTGCCGCAGAGCGGCATCCTGATGAACAACGGCATCAACTGGTTCGATCCGCGGCCGGGCGGGCCGAACTCGATCGCGCCGGATCGCCGCGTGCTCGCGAATTACGCACCCGCGATCATGATCGGCCGGCACGAGACGATCGGCATCGGCGGATGCGGCGGGCGCAAGATCCTGCCGGCGGTGTTCCAGCTCCTCGCGATGTGCGCCGAGTTCGGCTTCGATCTCGACCGCGCGTTTCACGAGCCGCGCATCGACGTGTCGGGCGGCGAGCGCGTGGTGGTGGACCGGCGCATGGCGCCGGAGACGCTCGAGGCGCTCGCGAAGGCCTACGACATCGTGATGGCGGAGCCGCTCGTCTACACGAACCCCTATACGATCGCGGGCGCCGTGCGGCGTGCCGGCGATCTCAATGAAGGCGCGACCGAGCCGGAACATCCCTGGTCCGAGGCCGTCGCCGAGGATCAGGTGTGAGCATGAATGATACTCCGTTCGTGCCCGCGCAAGCGGGCATCCAGGGCCGCACGCTCCTGCGCGCCATTCTGGGTCCCCGCTTTCGCGGAGACGAACGGGGGTGGAAGCATCTTGACCGGAGTTGCTGATATGAGCCGGGCCGAAGCGATCGCCAAAGCCGAGCAGTATTTCGACAGCGGCGCGCTGAAGACCGATCTCGCGCGCCGCGTCGCGATGCCGACCGAGAGCCAGAACCCGGAGCGCGCTCCGGTGCTCGACCAGTATGTCGAGCGCGAGATGGTGCCGGCGCTCGAGAAGCTCGGCTTCACGTGCCGGCTCTTGCGCCATCCGCGCGCGAAGGGGCCGTTCCTGTTCGCCGAGCGCAACGAGGGCGCGGACCTTACGGTGTTCGGCTATGGCCACGGCGATGTGATCCGCGGGCTCGACGATGGCTGGAAGCAGGGGCTCTCGCCCTGGAAACTCACGGAAGTCGGCGACCGCTGGTACGGCCGCGGCGTGGTCGACAACAAGGGCCAGCACACGATCAACATCGCGGCGCTCGATGCGGTGCTGCAGACGCGCGGCAAGCTTGGCTTCAACGCGAAGTATCTGATCGAGATGGGCGAGGAGATGGGCTCGCCGGGTCTGCGTGAGCTCTGCGCGGATCAGACGGATCTGTTCAAGGCCGACATCCTGGTCGCCTCCGACGGGCCGCGCCTCAATGCCGAGCGGCCGACGATCTTCCTCGGCGCGCGCGGCGGCGTCACCTTCGACATGACGATCGATGCGCGCGAGGGTGGGCATCACTCGGGCAACTGGGGTGGCATTCTTTCGGATCCCGCGATCCAGCTCGCGCATGCGATCGCCTCGATCACGTCGCCGACCGGGCAGATTCGCATCCACGAATGGGTGCCGAAGGAAATCCCGGAGTCGGTGCGCCGCGTGCTCGCCGATGTCGAGGTGGACGGTGGACCGGACGGCCCGCAGATCGACCCGAACTGGGGCGAGCCCGGTCTGACGCGCGCGGAGCAGGTGATCGCCTGGTGCTCGTTCGATGTGCTGGCGTTCAAGGCCGGCAATCCGGAGACGCCGGTGAATGCCGTTCCCCCGAAAGCCTGGGCGCGCTGCCAGCTGCGCTTCGTGGTCGGCATCGATGCGGACGACGTGCTGCCGGCGCTGCGGCGGCATCTCGTGCGGCACGGCTTCCCGATGGTGCAGGTCGAGAAGAGCCGCGACGAGGTGTTTCGCGCGACGCGTCTCGATCCCGACGACGCCTGGGTGAAATACGCCGCGGCTTCGATCGCGCGCACGACCAACAAGCCGCCCGCGATCCTGCCGAACCTCGGCGGCTCGCTGCCGAACGACATCTTCACCGAGATCCTCGGCCTGAAGACCATCTGGGTGCCGCACTCCTATCCGGGCTGCTCGCAGCACGCGCCGAACGAGCACCTGCCGGTCGCGATCGCGCGCGAAGGGCTCGCCGTGATGGCGGGGCTCTACTGGGACCTCGGCGAGAAGACGGGGCGTCCGGCATAGAAGCATGAGCTTTCGCTCCCGCGGCGCGTTGCGCCCGGGGGGATGTGATGTTGCTCCCATGAAGGGAGGCGGAGCGCCGAGACGGCGCGGGTCCACATACGGCGGACCCAAGGTGGCCGGGGTTTCCCCGGCCGGGGCTGCGCAAGACGTGCGCTGCCCAGGGGTCCATGACGCGAACCCCTTGCGCCTCTCGGCGCTCCACCGCGGCATTTTTCGGTCGGGCCGCTCTTCCGGGTCGAGCCTGGGCTCGACCGATCCAGCTGAACTCACCAGCAGACGGTCGTAATGCCGCCGGTCGTTGGTTCCCGATTCCGCCCGGGAGCCCGGGTTACCAGCCCGAGCCCGCAGGGACCGCTCTCCTGCTCCATCGCGGCGGTACCGGTGACGCCCCTCGCGAGCAGGACTGATGCGACTATGCCCTTACGGATTTCGGAAAGCAAGAAAAATAGATCCTGGTTTTCAGAAATGCGCCAAGCATAATGGCGGGACGGGTGCCGGGCGGAAATTCTTCTAATCGGCAACGGGACCGAGGCTCGCCAGATAGGCCGCGACGGCCTCGACCTCGCGGGCACTCATCGCCTGTGCGACGCGTGCCATGATCCGGTCCGGGTCGTTCGTGCGCTTGCCTTCCTGCCACAGCCGCAACTGCCGCGCGGTGTAGGACGCGGGTTGCGCGGCGAGCGCGGGCGCCGCGTTCGTGCCGCGGGCTTGCGGGCCATGGCAGTCGATACAAGCCTGCACGCGTGCCGATCCGATCGCGTAAAGCGCGGCGCCGTCCTGCAGGTGCGCGGGATCGTAACGCAGCGCGGCCGGCGTGCTGCGTGCGAGCCGCGCATAGTGGAGCGAGACGGCGCGGCGGTCCGCCGGACTGAGCGCACGCGCAATCTCGCTCATCGCCGGATCGTGCCGCGCCTGCGACGCATAGTCGTCGAGCTGACGCACGAGATAGTCCGCATCGATCCTGGCGAGTGCAGGCGTGCCGCTCTCGGCCTGGCCGCCGCCGTCGATGCCGTGACACGTGAAGCAGGCGGAGCGTTGGCCGCCAGGTCCGCCGCCCGCCGCGATCAGCGCACCGCGTTCGCGCTCCTGTGCTGCGGCAGGCAGCACGCAGAGTGCGACAAACAGGGCCGTGCTGGACAGGCGCGCGAGGCGGAACATCTCCCACACTAAAGCATTACCGTCGCGCCCAGGTTCCATTGGATGAAGCCTCGCAATTCTTCCTCGCGGGGTCGCGCGTAACCGGACCCGAGATGGAACGCATTCTCCTCGCTCTTGTGCTGCTCGGTTGGTCATCCCTCGCATATGCGCAAGCGGATGCGGAGCGCGGTCGTGCGATCGCGATGGGCGGCAGCGGTGCGCCGCGCAGCGCGTGCCACACCTGTCACGGACCGAACGGTGAGGGCGATGGATCCGGCGCCTTTCCGCGGCTTACCGGTCAATCCGCCTGGTATCTCTACAAGCAGCTCAAAGACTATGCGTCGGGCACACGCACGAACGACGTGATGTCACCGATCGCCAAGGCGCTCGCCGATCAGGATGCGCAGGACGTCGCGGCCTTCTACGCGGCGCAGACCGCCGCCGTACCGGGCGGCGCGCGTGAAGCCGATGCGCAGCTCCTGCAGCGCGGCGGCGCCATCGCGGCGCAAGGCTTGCGCGAGAAGGGCGTCGAGGCCTGCGTCAATTGCCACGGCGCCGCCGGCGAAGGTATGCCGCCGAGCTCGCCCGCGCTCGCGGGCCAGTTCGCGCCCTACACGGAGCTGCAATTCCGCTTCTGGAAAGAGGGCCTGCGGCGCAACAGTCCGTTGGGCGTGATGGAGCACATCGCGCGGCAGCTCACGGACGATGAGGTGCGCGCGCTCGCGGTCTACTACGCGGCGCTGCCGCTGCCCAACCGGCAAGCGACCTCGCGATGAGCCGGATCGTCCTGCTGTTCGCGCTGACGGCTGTGCTCGCCGCGTGCCGCGAAGAGCCGTCCGCGCATCTGCGCGTCGCCGACGGTGATGCGGCGCGCGGGCGCGACGTCGTCGCGCGCATCGGCTGCGGCGTCTGCCACGACGTCCCCGGCATCGCGGGCGCACGCGGCCGCGTCGGGCCGCCGCTCGCCGGCTTCGGGATGCGGAGCTTCATTGCGGGGCAGATTCCGAACCGTCCCGACCTGCTGGTGCGTTTCGTGCGCGATGCGCCGTCACTTGCGCCCGCGACCGCGATGCCGGATCTGCCGCTGAGCGAAGCCGAGGCGCGCGACGTCGCGGCCTTTCTGCTGACGTTGCGCTGAGCATGTGGTCCGGTCTGCAATCCGCGCTCGATCCCGGCGGTCCCCATGCCGATGCGGTCGCGACGCTCGCCTGGGTGATGTTCGTCGGCGGCGCGCTGATCTTCCTCGTCGTGATGGGCCTGCTGGCGCACGCGATGTTCGGCACGCGCCGCAGCTGGCTCGCGCATCACCGCACGATCGTCGCGGGCGGGATCATCTTCCCGGTCGTCGTGCTCACCGCGCTGCTGGTCTACGGCCTCTCGCTCACGCGCGCGATCACGGCGGATCCGGGTCGCGCGGTCGAGATCAGAGTCATCGGCGAGCAGTTCTGGTGGCGGGTGCAGTATCGCCTCGATGGCCTGACCGTCGAGAGCGCGAACGAGCTGCACATTCCGGTCGGCCGGCCGGTCCGCCTTTCGCTCACGACCACGGACGTGATCCACAGCTTCTGGGTGCCGCGGCTCGCCGGCAAGCTCGACATGATCCCGGGCCAGACCAATCGGCTCACGCTGCAGGCGGACAAGCCGGGCGTCTTCCGCGGGCAATGCGCCGAATATTGCGGCGCCGCCCATGCGCTGATGGCCTTCGACGTGATCGCGAACCCGGAGTTCGATGCGTGGCTCGCGGCGCAGCGCAAGCCCGCGCAGGAGTCGATCTATCCGTTCGAGCAGCGCGGCAAGGCGCTGTTCCTCTCGAGCGGCTGCGGCACTTGCCACACGGTGCGCGGCACAGCGGCGGACGGAAAGCTCGGACCCGATCTCACTCATATCGGCAGCCGCCGCTCGATCGCGGCCGGCAGCTTCCCGAACAACAAGGGCACGCTCGCGGGCTGGATCGCCGACACGCAGCACCTCAAGCCGGAGAGCCGGATGCCCTCGTTCAACGTGTTCACGGGCGAGGAGCTGCGCGCGGTCGCGAGCTATCTGGAGAGCCTGAAGTGAGCGCGCGCGAGCCCACGGCGAAGCCGGAGATCCCGCCGAAGGGCGGCGCGGATTTCGAGACGCTCGAGCGCGCCTGGGCGCCGGCGCGCGGCTGGCGCGTCTTCGCCGAGGTCAACAACACCTATATCGGCCTCTACTACATCGGCACCGCGCTCCTCTTCTTCCTGCTCGCCGGGCTGCTCGCGCTCCTGATGCGCACGCAGCTCGCCGTGCCGCAGGGCAATGTGGTCGGGCAGGGCACCTACAATCAGCTCTTCACGATGCACGGCACCATCATGATGTTCCTGTTCGCGGTGCCGGCCGTGGAAGCGATGGCGGTCTATCTGCTGCCCAACATGCAGGGCGCGCGCGACCTGCCGTTCCCGCGGCTCTCGGCTTATGCGTTCTGGGCTTATCTGTTCGGCGGGCTCTCGTTCTTCTGCAGCCTGTTCTTCGGCGTCGCGCCGGACGGCGGCTGGTTCATGTATCCGCCGCTCGCGAGCACGGCCTACTCGCCGGGCATCAATGCGGACTTCTGGCTGCTCGGCATCGGCTTCATCGAGATCTCGGCGATCGCCGGCGCGATCGAGATCATCGTCGGCGTCTTGAAGACGCGCGCGCCCGGCATGACCCTCGACAAGCTGCCGGTCTATTCCTGGGCCATGCTGGTGTTCGCGGCGCTGATCGTGTTCGCGTTTCCCGCGATCATTCTCGGCACGGCGTTGCTCGAGCTGGAGCGCGCCTTCGGCTGGCCGTTCTTCATCGCCGAGAAGGGCGGCAACCCGCTGCTGTGGCAACACCTGTTCTGGTTCTTCGGCCACCCCGAGGTCTACATCATCTTTCTCCCTGCGGCCGGCATGGTGTCGATGATCGTGCCGACCATCGCGCAGGCGCCGCTGGTCGGTTATCGCCTCGTGGTGCTGGCGCTGATCGCCACCGGCTTCCTCAGCTTCGGCGTGTGGGCACACCACATGTTCGCGACCGGCATTCCGAACCTCAGCCTCAGCTTCTTCTCGGCCGCCAGCATGGCGGTGTCGGTGCCGGCCGGCATCCAGGTGTTCGCCTGGATCGCGACCATCGCGCGCGGCCGCGTGGCGCTCACGACGCCGGCCCTGTTCGTGCTCGGCTTCCTCTTTATCTTCACGCTCGGCGGGCTCACGGGCGTGATGGTCGCGATGGTGCCGTTCGACTGGCAGGCGCACGACACCTATTTCGTGGTCGCGCATTTCCACTACGTGCTGATCGGCGGCATGGTGTTCCCGCTGTTCGCAGCTTTCTATTACTGGATGCCGCATGCGAGCCGCAGGCCGCTCTCGGAGCGTCTCGGCCGCTGGGTGTTCGGCCTGATGTTCGCGGGCGTGAATATCGCGTTCTTCCCGATGCACATCACGGGCCTGATGGGGATGCCGCGCCGCGTCTACACCTATCCGGCGGGGCTCGGCTGGGACGCGCTCAACATGGTCTCCACCGCGGGCGCCTTCATGGTCGCGGCCGGCGTCGCGCTGTTCCTGTTCGATCTCGCGCGGCGCTTCCGTTTCGGTTGGTACAGCACCGGCAACATCTGGAAGGCCGGCACGCTCGAATGGTTGCCGAGCGGTCCCTATGCGCTGCGCAGCATTCCGATCGTGCGCACGCGCGAGCCGCTCTGGGAGCAAGCGAACCTCGAGGCCGATGTGCAGCGCGGCGGTGGTCTCCTCGCGGGCGCGCCGACTGGAGGGCGCGAGACGATCGTGACGAGCCCGATCCATGCGGAGCCGCAGTATCTGCTGCGCATGCCGGGCCCGGCCTGGTCGCCCGTGCTGGCGGCGCTGTTCACCGCCGCCTGCTTCCTGCTGCTCACCGTGAAGCTGGTCGTCGCGGCGCTCGTCTGCGGCGTCATCGCGACCGCATGCGTGATCTGGTGGCTGTGGCAGCTCGATCCGCCGCCGCATCCGCCGGTCGATATCGGCGGCGGCGTCACGATCCCGGTCCATGTCACGGGGGCGATGAACCATGCCTGGTGGGGCATGGTGGTGCTGCTGCTGGTCGCGGGCACGCTGTTCGCGTGTCTCGTGTTCTCCTACCTGTTCCTCTGGATCTCGAATCCGGGCGCCTGGCCGCCCGCGAGTGTCGGGCTGCCGGCGCTGAGCTACCCGGTGACGGCCGGCGCGCTCTACATCGCGAGCAGCGGCGCGATGCTTTTCGCGAGCCGCGGGCTGCGGCGCGTGCCGGGGCGTAGCGCGTGGCCGTTCCGTCTCGCGGTCATCGCAGCGGCGCCGCTGATGGCGGGCGGCCTCTGGCTCGATCTGATGGGGCTGTGGCAGTCCGGGCTCCGCGCGGCGGAGAGCGGCTATGGCGCGGTCGTTTTCACCATCACGAGCCTGCAGGGCTTCTACGTAGTCGTCCTGATGCTGATGGCGGGCTACCTCCTGGCGCGCTCGCTCGCCGGCAAGCTGGACCGGGTCCGGCGCTCCACTTTCGATAGCGTGATGCTGCTCTGGCACTTCTCGGCCGCCCAAGGGGTGGCCGGTCTCGGCCTGGTTGCGGCATTTCCGCGCCTCGTGGGCTGATCATGGGCTTCACGCGCCGCCTCGCCTTTCTGCTGAGCGGGTTCCTGATCTGGGCGCTCCATTTCGGCTTCGCCTATGGGCTGACGGCAATCGCCTGTGCGCGCGGTTTTTCGGGAAACAGCAGCGGGGGGTTCGGTGTTGTCCCGCTAGCGATCGTCGCCGCAACCGGATTTGCGGTTGTTCTCCAAGGGTTAGTTGCAATAACGGCCGGCCGGGGCCGGGGCCCTGGAATTGGCGGCGAGCCGGATACATCAGTTCGGGAGTTCTGGCGTTACGCCACCGTCGGTGTTGCGGTCCTGGGGGCCGTCGCGGTGGCCTGGACCGGTGTTCCGGTTCTGATCGTCCGCCCATGCGGCTGACTGAGAAACCGGAGGCAGAAACCACGCGATGCAATGCGCTGGGCGCGGGTTTACGATGTTTTTCCGCGCTGCACAAAATGCTTGATTTGGCGGAGCGGAACTCCCATTTTCGGGCGGTGATCACGCCAGCGCCGGCGTATCGAGTGACGCCCCGCTGAATCGCCGTTCGCATCTCCCACGACGCCGACCTGGGTTCCCGAACTCGGCAGCTCCCCGGCCGGAGCGAGCGATCGTAGGTGATTTGTACCTTCGTACCCGCTCGGCGCGCTGGTCGCAGATGTAAGGAGTCGGGACCAAATGGATTTCTCGTTGAAGGGCGGGCTCATGCAGGAGCCCGATGAGGCGCCTCGCCGGAATGGAGCCGAGGCCTTCGAGCCGGAGCTCGATCTCACGACCGATCTCGGATCGGTCGAGCGTGTTCGCACGCCCGCGAAGGAGAGCGAAGAGGAGCAGGACGGCGCGGAGGCGAGCGAGCAGGCGGCCGCCGGCGCGACCAAGCGCAGCGAGTTCTCGCGCGACCTGATCGACACCTATCTCCGTCACATGAGCGGCGGCGAATTGCTCACGCGCGAGCAGGAGACTGCACTCGCGCAGCGCATCGAGACCGCGCAGGACGCGATCGCCCGCAATCTTTGCCGCGTCCCCGCGCTCGCCGCGCAAATGGGCGCGTGGGCGGGTGAGCTGCTGGAAGGCCGCATGCGTCCGGCCGACCTCGTCGTGGTGGCGAGCGCTGCTGCGCCCGTGGATGGCGAAGAGGCTCCGGAAGAGCCGAGCCGCGAGGCCGCGGAGCAGACGCCGGTCGAAATCACGCTTCCGGCAGAGCTTGCAGACCAGCTCGAGAGCATCGTCGCACTCGGCGATGCCATGGCGCTCGCATGCCGCAAGCGCCTGTCGCTACTGGCCCGCGGCAGCGACTTTGCCAAGCGCACCCGCGCGCAGCTCGACGAGACCGTGCAGACGCTTGCGCAAGAAGTGAACGCGCTGCGGCTGCAGCCCGCGCGTACGGCGGCGCTCGTCTCCGCGCTGGAGGAGGAGCTCATCCGGCTGCGCCAGATCGAGCAGCGCGCCATGCGCCTCGCCGACCGGGTCGATGTCGATCGCCGCACCATGATCGAGGCCTGCCTGTCGCGGGAGCTCGCACAGCAGGATCTGACCGAGGCCTTGGCTGCGCTGAAGGGCAAGGGCTGGCGTGCGCTCGCGCGTCAGCACGCACCCGAGGTTGCGGAGCTGCGCGGCGCGCTGGCCGGCATAACGCGCCGCCTCGGCGTGCCGATCGTCGAGCTGCGCGAGATCGGGCTCAGCGTCGGCCGCGCGCAGCGCGAGGTGAAGGCGGCGCGCGAGGAGCTGGTGCGCGCGCATCTGCGCCTGGTGGTCGCCATCGCCAAGAAGTATCGCGGCCGCAGCTCGCTCGATTTCCTGGACCTGATCCAGGAGGGGAATCTCGGTCTCATGCATGCGGTCGAGAAGTTCGACTATCGCCGCGGCGTGAAGGTCTCGACCTATGCGGTGTGGTGGATCCGCCAGGCGATAGCGCGCGCGATCGCGGACCAGGGGCGGATGATCCGCATCCCGGTACACATGACCGAGACAGCCGCAAAGGTGCTGCGCGAGCGGCGCAAGATCTATCAGCAGCACGGCCGTGACGCGCACGCGCACGAGATCGCGACGCGCACTGGTATCGCGCTCGCCCATGTGGAGCACGCGCTCTCGATCGTGCCGGAGCCGACCTCGCTCGACCTGCCGATCGGTGAAGACGGTGATGCCACGCTCGGCGACCTGATCGAGGCGCCGGACAGCGTCGATCCGCACGCCGCCGTGGAGGCGAGCGCGCTGCGCGAGCACGTGGTCGAGGCGCTCTCGGAGCTCACGCCCCGCGAGGAGCGCATTTTGCGCATGCGCTTCGGCATCGGCGGCATGAACGAGCACACGCTGGAAGAGGTCGGCAAGACCTTCGGCGTGACGCGCGAGCGCATCCGCCAGATCGAGGCCAAGGCGCTCGAGAAGCTGCGCAGCCTGCGCCGCGCCCGCAAGCTGATGACCTTCGCGGAGCGCTGATCCCCTTGCGGGAGAGACGGCTTGAAGGTAGCCGTCTCTCCGAAACAGGGGAGCAGTCTCATGGCCGGGGGCATCGAGGACATCCGCACGGTCTTCGAAGGCTGGACCAGGTTCCTGGTCGCGACCATCCGTGGACATGACGGAAGCAAGCTCGATCGCGTGATCCTGGATCACGGCATGTCGGCGTGCGTGCTGCCCTACAATGCCGCGACGCGCCGCGCGATGCTGGTGAGCCAGCAGCGCGTGCCCGTGATGTATGCGGGCGACGAGACCGAGGTGCTCGAGGTGATCGCCGGGCGCGTCGAGGAGGAGGACTCGGCCGAGACGGCGCGGCGCGAGGCCATGGAGGAAGCCGGGCTGCGACTCGGCACGCTCGAATATGTCGCGACCGTCTGGGCCTCGCCCGGGATCTCGACCGAACGCATCGCCCTCTATCTCAGCCCCTATGCGGATGAGGACCGCATCGCCGCGGGCGGCGGCGCGGCGGACGAGCACGAGAGCGTCACGGTGCGCGAACTGCCGCTCAACGAGCTGCTGGCGCTGATCGCCAATGGGCAACTCACCGACATGAAGACGCTCGTATTGGTGCAGGCGCTGCAGCTACGCCATCCGGAGCTGTTTGCCTGACGGCTCTTCCTCGGTGTGAGCATCGACCCGCCTGGCGAGCTCCTCGAGAAAGCCGCACAGCGCTTCGCCCGGTTCGTCGGTATCGCTGCTCAGCACCGAGATGCCCCATTGCTCCATGATCGCGGTCTGCATCTCGTTCGGCCGTGCCATGAAGACGAAGGATTTCGGCCGGTCACGCTCGAAGCCTGATGCGTGCCATGTCCGCCACAGATTGTGCAGCAGCAGGCGAATGTTCAGGTCCGTCATGCTGTAGCCGACGAAGAGCAGCGCATTGCCCATGGCGTCGGATCTGAATTTCACATCGAGTGGAGAATCGAAGGCGAGGCGGCTGAAGTAGTCGGTCTCCGCGATGACGAGAGAAGCGTCCTCGTCGAAGTCGCCGTGGAATTTGACGATCTGGGTCACGCCCTCGCGGATCTTGGCGATGTCGCGCGCGTTGGCGATCTTCACATAGTCTCGCTTCTGCGCCTCGAAGGCGGCCTCGAGATTGCGGTCGTAATTGGTCGTGTAGATGATCGGAAAATCGAGTCGCATGACGAGCTGGTGCAGCCGCGAGCCGCGCACCTGCTCGCGCGTGACGCGCCAGTTGCGGTCCATCCAGCTGCGCAGCGGGCCGATGCTGCCGACCTTGATGCGGTAATATTCGGCAAGTGTGTGGTAGCTGACAGAGGGCCCGAGCAGCGCCTCGGTTTCGATGCCCAGCTCTTCGCCCATATGGCGGATCAGCGCGTCCCAGGACGGAAGGCCGATGCTCATGGAGAGGCCCGCTCCCGCGAACAGGATCGCGCGACGCTGCGAAACGGACCGGACCAGTTCCTCCGGAATCTGCACAGGATCTGACTCACGCGTAATGACCGATAGCGTGGGTCAAGTCGGCGGCAGCGTCCCGGGTTCCGGCGGCTGGACCATGCCGTACAGGCGTTGCACGATCTCGGCGCGTACGGCGCCGGCGTGGTCCGGCAGCGCCCAGGCCTGCACCGTAATCTCGACGGTCTTCTCGGCGAGGTTGGAGGTGACGACGCTGGGCGGTGGATCCTTCAGCACGCGGGCATCCTGAGCGAGGAGATCGCGCAGGCCGGCGACGATCTTCCCGACGTCGCGTTCGAGGGCGACCGGTGCAGTGAGGCTGACGCGGCGCGTCGGATAGGTCGAGAAGTTCGTGATGGCATTGCCCCACACCTTGCTGTTGGGGACGAGCACCTGGACATTGTCGCCGCTCGCGACCTCGGTCATGAACAGATTGAGGTTCTTCACCATGCCCGTGATGCCGCCAACCTCGATGGTGTCGCCGAGCCGGAACGGCCGGAACAGCAGCAGCATGACGCCCGCCGCCATGTTCGAGAGCGTCCCCTGCAAAGCGAGGCCAACCGCCAGCGAGGCGGCGCCGATCACGGCGACCAGGCTGGTGGCCTGGATGCCGATCATCTGCAGGATGGCGACCAGCACGACGACCAGCACGGCGTAACGCGCGAGGCTCGCCAGGAAGGTCGCGACCGTGAGGTCCATATGCGGGGAAGCCAGCAGGGCGCGCCGAACGCCGGCTTCGACCAGCGAAGCCGCCCACCAGCCGACCACCGCGGCGACGAGCGCGCCCGCGGCGTGCATGCTGTAGATCAGCACGAGGTTGCCGAGACCATTGAAATCCAACATCGCCTCCGTCATATGCGCGTCGCGGGTTGTCCGATCCGAACGGAACGGCGTACAGGCTGCGTTGCCGGTGCGACCGGATCATGGCGTTCCGTGCCATGATGGATTGGCGTAAGCTTCGGCCCGCCCCGCGGAGATTCGACATGATTGCGCTTCGCCTCAAGGCTTTTGTCGCCGCAACCCTGCTGCTGACCCCGCTGTTCTTGGGCGCCGCTCAGGCGGCCGACAAGATCACGGTCGGCTCCAAGATCGACACCGAGGGCGCGCTGCTCGGGCACCTGATCGCGCTCGCGCTGCAGAATGCGGGGCTGACGGTGGAGAGCCGGATCCAGCTCGGCCCGACCAAGATCGTGCGCACGGCGCTCACCTCCGGCGAGATCGACATCTATCCGGAATACACCGGCAATGCCGGCTTCTTCTTCAACATGGATTCGGATCCCGCGTGGAAGAACGCGGATGCGGCCTATGCGAAGGCGCGCGACCTCGACCGCGCCAACAAGCTCGTCTGGCTGCAGCGGGCGCCCGCGAACAACACGTGGGGCATTGCGGTGCGCGCCGATGTCGCGAAGCAGAACAAGCTCGCGACGCTGGAGGATTTCGGCAAGTGGGTCGCGGGCGGCGGCAAGGTGAAGCTCGCCTGCTCGGCGGAGTTCGCGGAAAGCGCCGGCGCCTTGCCGGCGTTCCAGAAGGCGTACGGCTTCACGCTCGGCTCGGACAAGCTGCTGGTGCTCTCCGGCGGCGATACGGCCGCGACGATCCGCGCCGCAGCGGAGCAAACCTCCGGCGTGAACGCCGCGATGGCCTATGGCACGGACGGCGCGCTCGCGGCCGTCGGTCTCACGTGGCTCACCGACACGAAGGGTGTGCAGGCCGTCTACGAACCGGCGCCAGTGGTGCGCGAGGCCGTGCTCCAGCGCAATCCGCAGATCAAGACGGCGCTCGAGCCGGTGTTCGCGAGCCTCACCATCGAGACGCTGCGCGCGCTCAATTCGAAGATCGCGGTGGAAGGCCAGGAGCCGCGCCGGGTCGCCGCCGACTATCTGAAATCCAAGGGCTTCGTGAAGTGAGAAGCGAACGCGCCCGATGAGCACCATCGCGCGCGGGCGCGCCGTTATTTCCAACCCTGTGCTCGCGTTGCTGACCGCGACAATCCTCGTCGCGGCGATCACGCTCGGCTTCGTCACGGTGGCGCCGAACCGGATTTTGTCGGGACGGCCGGTCCCGATATGGGGGCTCGTCGATGCCGGCACGCTGGCGGCTTTGCTGCTGGAGCTTGCAGTTCTCGCAGTCGCGGTCGTCCGGCCTCCCTCCCGCCGGCTGCAATGGATCGTGGCGGCTGCGGCCAGCCTTCTGGTCGCGACACTGGTGTGGGCCGCCGGATCGGCGGCGCATCAAGCCATGGCCGCGGCCGGCACGCCGGCGGCGCGTGCCTCGCTCGGCGCGGGTTTCTGGCTCATGGGCCTCGCGGCATCGCTCGCGGCGGCCGATGCCCTCGAACGGTTGCAGGCCCCGGCGGTGCTGCGGTTCGGCGTGGCCCTCGTGGTTGCTGCGGCGATTGCCGCCATGGCGTGGGCCGGGCGGTTCAGCGACCTGTCGCTGACGCGCGAATTCGCGAGCCGCGGCGATGTCTTCGCGAGCGAGCTCGCGCGCCATGTCTGGCTCGTGCTGGCGTCGCTCGCGCCCGCGCTCGTCATCGGCGGCGCACTCGGCGTCCTGGCGCTGCAGCGGCCCGCGCGTGCCGGCACGATCTTCGCGGCGCTCAACATCGTGCAGACGATCCCCTCGATCGCGCTGTTCGCGCTGATGATCGCGCCGCTGACGGCGCTCTCCGAAGCGGTGCCGCTGCTGCGCACGCTCGGCCTGCGCGGCATCGGCCCGGCGCCTGCGATCATCGCGCTCACGGCCTATGGCCTGCTGCCGGCGGCGCGCAGTGTGCACGCAGCGTTCGCGGGTGTGCCGCCGGCCGTGATCGACGCGGCGCGCGGCATGGGCATGAGCCGTTGGCAAATCCTGCGCGACGTTTCGTTTCCGCTGGCGCTGCCGGTGCTGCTCGCGGGGCTGCGCATCGTCACGCTGCAGCTCATCGGGCTTGCGGTGGTCGCGGCGCTGATCGGCGCCGGCGGGCTCGGCACCTTCGTGTTTCAGGGCTTGGGGCAGACCGCGACCGACCTCGTGCTGCTCGGTGCGCTCTCGGCGATCGCGCTGGCGCTGTTCACCGATGGCCTGCTGCGCAGCCTGTCCGATCTCGCGGGGGCACGATGATCGCGCTCGAACGCGTGACGAAGCGCTTCGGCGATGTGACCGCGGTCGATGCGGTGTCGCTGACCGTGGAGCGCGGCGAGATTTGCGCATTGGTCGGTCCGTCGGGCAGCGGCAAGAGCACGCTGCTGCGGCTGATCAATCGCCTCATCCCGCTCGACGCAGGCACAATCCGGCTTGACGGCACGGACACAGCCGCGCTGGAGCCGGTCACCCTGCGCCGGCGCATCGGCTACGTAATCCAGTCCATCGGTCTCTTCCCTCACTGGACCGTGGCGCAGAACGTCGCGACGGTGCCGCGCCTGCTCGGCTGGCCGCGGCCGCGCATCG
Organism: Pseudomonadota bacterium; assembly: GCA_023404705.1. Lineage (GTDB taxonomy): Bacteria > Pseudomonadota > Alphaproteobacteria > Rhizobiales > Xanthobacteraceae > FEB-22. The sequence goes on from JAEYAU010000234.1 coordinate 37,716, forward strand.
CGGCGCGCGTGGACGCGCTGCTCGACCTCGTCGGCTTGCCGCCGGCGCGTTACGGCGCGCGCTATCCGCATGAGCTCTCGGGCGGCGAGCAGCAACGCGTCGGCGTCGCCCGCGCACTCGCGGCGGATCCGGACGTGCTGCTGATGGACGAGCCGTTCGGCGCGCTCGATCCGCTCACGCGCGAGAGCCTGCAGGGCGAGCTCGCGCGCATCCACGCGGCGACGCGCAAGACCATCCTGATCGTGACCCACGATATCGACGAGGCGATCCGGCTCGGCTCGCGCATTGCCATCCTGGCGCAGGGCCGGCTGATGCAGCACGGCACGCCGCGCGAGGTGTTGAGCGCACCCGCCAACGGCTTCGTGCGCGATTTCGTCGGTGGAGCGCGCGCGGGCCTGCGGCTGCTCAAGGTCGCGACCGTGCGCGATCGCATGCGCTCGGAAGCCGCCGTCGGCGATCCGATCGCCGTGGACGCTCCGCTCGAGGAGGCGCTCGCGCTCATGATCGCGCGCGGCGTGCAGGCGCTGCCGGTGCGCGACGGCACGGGTGTCGTCGGTGCGATCCGGCTCGCCGACCTGGTCGAGGCGCGGTCGTGAGCAGGAGGTTCGGCTCGACGGCGCTCTGGCTTGGCCTCGCCTTTATGGGGCTGGTCACCGTCATGCCGCTGGCGGAGCCGCTGTTCCGCGCCTGGTATCCCGCTCTCGAACGGCCCGTCTATACGCGCGCGTCCTTCGCGACGCTCGCGCTGTGGCATGTGGGCCTGGTCGCGCTGTCGAGTGTCGTGATGATCACGCTCGGCGTTGCGGTCGGCGCTTTCGTCACGCGGCCGCGTGGACGCGCCTTTGCGGGCCTGGTCGACACCGTGGCGACGATCGGACAGACCTTTCCGCCGGTCGCCGTGCTCGCGATCGCGGTGCCGCTCATGGGCTACGGCGCATTGCCGACGCTGCTGGCGCTCGTCGCCTATGGCGTGCTGCCGGTGGTGGAGACGACCGTCACGGGGCTGCGCGGCGTTCCGGCTGCGGTGCGTGAAGCCGCCGATGGGGCAGGGTTCTCGCCGGTCGGCCGGCTGTTCCGCATCGAGCTGCCGCTCGCGGCGCCCGTGATCCTCGCCGGCGTGCGCACCGCCGTGGTGATCAACATCGGCACCGCCACCATCGGGTCGACGGTCGGCGCTCTTACGCTGGGCTCGCCGATCATCGAAGGGCTATCGGGCTCGAACCCTGCCTATGTGGTGCAGGGCGCGGTGCTGGTCGGCCTGCTCGCCGTGTTCGCGGATCAGGCGTTCGAGCTGGTGCAGCGCTGGCTGACGCGGCACCAGGCGGAGTAGGGGATCACTGCTGCGGAATATTCGCGGCCTTCACGACCTCCTGCCACTTCTTGCGCTCGGCCGAGATGAACTCCTTGAACTGTTCGGGCGTCATCGGCGAAGGCACCGCGCCGACCTCCTGCAGGTTCTTCTGGATGGCCGGATCCTCGAAGATGCGCTTCACCTCCGCGGCCATTGTCTCCACGATCGGGCGCGGCGTGCCGGCCGGCGCGAAGACGCCGTGCCAGGAGGTGGCCTCGAAGCCCGGCAGGCTGTCGGCCACCGGCGGCACCTCGGGAGCGGTGGCGCTGCGCGCCGTCGAGGTCACCGCGATGGCGCGCACCGCGCCGCTCTTCGCCTGCGGCCAGGCGAGCGTCATGTTGTCGAAGGCAAGATCGACGTGGCCGCCGACCAGCGCGTTCATCACCTCGCCTGAGCTCTTGTAGGGGATGTGCGTCATCTTCGTGCCGGTCTTGATCTGGAACAGCTCCGAGGCGAGATGGATCGAGGTGCCGACGCCCGAGGAGCCGTAGTTCAGCTTGCCGTCGTTCTTCTTCAGGTAGTCGACCAGCTCGGCGATGTTCTTGGCCGGGATCTTCGGGTTCACGACCAGGATGTTCGGCAGCCGTGCGATCAGGCTGACCGGCTCGAAATCCTTCTCGGTGTCGTGCGGCAGCGACTTGTAGATGAACGGATTGATCGCGTGGGTGCTGACCGTGCCGACCAGGAAGGTATAGCCGTCCTTCGGGGCGCGGGCGACCGCGGTCGCGCCGAGATTGCCGCCGGCGCCGCCGCGGTTCTCGACCACGAAGGGCGTGCCGTATTTCGCCTGCAGGCCCTGGGCCAGGATGCGCGCGAACATGTCGGTGGTGCCGCCGGCATTGAACGGCACGACGATGGTCACTTGCTTGGCGGGCCAGTTCTGCGCCTCGGCCGGCGCAATGAACGCCAGTGTGGCGAGCAAAAGGGCGGAAACGAACAGACGCACGGGCAACCTCCCTGAATTTTGTCGTGCCAAGGCAGCGGCTCTCGGGTGAAACACTAATGCATCAGCGGGCTCGGGCGCAAGCACGGGAGCCGTTTGTAACGAGCTATTCGGGCAGCAGGTAGTCCGGATGCTGCCGGCGAATCTCGTCGACGATCGACAGCGTGCCGGATAAGTGACGACGCAAGGCCGAGGCCGCGCCATCGGCGTCGCAGCGGGCCAAGGCTGCGACCACAGCCTCGTGGTCGCGGACGATCGCGCCCATCTTGCCGGGCAACGGCAGATTGAGGAGGCGCAGACGATCGATATGTCCGCTGTGCCGGCGGACCAGCTGCCACAGGTCGGGCACGCCAGCCGCCTCGTAGAGCGCGCGATGGAAGGCGCGATCCGCCTCCGCGAAGCCCTCGGTGTCGCTGGGCTTCAGGCGGCGCTGCTCGGCGATGATCCGCTTGAGCTCGGCGATTAGTGCGTCGTTCCCTTCGGTTGCGATCCGCCGCACGGCTTCGAGCTCGATGGCGAGCCGCAGGAAGTGCGCTTGCCGCGCCGCTCTCACGTCGATACGCGCGACCAGCGTCGCGTGCTGCGGATAGACTTCGACCAGGCCTTCCTGCTCGAGCTTCATCAGCGCATCGCGCACCGGCGTCTGGCTGACGCCGAACTCCGCCTGCAGAGCGGCGCGCGAGAGCAGCGTGTTCGGCTTCAGCTCGAGCGAAAGAATGCGCGCGCGCATGGTTTCCAGGATCTGCGGCGCCACCTGGCGCGAGCGGTCGAGCGCGACGCGCACGCGCCGGAGAGGTTCGTAAGCGGTCTGGGCAGGTCGCGGCATGATCGTTTGCGGCTGCGGCAGGGCGCGGAAGGCGCCGCCCGTCGACCGAACAAAGCACAAAATCGAGATTGAAGCACTAGTGCATTAGCTGCCGGCGCTCACGAGTCGGTCGGCTCCGGCCGCTCCGGACGCGTGACAATGAAGAGCGTCACGGCCGAGAGCACGACCGCCTGCACCGCGATGACCCAGGCGGGCGCTCCGAACACCACCGATCCCGCGAAGGTCGCCACGATCATGATCACGGCCGTGATCTTGACGTTGCGCGCGATGCTGCCGTGGCGCTGCCAGTCCGTGATGACGGGGCCGAAGTGCACGTGGTTCAGCAGCCAGGCATGCAGGCGCGGGGAGCTGCGCGCGAAGCAATAGGCGGCGAGCAACAGGAACGGCGTCGCGGGCACCAGCGGCAGCACCACGCCCGCCGCGCCGGCCGCAACGCTCAGGATTCCGAGAACGAGCCAGAACGGCTGCGTCATGAGGCTCTCCGGGTCCCAGCGGGACCGGGTCCCAGAAGCGGGACCGAGGTCCCCTCAAGCGGGACCGCGTCCCGGTGCGGGACTGGTTCAGCAGATAGAGCATCGTGCGGCCGCGGCCAACCCGTGCAGGCAACCATCCGGGTTCCGACCGCGTTACCGATCGGCGCGCCGGGCGCGTGAGAGGAAATGCATGCGTGTGCTGATCGGGTTCGTCGCGGCTGGAGTTGTGGCGGCGATCGCAGTCGTGATCGTCACGCTCGCGGGCCTCTACGACGTCGCGGCGACCAAGCCGCATTTCCGCATCGTCTATTGGGCGCTCGAGATCGGCATGCGACGCTCGGTGCAAGTGCACGCCGCCGCGATCAAGGTGCCGCCGCTCGGCGACGAGGCGCAAGTGATCCGCGGCTTCCGGCATTTCCAGACCGGCTGCCTCGTCTGCCACAGCGCGCGCAACTTGCCGGTTCATCCGACGGTCTGGCGCATGCAGCCGGAAGCGCCGGACCTCACCGAGAAGGTCTCGGACTGGTCGGCCAACGAGCTGTTCTGGATCGTGAAGCACGGGATCAAGATGACCGGCATGCCGGCCTGGGAGGCGCAGGAGCGCGACGACGAGGTGTGGGATCTGGTGGCCTTCCTGCAGGTGCTGCCGGGCCTGACGGCGGAGCGGCTGCGATACATGACGCGGCAAGACGAAAGCGACGCCGCGGTGCGCGCGTCGGAAGGGCAGCTGATCGCGATGGCGGGGCCGCCGCAGCAGGCGGAAGCCGCCTGCGTGCGCTGTCACGGGTTCGACGGCGCGGGGCATCCGAGCGGCGCGTTCCCGCGGCTCAACGGACAGGATGCGGACTATCTGCACGCGCAGCTCAAGCGCTACGCAAAGGGCGAGCGGCCGAGCGGCGTGATGGCGCCGGTGGCGCGGGCGCTCGGCGACGAGGAGATGCGGCTTGTCGCGAATCACTATGCATCGATGCCCGCGAATGCTCCGGCGCGCGCGGCGTCCGGTGATCTCTCGCGTCTGCAAACCGGTGCCGCGCTCGCGGCGGCCGGCGCGCCCGCGCGCGGCATCGAGGCCTGCAGGAGCTGCCATGGCCGGACGGGCACCGGAACGCAGGTGGCGCCGGCGCTCGCCGGACAATATGTGGGCTATCTCGCGCAGCAGCTCACGCTCTGGAAGACGGGTGCGCGGCGCGACTCGGACGACGTGATGGGCCGCATCGCGCGCCGCCTGTCGGACGCGGAGATCGCGGCGGTCGCGAGCTATTTTGCGGCGCTGCCGGCACGCGACGCAGTCGCGCGTGAGTGAGAATCACGCCGCCGTGCGGCTCGCGCGCGGCTCGCTCTGCAGGACATCCTCGACATAGAGCCGCAACACCGCGATGCGCAGCACGGCGACCAGCGGGATCGCCATGGCGACACCGGCCGCGCCGAACAGGGCGCCGAACAGCATCAGGGATGCGAGCGCGAGCACGGGAGGCAGATTGACCGCGCGATCTTGGATCAGCGGCGTCAGGATGTAACCCTCGATGGTCTGGATCAGCATATAGACCGCAAGTGCCCAGACGAGCGACGTGGTGCCGACGGAGGCCGCCGCGAGCAGGATCGGGATGATCGCAATGAACGGGCCGAGATAAGGGATGAAGTTCACGAGTCCCGCCTGCAGCCCGAGCAGCAGGGCGCCCGGAATGCCGAGCAGCATGAGCGCGACGCCGATGCTGGCGCCGACCAGGACCATGGTCGCGAGCTGACCGATCAGCCACCAGCGCAGCGTCTCCCCCATCTCGTCGAGCACCTGGCTGATGCGTGCGCGGCGTGCGGGCGGCACGAGCATGAGGACGCCCGAACGATAGAGGCCAGGATTCGCTGCCGCGAACACGCCGATCAGCACGACGACGAGGCTGCTGCCGACGATGCCGAGCGCCGCCGAGAAGGCGCTGCGGGCGCCGCCGAAGAGGCGGCTCGGATCCGGCAGCACGAGCTGGGCGAGGGTCTGGATGTCGTCTTTGCCCTCGGTGGGCTTGGCCATGAGACCGAGATTGTCGATCTGGTCGCGCAGGAGCTTGAGCTGCTCGGAGAGGATGCGCGCGAGCTGGTCCCATTCGCTCGCCAGCGTGTAGCCGCTCCAAGCCAGGGCGCCCGCGATCGCTGCTGTCAGGACGATGCAGACAATGGCGAGGCGCCATCCGTGCCCGATCGGCAGCACATGGCCGAGCGCACGCGCGAGGGTATCGAAGAGCACGCCGAGCAGGATGCCGGCGAAGACCAACAACAGGGTCTCGGCCGCCATCCAGGCCAGGAACAGGCCGGCCGCGACACCGGCCGCTATCAGGATCGTGCGCGACATGGTTGTGGTTCCACCGAGTGCTCCTGCGGAAACTCGCGGGCGCGCAGCCCGTTCCAGCCATCTCGCCATGGGGTGCGGATGGGCTAAGATGAAGCCGGACAGGTGAGGAGGTCAGGGATGGCGAAGGTGAGCTGGTCCGGCGTATTTCCGGCCGTAACGACGCAATTTCGGGAGGATTTCTCTCTCGACATCGATGCGACCGCGCGCGTCATGGACGCGCTGATCCGGGACGGCGTCTCGGGCCTGATCGTGTGCGGCACGGTCGGCGAGAACACCTCGCTCACGCGCGCCGAGAAGGTCGCGATCATGGAAGCCGCGAAGGACGTTTCGCGCGGCCGCGTGCCCGTGATCAGCGGCATCGCCGAATTCACCACGGCCTTCGCGATCGAGACCGCGAAAGAGGCCAAGAGGGTCGGCGTGGACGGCATCATGGTGATGCCGGCGCTGGTCTATTCCTCGAAGCCGCACGAGACTGCGGCGCATTTCCGCGGCGTCGCCAAGGCGGTCGACCTGCCGATCATGGTCTACAACAACCCGCCCATCTACAAGAACGACGTCACGCCGCCGATCCTCGCTTCGCTCGCCGACTGCGAGACGATCGTGTGCTTCAAGGAGTCCTCGGGCGACACGCGGCGCTTCATCGATCTGAAGAACATGGTGGGCGACCGCTTCGTGCTGTTCGCGGGCCTCGACGACGTGGTGGTCGAGAGCGTGATGGTCGGCGCCGTCGGCTGGGTCTCGGGCATGTCGAACGCCTTCCCGGTCGAGGGCGAGACCTTGTTCCGCCTCGCGCGCGCCGGTCGCTACGAGGAGGCGATGCCGCTCTACAAATGGTTCATGCCGCTGCTGCATCTCGATGCGCGGCCGGACCTCGTGCAGTGCATCAAGCTCTGCGAGCACATCATGGGCCGCGGCACGCATCTCACACGCCCGCCGCGCCTCGCGCTGCCCGACGCCGACCGCGCCGAGATCGAGGCGATGATGAAGGCCGCGCTCGCGAACCGTCCGAAGCTGCCGGATGTCGGGCTGAAGTCGGCCGCATAGGGACCATATAGGACCATGGCGCGCCATACGTTCTTCTGCATCGACGGCCACACCTGCGGCAATCCGGTGCGGGTGGTGACGGGCGGCTCGATCCCGCGGCTCGAAGGCGCCACCATGTTCGAGCGGCGCCAGCACTTCCTCGCCGAATACGACTGGATCCGCACCGGGCTGATGTTCGAGCCGCGCGGCCACGACATGATGTCGGGCTCGATCCTCTATCCGCCGACGCGCGAGGACTGCGACGTCGGCGTGCTGTTCATCGAGACCTCGGGCTGCCTGCCCATGTGCGGCCATGGCACCATCGGCATGGTGACGATCGCGCTCGAGCACGGGCTGATCACGCCGAAGGATCCGGAGCGGCTGCGGCTCGACACGCCGGCCGGTCTCGTCGAAGTGGCGGTCACGCGGAATGGCGAGTACATCGACAGCGTGCGGCTCACCAATGTGCCGTCGTTCCTGCTCGGCCGCGGCTATCCGGTGGAGGTCGAGGGGCTCGGCAAGCTGAAGGTGGACGTCGCGTATGGCGGAAACTTCTACGCCATCGTCGAGCCGCAGGAGAATTTCTCCGACGTCGGCGACGTGCAGCCCTCGGACCTGATCCGCTGGAGCCCTAAGCTGCGCGCCGACTTCAATGCGCGGCACTCGATCGTGCATCCCGAGAACCCGGCGCTGGACAAGCTCACCCACGTGCTGTGGACCGGCAAGGCGCAGACGCCGGGCGGCACCGCGCGCAACGCGGTGTTCTACGGCGACAAGGCAATCGACCGCTCGCCCTGCGGCACGGGCACCTCGGCGCGCATGGCGCAGCTCGCCGCGACCGGGCGGCTGAAGGAAGGCGACATCTTCGTGCACGAGAGCATCATCGGCTCGACCTTCACGGGCCGTATCGAAGGCCGGGCGCGCGTCGGCAATGTCGAGGCGGTCGTGCCGTCGGTCGAAGGCTGGGCGCGCATCACGGGCTTCAACACCATCGTGATCGACGACCGCGACCCGTTCGCGCACGGCTTCCAGGTGGTCGATCGCTGACAACGGCATGCGGCGAGCGGATCGCTCCGCCTCGCCGATGCTTCGCGATGCTGGGGCGGTTACGCCGTCACAGGAGACCGGCGCAGCGCCATGTATTGCAGCTCACCGAAGAAGCCGACCGCGACTGCCTGGGCGATGACGAAGGCGTAGCCCAGCATAGTCGGCGCGACGAGGCCGCTCACCAGGAGGCCGATGCTCGCGACGGTCCAGGCCGCATTGGCCGCGATGATCAGCCACACGGCCGGCCGGGCGATCTCGGAACGCGTGCCGATGAAGGCGACGAAGGTGACGTAAGGCACGAGGATCAGCCCGGCATACTGCATGAGCGCGACCGGCAGGCCGAGCCAGCTTTCGAGCAGGCCGGCGCCCGCCATGAGCAGCAGGGCGGTGGCGCCACTCGCGACGGCGTCGATGATCAGCGAGAAGCGAAGCAGAGCAGGGTGGTTCAACATGGCGGGCTCCTGTGTGGGCCTTGCGGCCGGTTGCGGCACCGCGTTGGTGCATGACGCGAGAATGGCGATGCCAGCGCGCAGGGTCGATTAACCGCGAGGTAATGGCGGCGCGTCCGGAGCAAAAAAGAGGTTACCCGCCAGGTAATGGAGTTGCGGCGCGCCGGTCGGTATGGTCGCGCCATGATGATCGAGACACAGAAGCCGATCGGCGACCATCTGCGTGAGTGGCGGCAGCGCCGGCGCCTGAGCCAGCTCGCGCTCGCCATGGATGCCGAGATCTCCACCAAGCATCTCAGCTTCCTGGAGACCGGACGCGCGCAGCCCTCGCGCGACATGGTGCTCAACCTCGCGGAGCGGCTCGAGGTGCCGCTGCGCGAGCGCAACGTGCTGCTGGTGGCGGCCGGCTATGCGCCGATCTTTCCGGAGCGCTCGCTCGACGATCCCGCGCTGCAGGCGGCGCGCAAGGCCGTGGAGCTGGTGCTGGCCGGTCACGAGCCGTATCCGGCGATCGCGGTCGACCGGCACTGGACGTTGGTCGCCGCGAACCGCGCGGTGGCGCCGCTGCTCGCTGGCGCCGATCCCTCGCTGCTGGCGCCGCCCGTCAACGTGCTTCGGCTGAGCCTGCATCCGCAGGGTCTCGCGCCGCGCATCGCCAATCTGCCGGAATGGCGCGCGCATCTCCTGGAGCGCTTGCGCGCGCAGGTCGAGCTCTCGGCCGACATCGTGCTCGACAAGCTGATGAAGGAGCTCAGCGCCTATCCGGCGCCGCCCGCCACGACCAGGCCGCCCGCGCAGGAGGACTATGCGGGCGTCGTGGTGCCGCTGCGGCTGATCACGGACAAGGGCGTGCTGTCGTTCCTCTCGACCACCACGGTGTTCGGCACGCCGGTGGACATCACGTTGTCCGAGCTCGCGCTGGAGTCGTTCTTCCCGGCGGATGCCGCGACCGCGGAAGCGCTGCGGAACGCGAAGTTGTGATCACCGCCCCTGATAGCCCGGCATCTGCACGACGAGCCCGTCGATCTCATCCGTCACGGTGATCTGGCAGGAGAGGCGCGAGGTCGGCTTCACCTCGTAGGCGAAGTCGATCTGGTCCTCTTCCTCGCTGGTGCGCGCCGAGAGGCGGCCGAACCAGGCTTCGTCCACATGCACCAGGCAGGTCGCGCAAGTGCAGGAGCCGCCGCACTCCGCGATGATGCCGGGCACGCCATGGCGCAGCGCCGTTTCCATCACGGTCGCGCCGGGCTCGGCCTCGACGGTGTGCGCGGTGCCGTCGTGTTCCAGGAAGGTGATCTTCGGCATGAGGATTGGGGGTCAGACGAGCGAGGGTTGCCTTAAGAGCGGGTCTGCGTTTCCGCGTCAAGTCCTTGCGCAGCGGGAACGCGTCTCGATATAGGGCGCCATGACGGACAAGACGATCCATCCGGACTGCGACCTCGACACGCGCACGGGCTGGCCGCAGGACCTGCGCGTGCTGCTCGAGCAGTATCCGCGCGAGGTGTGGCCGGGCCACGCCAATCTCGGGCAGATGGCGCAGTTCTGGCTGCAGCGCCACGACGGCTTTCGCGAGCTCGGCCGCGCGCTGCAGACCGCCACCACCGACTTCCGCGGCGGGCTCATCCCGCCACGCGAGTTCCAGAGCTGGTTCGCACCGCGGCTGCAGTTCTTCCTCTCGCAGCTGCACGAGCATCATCAGGTCGAGGACTTCCACTACTTTCCGGTGTTCCGCGCGGCCGAGGCGCGGCTCGCCGCGGGCTTCGACGTGCTGGAGAACGACCACGAGGTCATCCACGCCGCGATCATGCGCAGCGTGGAGTCCGCGAACGGCTTCCTGCAGAGCTTCGGCGATGCCGACAAGCAGCGCTTTGCGGGCGACGCCTATGCGGAGACGAGCGACAGGCTGCTCAAGCAGCTGCTGCAGCACCTCGGCGACGAGGAGGACCTGATCGTGCCGGTGATCCTCGATCGGGGAGAGCAGAAGCTCGGGATCGGTTGAAGTCGATGCGGCTGACCTAGACTCCGTTCGTACCCGCGAAAGCGGGCATCCAGGGCCGCGAAACGCTGCCTAGTCTGGGTCCCCGCTTCCGCGGGGACGAACGGAATTTTTCAACGCTACTCGATCTGCTCGATGCCGAGCTCGCGGATCATGACCTCGGCCTCCTTCGCGGTGTCGGCCAGCTGGCGCGCGAATTCCTCGACCGTGGATGCGGCGGCGAGCACGCCCGTCTTCTCGATGGTGGCACGGAAGTCGCTTGCTTTGACGGCGTCGACCACGTGCCTGTTCAGCAGCTTGACCACGCCCTTCGGCACACCGGCGCCCGCGCAGACGCCCCACCAGCCATAGTTGATGATCGGCGTGCCCTGCTCGGTGAGCGTCGGCACGTCGGGCGCGATGGCGAGACGCTCGGGGCTCGTCATGCCAATCACCTTGACCTTCTTGCCCTCGTGCAGCGGCATCGTCACGGCGAGCGGGCCCACCATGAAGTCGAGCCGGCCCGCGGTCATCTCCTGCAGCGCCGGGCCGGTGCCGCGATAAGTGACGCCCGTCATCTTGATGCCGGCGACCTTCTCGAACTGCTTCGCGAGCAGCTCGGTCACCGAGCCGGCGCCGACGCGGCCGTAGTTGAGCTCGCCCGGCTTCTGCTTCGCGAGCCGGATGAAGTCCGGCAGGTTCGCGACCGGCAGCGTGGTCGAGACCGTGAAGGCGTAATAGGCCTTCTGCACCAGCGAGACCGGGACGAGATCGTCGAGCCGGTAGCTCACCTTCTTGTAGAGCAGGGGATTGATCGCATCGATGTAGGAGCAGAGCAGCAGGGTGTGCCCGTCGCGCGGCTGCGCCAGCATCTCGTTGAGCGCGATCATGCCCGCGGCGCCGGTCTTGTTCTCGACGATCACGGGCTGGCCGAGCGCGACGCGCAGCTTGTCGGCGATCAGGCGCGCCGGCACGTCACTCGGGCCGCCGGCCGGAAAGCCGACCAGGACGCGGATCGGCTTGGTCGGAAAGGACTCGGCCGCGGCGGCCGATGTCAACGCACAGGCGGCAAGCCCCATCAGCAAGGCACGCATGTATCCCTCCCCCGACGTCGCGCGTTGTTCTGTTTGCGGAAGCAGTATATCGAAGAGCAACCGGCGCGCGAGCGATGCGCGTGCATATCCTGGGAATTGGGCCGCCGCCCATTTGAATGGGAAGGGAGACGCGCATGACCGCGACCGTGGCCGTGATCGCACCCGGCAATATGGGCGCCGCCGTCGGTGCGCGGCTGGTTGAGCAGGGCGTGACGGTGCTGACCTCGCTCGCCGGACGGAGCGCGGCGAGTGCGCAGCGCGCCGCGGCGGCGGGGCTCACGGCCGTCGATGACGCGGAGATCGGCACGGCCGACCTCGTGCTCTCGATCGTGCCGCCGGCCGAAGCGCTGTCCCTTGCCGAGCGGCTCGCGCCCGTGCTCAGCGGCGCCAACCGCAAGCCGCTCTTCGTCGACTGCAATGCGATCAATCCCGAGACCGTGATGCGCGTCGCCGACGTGATCGGAGCGACGGGTGCGCCGTTCGCGGATGCCGGCATCATCGGCGGCCCGCCGCGCGCCGGCTATGCGGGGCCGAGCTTCTATGTCTCGGGCACGGAAGCGCAGCGCGTCGCCGCGCTGAATCAGTATGGCCTCGTCATTCACGTGATGGATGCGGCCGTAGGCGCGGCCTCGGCGCTGAAGATGTCGTATGGCGGGTTGACCAAGGGGCTGATCGCGCTCGGCTCGGCGCTCGCGCTGGCGGCGAGCCGCGCCGGCGTCGCGGACGCGTTGCAGGCGGAGCTCGCGGCGAGCCAGCCCACGCTTGTCGCATGGTTCGCGCGCATGCTGCCCGGCATGCCGGGCAAGGCCTATCGCTGGGTCGCCGAGATGGAGGAGATCTCGGACTTCGTCGGCGCGCGCGCCGAGAGCGACATGTTCGCGGGCGCGGCGGGATTCTATCAACGACTCGCCGAGGACTTCGAAGGCACGCGCGCAGAGATCGCGCGGCTCGAAGCGTTCTTCGCGAAGACGCAATAACTTTTATCGAAAACCTTCTTGCGTTTCTGTGCACGCGCGCCCGCTCGCGTGCTTCCGCTCGGTCATGATCATGTCTGCACACGCGTGATGCGCAATGCGCTCGCCTCAAAGGCGGTAAGCGCTAACAAAGCCGTAAGCCTGCGGGCGCAAACCTTGTCGATTCAGGTGTTTCCCTACTCGACGTTTCGGTCGCACGAGACCTAATGAGATTCAACGCGCGCGGATCGCGCGTACTGACCTCCAGCACATTTCGCATCTCTGGAACTGCGGCACCGGCCCTGGGGGCGGCGGCCGCGCGCGTATCTCGTCAATCCGAGGACATGGCCATGGAAATTCGTCTCGCCTCCGGCGCAACCGAAGCCGATATCGTCCAAGCGCTCGCTAACATGCCGAACGGCGGCACGCTCGTGCTGCCCGCGAACGAGATCATACAGATCAAGACCGGGCTGCTGGTCAGCGTCACCCAGCGCGACATCACGATCGATCTTAACGGCTCGACGTTGCAGCAGGCCGGCAACGTCACGGTGATCAGTGGGCGCGGCGATCACGCGCCGCTGCAAGGCGTGTCGCTCGGCGCGGATGGGCTCGGCCACACGATGCTCACCTATGGAGAAATGCCGGCGGATCTCAAGGTCGGCGCCTGGGTCAAGGTCGTGGCCGACGACGTGCTGCCGGGCGACCATCTCGACGGCACGCTGTCGACGCGTCTTGGCCAGGCGCTGCAGGTGGTCGCGGTCGAGGGCAACACGGTCACGCTCGGCGGCGCGCTCAACGATCAGGCTCTCTACCAGACCAATGTGCGCGCCGCGGCCTTCACGAGCGGCGAGCTCACGATCAAGAACGGCGAGATCGTCGGCGATCAGAGCCAGACCTGGAACGCGCCGCTCGTTCAGCTACGCAACACGGTCTCGGCCAGCGTCGAGGAGGTCACGGTGCGCGACGGGCGCGGCACCGCGATCAGCGTCGTGAACAGCGTGAATGCCGAGGTCACCGACGCGGTGGTCAAGAACATGCTGGATGCCGGCAATCTCGGGATCGCGGTGCATTCGCTCAGCTCCACGGGCACGACCGTGCAGGGGCTGTTCGCCGAGAACGTCACCCATGCGGCGGACGACAACGCCATCGGCAATGTCGAGAATGCGGCACGCACCGAGTATTACGGCGGCGACATCGGCATGAGCGTGTCGGGCTCGGTCGCCTATGCGACGCGCAACTTCGCCTGGTCGTGGCACTCGGAAGCCAATGGCGGCAGCTTCGACGACGTGATGGCCTTCGACAGCTACGGTTTCCTGATGGCGCGCGGCATCGGCAACACGATGACGGACTCGGGTGGCGCGGGCAACCAGCGCGGCGTCGTGCTCTACGAATGGGGCGACGGCGACGGACGCAATATCACCATCGACGGCGTCGTGCTGAAGGAAACGAATTACTACTCGACGACGGTGATCAACGCGCCGACCGGCAACCTGATCCAGGACTCCTTTTTCGAGGCCTATGGCGTGAGCAGCCCGGTCGGCTCGCAATATGCGACGACGGTCAACACGACCTATGTGCGCGCCGATGCGGACGAGAACGACGTGTTCACGGGGACCTCGGCGGACGAGCGTCTGCTGGGCGGCAAGGGCAATGACACGCTCGATGCCGGCGAGGGCAACGACTATCTGTGGGGTGGCATCGGCAACGACACGCTGACGGGCGGACTTGGCCGCGATCGCTTCGCGTTCCATTCGCTGAGCGAGCTCGGCGACGTGATCACGGACTTTGCGGTCGGCTCCGATGGCGACATGGTCGATCTCTCGGTGCTGGCCGCACGTCTCGACTGGGGACGCGGCGATCTGATCGCGTCCGGCCACGTGCGCTTCGTCCAATCCGGCGCCGACACGCTCCTGCAGGTGGATGTCGACGGCGGCGGGAACGACTTCGTGACACTGGCGACGCTGCTGAACACGAGCGCGGAGCAGCTCGGCGCGGCCAATGTCCTGACGCGGCTGTCGACGGCGGATCAGCTGGTGCCGATGCCGAGCGAGAAACCGCCGGTGGTGGTGGGCACCGAGGGTGTCGACGCGCTGCGCGCGGGCGAGCGGGACACGACGCTGCAGGGCCTCGGCGGCGACGACAGCCTGTTCGGCGGCGGCAAGAACGACGTGCTCGACGGCGGCGCGGGCGCCGACTGGATGGGCGGCGGTGCGGGCGATGATGTCTATATGATCGACGCAGCCGGGGACGTGGTCGCGGAGGCCGCGAGCAACGGTTTCGACACGATCCGCACCGAGATTCAGCTCGCAGGCCCGCTCGGCGACTATGTGGAAGCGCTGGTGCTGACCGGGACGGCGGCTCTCTCGGGACGCGGCAACGCGCTCAACAACGTGCTGACCGGCAATGCCGGAGCGAATGCGCTCTACGGCGAAGTGGGCGACGACATGTTGGTCGGCGCCGACGGCAACGACACGCTCGACGGCGGCGACGGCCAAGATCGGCTCGAGGGTGGTGCCGGCAACGACAGCCTCAACGGCGGGCTCGGCCAGGATGCCCTCCTTGGCGGAGACGGCACCGACCGGCTGCTGGGGGGCGACGGCGACGATCTCCTCGATGGCGGACAAGGAGCCGATACGCTGAGTGGCGGCATGGGTTCCGACACCGCCACCTATGCGGATGCCAGCATCGGTGCGATCGCGGACCTCGCGGCACCCGCCCAGAATGCAGGCGCGGCGGCCGGGGACAGCTTCAGCTCGGTCGAGAACCTGGTGGGTTCCGGCTTCGCGGACACGCTGCGCGGCAATCAGGTCGCCAACCTCCTGGCGGGCGGTGCCGGCGACGACGGCCTGTTCGGAGCCGCCGGCGTGGATACGTTGCGCGGGGAAGCCGGCAACGATGTGCTCGACGGGGGCGCGGGGAAGGACCTGCTCACGGGCGGCGCGGATGACGATGTGTTCTGGTTCACCTCAGTTGCGGAAGCCGGGGACACGATCAGAGACTTCGTCAGCGGCCAGGACCGAATCGCGCTGTCGGCGGCGGGTTTCGGGTTCGATCCGGCCACGCTCGACTTCGTGGCCGGAACCGCGCCGACATCGACGGATGCGACGTTGCTCTACGCGAACGGCCAGCTGCAGTACGACGCGGATGGCAGCGGCGCCGGCAAGGCGGTGCTTGTCGCCGTGGTCACGGGCGCGCCGGCGCTGACCATGGACGACTTCCTGCTCACGTGAGGTCACGGCTGCGCGTCGTAACGATCCGGTAAGCAAACAAAGTCGAAGGCTGGTGCATCGGGCTTTCCCCAACTCGACGTCAGCCTTCCGACTTGCATAACCTTGGCCACGGCGCGCAACAGGTCCCGCGCGCGCCGTGTCGTGCAAGCACCTTCCCCCAAGAGCCGAGCCGCCGCACCGTCGCCTTCGCGACGGGCGCTCCCCTGTTGTCTCGAGTTCCACAGGATAGACCGTGTCCGTCGAAGTCCGCCTCGCCGCCGGCGCCACCGAAACCGATATCGCCCAGGCGCTCGCCGCGCTGCCGAGCGGCGGAACGCTGATCCTGCCGCCGGGCGAGACCATCCGGATCACGGCCGGCCTCACGGTCGACCTCTCGGCGCGCGACATCACGATCGATCTGAACGGCTCGATCCTGCAGCAGGGCGGCAATGTGCCGGTGATCAGCGGCCGTGGTCAGCATACCGCGCTGCAAAGCGTGTCGCTCGCGAGCGATGCGCTCGGCCAGACCACCGTCACCTATGGCTCGCTGCCGAACGGGATCAAGGTCGGCGACTGGATCAAGGTCGTGGCCGACGACGTGCTGCCGGGAGACCATCTCGACGGCTCGCTGCCGACCCGTCTCGGGCAGGCGCTGCAGGTCACGGCGATCGACGCCAACACCGTGACGTTGAGTGGCGTGCTCGCCGATCAGGGCCTCTATCAGACCAATGTGCGGGCGACGACCTATCAGAGCGGCGCGCTCACCCTGAAGAACGGCGAGATCGTCAGCGACCAGAGCCAGAGCTGGAGCATGCCGCTGGTCGAGCTGCGCAACGCCGTCGCGCCGCACATCGAGAACCTGAGTCTGCACGACGGCCGCGGCTACGCGGTGAGCATCGTCGACTGCGTGAACGCGCAGGTGACCGACATCACGGTCAAGAACATGCTGGACGGCAACACGATCGGCATCGGCGTGCACTCGATGACCTCGACCGGCACCTCGGTCAACGGCCTCTATGCCGAGAACGTCACCCATGCGGCCGACAACAACTGCATCGGCAATACGGCGAACGCCGCGCGTGCCGATCTCTACGGCGCCGATATCGGCATGTATGTGACCAACTCGGTCGCCTACGGCACGCGCAATTTCGCCTGGTCGTGGCACTCGGAAGCGAACGACAGCGTGTTCGACAGCGTGATGGCCTTCGACAGCTACGGCTTCCTGATGGCGCGCGGCATCGGCAACGTGATGCTCGATTCGGGCGGCGCCAACAATCAGCGCGGCGTGGTGCTCTACGAGTGGGGCAATGACGATGCCCGCGATATCGTGGTGCAGAACGTCACCCTGAAAGAGACGCTCTACTACGCCAGCATCACGATCAACGCGCCGGCGAACAACCAGATCGTCAATTCCTGGTTCGAGTCCTACGGGGCGAGCAATCCGATCGGCGTGCAATATGCGATCACGCAGAACACCGTGTATGTGCGCGCCGATGCGGACGAGAACGATCTCATCCTCGGCAGCGCGGGCGGCGATCTGTTGCTCGGCGGCAAGGGCGACGACGTCATTTCGGCTGGCGCTGGGCAGGACCATGTCTGGGGCGGCCTCGGCGTCGACACGCTGCTCGGCGGCGAGGGGCGGGACCGCTTTGCGTTTCACGCGCTGAGCGAAGCAGGCGACACGATCGTGGACTTTCGCTCCGGACCACTCGGCGACGTGATCGACTTGTCGGTCATGGCGGCGCGGCTCGGCTGGCCGGACGGCGATCTGATGGCCGGCGGCTATGTGCGGTTCGTGCAGTCCGGGTCCGACACGCTGGTGCAGATCGACGCGGATGGCGGCGGCGACGCCTTCACGACGCTGGTCACCCTCGCGGATACGAATGCGGCGCATCTGGGCAGCTTCAGCCTCTTCACGCAGCTCTCGGCCGCGGACAGCCTCGATCCCAATGCCGGGATTGGGATCGCGTCCGCATCCGCCGCCGACGACCTGATGCAGGGCGGCACATCGGGCGAAACGCTGGACGGCGGCGAGGGCAACGACGTGCTGGTGGGCAACGGCGGCAACGACAATCTTTATGGCGGCGCCGGCACCGACATCCTTTCGGGCGGCAGCGGCGCCGATCGCCTGCTGGGCGGCGACGGCGACGACGTGCTCGAAGGCGACGACGGCGCCGACACGCTGAGCGGCGGTCTCGGCTCCGACACCGTGACCTATGCGAACGCCACGAGCGGAGCGACCGCGGACCTCGCTGATGCGGCCGCCAACGCGGGCGCTGCGGCCGGCGACTTCTTCAGTGCGATCGAGAACCTGACGGGCTCGGCCTTTACGGACGTGCTGCGCGGCAATCAGGTCGGCAATGTGCTCGACGGTGGTGCGGGCGAGGACGATCTCTTCGGTGCAGCCGGCACCGACACGCTCCGCGGCGGCAGCGGCAACGACCGGCTCGACGGCGGCGCCGGCAAGGATTTTCTCACCGGCGGCTCGGGCGCGGACACGTTCTGCTTCGCGTCGCTTGCCGAGGCCGGCGACACGATCGCGGATTTCGCGCATGGCGTGGACAAGATCGCGCTGTCGGGCGCGGGCTTCGGCCTCGATGGCGGGTTCGACTTCGTCGCGGGCGCGCTGCCGCACGCCACCTCGTCGCTGGCGACGCTGCTCTACTACGAGGATCTCGGGCGGCTGGTCTGGGACGCGGACGGCAATGGTGCCGGCAAAGGCGTGCTGCTGGCCGTGGTCGAGGGCCATCCGCAGCTCACGCTCGACGACTTCCTGATCACGTGAGCTTCAGCCGACCAGGCTCTGCGCCTGCGGCACGGGTGGCCGGAACAGGCGCACGATCTCCTCGGCGGGGCGAGGCGGGCTGAACAGTCGGCCCTGAAATTCGGTGCAGCCGGCCGCGCTGACGAGCCGCAGCTGCTCCCGGGTCTCGACGCTCTCCGCCGTCGCGGGCACGCCGAGGAGGCGGGCCACCGTCGCGGCGGCTTGCGTGATCGCGAGCGACAGCTCGCGGTCGTCGGACAGGGTCGACATGAAGGAGCAGTCGATCTTGATGCGGTCGAAACGGAAGCGCCGCAGGTCGTCGAGCGACGAGCGGCCCATGCCGAAGTCGTCCATCACGACCTGGACACCGGCGGCGCGGACCTTCTCGAGAGTCGCAAGGCAATCGCGGCTGTATTCGCCGAGACATTTCTCCGTGACCTCGACCGCCACCCGCTCGGGCCGCACCGCGAACTCCGCCAGCGTCGCCGCCAGGCTGGCCGCAAAGCCCTGGTCGCGCAGCTGCAGCGTCGATCCGTTGAACGAGATACGCACGTCGTCCGGCCACAAGCCGGCATCGGCGCAGAGCTGGCGCACCGCCCAATCCCCGATCGGAACGATGAGGCCGGTCTCCTCGGCCGCCGCGAGGAACTCGCCCGGGGCAAGCAGGCCGCGCTGCGGATGCTGCCAGCGCAGCAGCGCCTCGAGACTGACGATTCGGTCGTCGCGCAGGTCCACGATCGGCTGGTAATGGAGCCGGAATTCGCTGTTGGCGATGGCGAGGCGAAGGTCGGCCTCCAGGGCACGCCGCGCCAGGGTGCTGGCCTCGAGCCGCGGCTCGAAGAAGCTCACCTTGTTGCCGCCGTCGGCCTTGGCCGCATAGAGCGCGAGGTCGGCGCGCTTGAAGAGCCCGTCGGGCTCGCGCGCGTCCGCGGGCGCGCAGGCGATGCCGATGCTGATGCCGACATCGGCCTGCACGGCGCCGATCTCGTAAGGCGCGAGGATCGCGGTGCGCAAGCGCAGCGCCAGCGCTTCGACCTCCTTGGCGCACCGCGCACCGGTGCAGGCGATGGCGAACTCGTCGCCGCCGAGCCGCGCGACGACATCGCGGTCTCCGACACAGCCGCTCAGCCGCTCCGCAACCTGGCGCAGCAGGACATCGCCAACCGGATGCCCGTGGGTGTCGTTGACCTGCTTGAAACGGTCGAGGTCGAGCAGCAGCAGGGCCAAATGGGCGGGGCGCTCCGCCAGCAGCTCCTCGAGTCTCTCGCCGAAGCGGGCGCGGTTGAGCAGGCCCGTGAGAGGATCGTGATGCGCCATGCGCGCGATCTTCTCCTCCGCCTGCCGCTTCTCGGTCACGTCGTCGATGACGACGATCAGCAACTCCGGCTCGTTCCTCTCGTTGCGGACCACGAGCCGCGTCGTGTTGACGATGCGCATCTCGGCGGCGGGCGTCTCGACCACGAGACCGCTGACGACATGCTGCGCGTCGGAACCGAGAGCGTCCCGGTCGTAGGCGGTGATAGCGTTGCCGTGGGTCGGATAGATCTCCGCCGTGGTGCGGCCGATCACTTGTTCACGCGAGCGCCCGATGAAGGCCTCGTAGGCCTGGTTCACGAGAACGAAGCGGCCGGTCCTGGCGTCCTTGACCACCATCGGGACCGGGGCGTTCTCGATCACGGTATCGAGAAAGCGCCGCGTCCGCTCAAGCTGCCCATGCTCGGCCTCGAGATCCGCGGCGAGGCGCGCGCGCGCCCTGCGCAGGCGCATGCTGAAGGCCACGGCGGCGAGGATCAGCAGTGTCAGCATGACCGCGGCTGCGCGATACCAGTTGCTCCGCGCGTCGGCGGCGGCGAACAGCTTGTCGGCCGAGAAGCCGACCACAATGCCGAGCGGATAGTCGCGCACCGCGCGATAGCTCACCAGCCGCGCAGCGTCGCCGACGAAGCTGCGCGCGTTGAAATACCAGCCGCTCGACTTGTTCGGAAATTCCTGGAAGAGGCGCGTGCCGGACAGATCGGCTCCGATCTGCAGCGTGGTCTGCCCGCTGGCAGCGCGCAGGATGCCGTCGCTGCCGATGATGGCGAC
Source organism: Pseudomonadota bacterium (assembly GCA_023404705.1). Taxonomy (GTDB): domain Bacteria; phylum Pseudomonadota; class Alphaproteobacteria; order Rhizobiales; family Xanthobacteraceae; genus FEB-22. The sequence goes on from JAEYAU010000234.1 coordinate 58,249, forward strand.
GTGGCCGCCGTTCGGCAGGTTGAGCGAGTTGTAGAAGCGTCCGAAATAGCTCGGATCGAGCGAGACGATGATCACGCCCGCGAAGGATCCGTCGGGATTTTCGATCCGGCGCGTCAGCTGCACGGACCACTTCTTCGACACGCGGCCGATGACCGGCTTGCTGATGTAGAGCTCGTCGGCCTTGCGCTCGCGGTGGACGCGAATGTGCTCGCGATCGCTGAGATCGACCCTGGTCTCGGGCATGCCGAGCGTGGAGAAGGCGAGCGCGCCGTTCGGCCCGGCCACCGCGACCTGCATGGTCTGCTTGTCGAACAGCTCGCTCGACGTGAGCCAGCGGCCGAAGCCCTCGTCGGGCATGCGCTGATAGCGCGTGCGCGCGATCTTGATCGAGCGGTCGATATCCTTCAGCGCGATCGACAAGTGCTCGGAGAAGGCCGCCGTGAGGTTCTCAGCCGTCTGCACCGCGCTTCGCTCGGCCGCCTTGTGGATGCTGTCGAGATGCAGCTCGAGACCGACCCAGATCAACGCGATCACGGACGCGCCGACGGCCGCCGGGCTCTGCATCATCGCGCGTAACAACCGCAACATCGGTCCGTCGAGCCCCAGGCTGAAGGCGGCTTTACCTTCAGTTTCCCCAAGGATCGCCCAGACTCATTGCATCGGGCTTAGGTGATCGCGCTGCGCGGACCGATCGGTTGAAAGGATGTTTTAACCAGAGCGGCCGGGCGCCGCGCCGAGCCCCGCAAAATCCCACAGAATCTGACGAAAAACTCGCGGCGGGAGTCGGCGGCGTGGTTACGGCCTGTTCACCACGACGGGCGGTCGTGCCGCGAACCGAAGATCGCCTTCACTCGCGTTCGATGATCTCGGCCAGCGCCTTGATACGGCCGCGGGCGTATTTGGGAAGGCCGGCGCTGATCGAGTCGCCGGTGTTGAAGGAGCTGTTGCCCATCAGCAGCTGCGCCGGAACCATGTTCCGCAGCACCGGCGCGTTGCCGTATTCCTTCTGCTTGTTGAGGATGTCGTTGCGCACGGCGAGCACCAGGTAGACCGTGGCGACGCTCGCCTTGGCGTCGCTCGGGTGCTGCTGCACGACCGCGACCAGGCGGCCGAACTGGATCACCTGGTTCGCCCAGAAGGTGCTCTGCTCGAGCACGCCGGTGACCGGGCTGTCGATGCCCGTGAGGCTGCGGATGTCGGCGACCTCGGGGTGCTCCGGCGAGAGCAGGCGGATCTCGCTCTGGAATTCGATGTAGTCGGGGATCGGCTTCTTGCTCTCGTCGCGCAGCTTGTTGACCAGCAGGATGCCGGCCGGAATGCGGCCTTCGAACCGGTAGCGCGACTGGATGCAGATCGCCTTCGGGTCCTCGCACCATTTGCGGCCGGGCGGCAGGCTGTAAGCGAGCTCCGCCTCCTTGTTGGGCATGGCGGCGGCCGCCGTGATGGCGCGGTGCTTCACGGCGGGATCGAGGCGCTCGATGAAGGCGAGGTTGGCGTAGCGCGCGAGATCGACCGCCGGCTTGCCGATGCGGAAGCGCGCCTCGGCGACGTAGATTGAGAGCTTGCGCTTGCCGCCGTCCTTCAGGCTCGGCTCCTCGAACGCCGGAAACAGCGAGAGGAATTTCCGCTGCAGCGGCCGCTCACGCGCCCAGTCGTCGAACGGAATGAGCCCGGTCGAGGGATCCGAGAGCTTGTCCTTCACGTATTCGGCGAAGGCGACGGTGCGCGGCTTGAGCTGCGCGACCGGCACGTTCGCCAGCATCGGCACATCCTCGACGCGGAAGTCCTGGGCGACCGCGGGCGAAACCGCACAGACGGCGATCAGCAGGGCGACACGGATGGGGGTCATGATCTCAGGGGTCAATAGAGCCGCCGGCCGAAGAGATAGTCCGGATCGACGCGGCGCGGCTGGCGCATGAAGCGGTCGTCATCGTAGTCCGGATAGCGCTGCGCCGAGGGCGCCCGCTGCTGGAACGGCCAGAAGGGCGGCGGCGCAAAGGTGCGGTTGTCGTAGAGCCGATTGTCCGACGACCAGCGGCCGAAGATGCTGCCGTCCTCGTCCTGATTGTAGTCGCGATAGCCATATTCGCCGCGCGCCACCATGCGGTAGCGCGTGTCCTCAACCACGCCCGAGGCGTCACGCTTGAAGTATTCCGTGATGGTGCCGCGGGAGCCGGCGCTGCGATAGGGCTGCTCATCCTGGTAGATCGGGCCGCCCGGATAGGCCTGGTCGTCCGGATAGGCCGGATAGGGCTGGCCGCGCGGGTAGACCTGCCGGCGCGGCTGCGTCTGCACCTGCTCGCCCGAATAGGGATCGACCTGCACGGCGACGAGTTGGCGCATGGCCTCGGGCGAGGGCGGCGCCAGCGCGGTCTTCGGCGCCTGCAGCGCCCAGACGGCCTCGAGCATCGGCTCGAACATCGGCAGCGCCACCTTGCCGCCGGTCTGGCCGCGGCCGAGGGTCTTGCGCTCGTTGGCATTGTCGTAGCCGACCCAGATCGCGATCGTGACGTCGTTGGTGAAGCCGACGAACCAGGCGTCCACCTCGTCCTGGGTGGTGCCGGTCTTGCCGCCCGCGTAAGGTGCAAGGTGCTTGACAACGCGCGCGGTGCCGCGCTCGAGCACGCCCTGCAGCATGAACTTGAGCTGCACGAACGAGGCGCGATCGGCGGAGCCGATCCAGGCCACCTGGTTCGGATCGCGGCGGAAGATCTCGCGGCCGCCTTGCTCGATCGCCTCGATCACGTGCGGCGTCGGCCGCGCGCCCTCGCTGGCGATCGCCGAGTAGAACGCCGCGAGATCGACGAGCCGCAGCGGCTGTGCGCCGAGCACGAAGGGATAGTAGCGCATGCACTCCTTGTAGAGCTGCGCCTCCATGGCGAGATCGCAGACGCGGTCGAGCCCGGCCTCGGCGCCGCCGAGATCGACGCCGTTGGCCATCAGATTGGCGGTCGCGAGATTGCGCGAGTTCTCCAGGGCGCGCCGCATGGTGATCGGACCATAGGCGCCGCCGTCGAAATTGCGCGGCGTCCAGTAGTCGCGCGGGCGGTCGTAACCGGTCGCGCCGATCGGCGGCAGGGTGATCGGCTCGTCGGCGACCAGCGTGTTCGGCTGCAGGCCGTTGCGCAGCGCCGCCAGGTAGGTGAGCGGCTTGAAGGTGGAGCCGGGCTGGCGCGTCGCCTGCGTCGTCCGGTTGAGCTGGCTCGCCGGATAGGAGAATCCGCCCGCCATGGCGAGAATGCGGCCCGTGCGGTTCTCCAGCACGAGAGCCGCGCCCTGCACGCTGGGGCGGATGCGCAGCTCGGCGCGCGCGCTCTGCTTGCCCTTGGCGTCGCGCACGCGGACATAGACCACGTCATAGAGCTTCAGCTCGCGGCGGTTCTTGGCCGACCAGGCGTTGAGCGGCATGGTGCGGCCGTCGGCGAGGCCGACATTGAGCACGTCGCCGCGCTTGGTGCGGCCATTCTCGATGACGACGGCGGGCTCCCAGTGCACGTCGTAGAGCGGCAGCCGCGCGGTCCGCAGCGCCGCAAGCCAGGCCGGCTCGGTGAGCTTCGGGTCGGCCGCGAGCTTCTGCACCGCGTCCGCGACGTTCACCTCGGCGCCCTGGAACTTGGCGCGGCCGGTGTTGAGCTCGTAGCGCGCAAGCCCTTCCTGCAGCGTCGCCTCCACGGAGCGCTGCAGCGCCGGATTGATGGTGGAGCGGAGCTTGTGCGACGTGGAGGAGAGGGGGTCGATGCCGGCGACGGCCTTCGCCTCCCGCACCACCTGGTCGACGAAATAGAAGCCGGCGTCGCGGCGCGGGCGGTCATAGGCCGCGATCTGCGGCATGCCGGACTTGGCGGCCTCCGCGTCGATGAAGCCGTCATCCTTCATGCGGCCGAGCACATAGGCGAGACGTTCCTTGGCGCGCTCGGGATTGCGGTCGGGATTGAAATAGTTCGGCCCCTTGGCGAGACCGGCGAGCAGGGCGCCCTCGGCGACGCTGAGCTCGCGCGCGGGCTTGCCGTAATAGCTGCGCGCCGCGAGCTCGACGCCCCAGGCGCCGCGGCCGAAATAGATCGAGTTGAGATACAGCTCGAGGATCTCGTCCTTGGAGAGGATGCGCTCCATGCGCGAGGCGACGATCATCTCGCGCAACTTGCGCTCATAGGTGACGTCGTTGCCGACCAGCAGGTTCTTGGCGACTTGCTGGGTAATTGTCGAGCCGCCCTGCGGCCGGCCCGGCTGCGCGAGGTTGCCGATGAAAGCGCGCACCAGCCCGCGCTCGTCGAGGCCCGTGTGCTCGAAGAAGCGCTTGTCCTCGGCGGCGACGAAGGCCTGCCGCACCGACTGCGGGATGTCGGAGAGCGGCACCCAGATGCGGCGCGCCTCCGGCCCGTGCACCTCGGCGAAGCGCTCGCCCTTGAGGTCGAGGATCTCGCTCATGCCGGGGAGCTTCTTGCCCTTAAGGCTCGACGGGTCGGGCAGGTCCTTCACCGACTCGTTGTAGAAGGTGATGACCTGGGCGAGGTCGACGGGCGAGCTGGCGACCTTCTCGTTCTTGCAGAACTGGCGATAGGACGCATAGAGGTCGCCGATGCTCAGGCCCTTGAGCGCCTTGACCTCGCCGCTCAACGCCTCCTTGTCGTCCATCGCGGTGGCGATCAGGTCGTCGAGGTTGATGGACTCGATGTCGAAGGTCTTGCGCATGCGGGCGCAGCCGGCGGTCAGCAGCTGCGCCACCTCGGCCTGATCCTTGACGGGATCGAACTCCGTCTTGACCGCGTCCGGGCGGGTGGTGACCTGGCTGAAGGCGAGGGCTGTCGCGAAGATCTTGATGAGAATGGCGTTCATGTACTGTTAATCGCTGGGCACCGCCGCAGTGTAAGGTCAGTTCCTAGCAGAAACGTATAACAAGGCTGTTTTGAGGAGCCCGCGGCTGCGACTCTTTGGCGGCGGCTGTCTGCCGGCGGTGCACCCGGAAATCGAGGGTTCCCGGGGAGGCGAGCGTCGAGGCTAACGCCTGCTCAATTCTTCGCCCGCCAGCCTGCCCACCGTCTTCAGCCCGTTCTCGATCCAGGGGCTCCAGCGGGAGCCCGCGGAGAGGCGCAGGCAATTGGCGTAGCGGTTGCTCGCCGAGAACACGTCGCCCGGCGCGAAGCAGATGCCCTTCGCCAGCGCCTCGCTGAAGATGTCGCGGCTCTGCAGGCCTCTCGGCAGCTCGAGCCAGAGCACGAAGCCGCCAGCGGGGCGCGTCACGCGCGTGTCCTTCGGGAAGCTGCGGTCCACCACGCGGATCATCTGATCGATATTGTCCTCGAAGACGCGGCGAATGCGGCGCAAATGGTTGTCGTAGCCGCCCGAGGAGAGCAGGTCGGCGAGCGCGGCCTGGGTCAGCGTCGGGCCCGCCAGCGTGGAGGCGAACTTGCGATCGAGCACGCGCGCCATATGGCGGCGCGTCGCGATCCAGCCGATGCGATAGCCGGGCGCGATCGTCTTGGAGAAGGAGCTGCAATAGATCGTGATGCCGCGGCGGTCGAGCGCCATGAAGGGACGGGGGCGCTCGGGGCCGAAATAGATGTCGCCGTAGATGTCGTCCTCGATCAGCGGCACGTCGTGCTTCGCGAGCAGGTTCAGCACGGCGAGCTTCTTATCGTCCGGCATGGTGCAGCCGAGCGGATTGTTGAAGCTCGACGAGAACAGGCAGGCCTTGATCGATCCGCTCTTCAGCGCCTTGGCGAGCGCCGGGATCTCGATGCCGCTCGCCGGATCGGTCGGCAGCTCCAGCGCCTTGAGGTCGAGCGCCTCGAGCGCATGCAGCAGGCCGAAATAGGTCGGCGACTCCACGGCCACGGTGTCGCCCGGGCGCGTCACGGTGCGCAGCGCCAGCATCAGCGCCTCGGTGCAGCCGCAGGTGATCGCGATGTCCTCGGCCGAAAGCGCCTGGCCCCAGCGCAGTGCGCGGCGCGCGATCTCCTGGCGCAGGTTGAGGTCGCCCTTCGGCACCGAATAGGTGTTGTAGGCGACGCCCTTCAGGCGCGCCGCGCGGGCGAGGAAGCGGTCGAGCTTGCCGGCCGCGAGCAGCTCGGCGTCGGGAATCGCGCAGCCGAGCGGGACCAGCTTCGGATCGGCCGCGAAGTCGAGCAGCTTGGAGACGACGCCCGAGACCGTGACGGTGCTCGCGCGCGCGGGCGGCTTCGACACACTCGGCGCCTCGCGCGCGACCGTGCCGCCGCGCGCCACGTAGTAGCCGGACTGCGGCCGCGCCTCGAGCACGCCGCGGTCCTCGAGCAGGCGATAAGCCTGGAGCGCGGTCGAAAGGCTGATCCGCTTCTGCCGGCTGATCGCACGCAGCGAGGGCGCCCGCGCACCGGGCGCGAGGGTGCCCTCGCTCACCAATCCCGTGATGAAGGCGGCCAGCTCCTCGTAGCGATGTTCGGGGTTCGCGCGCATGGCATCTCGCGGTCCAGGACAGTCTGCGGCAGCTTAACTGTTATGGGTACAATTTCAATCATCTGTGACTGTTCTGGTCGGGCCGGCGCGCGCTAGAGAAGGCGAAGCTCGATGGAGGCTCGGATGAGACGTTTTGCCAAGAACGACATCATCTCGCTGGTCGGCGAGACGCCGCGCTACGACCTCGCCGAGAGCGTCGGGCCGGATCTGCGGCTCGGCGAGCTCATGGAGGAGGGGCCGCTGGACCTCGCGCTCTCCTACGGCACCGCGCCCGGCGACGCGCGCCTGCGCGAGAGGATTGCGGCGCTGCACGGCGTCGCGCCCGACGACGTGGTGATCACGGTTGGCGGCATGCATGCGCTGTTCCTGCTCGCCTTCATCCTGTGCCGACCCGGCGACGAAGCCGTCACCACCGCGCCGCTCTTCCCGCTGGCCCGCAACGTGCTCGACAGCGTTGGCGCGACGGTGCGCGTACTGCGGCTTTCGTTCGACGATGGCTACCAGCCGGATGTGAAGCGCTCGCGCGCCAGCTCTCGCCCGGCACCAAGCTCGTCAGCCTCGCGACGCCGCAGAACCCGTCAGGCGTCGCGATCCCGGCGCAGACCTTGCACAAGATCCTCGACGTGATGCACGAGCGCTGCCCCTACGCCTTTCTGATTGTGGACGAGACCTATCGCGAGGCGGCTTACGGCGACGACGCGATCGCATCGAGCGCCCTCGCGCTCAGTCCGCGCGTGATCTCGACGGCGTCGCTCTCCAAGTGCCACGGCGCGCCCGGCTTGCGCATCGGCTGGGCGATCACGCGCAATGCGGCGCTGCGCGAGCAGCTGGTGCTCGGCAAGTTCGCAACCGTGATCTCCAACTCGCTGGTGGACGAGGCGCTGGCGCTCCGCGTGCTGCAGGATCGCGAGCGCATTCTCGGCGAGCGGCGCGGCCGTCTCGCCGAGGGCCTCGCGCGCACGGAGACGTGGGTGAAGGAGAATGCAAGACTGGTCGAGTGGGTGCGGCCCGATGCGGGCGCGCTCTGCTGCGTGCGGCTGAAGCCTTCCGCGTTCGACGATGCGGCAGTCGCCCACTTCTATGCGGCGATGAACCAGCACGGCGTGCGCGTCGGCAACGGCGCCTGGTTCGGCGAGGACGCGCGCGTCTTCCGCCTCGGCTTCGGCCTGCTGACGCCCGACGAGCTGAGCGCCGGCCTGAAGGCGCTCAGCGCGGCGCTGCGGCAGAGCGTGAAAGCCGCGGCGTAGCGCTCACACCATCACGAGGCCGCGGCGGATGCCGATCGCCACGGCATCCGAGCGGTTGCGCGCACCGAGCTTCACAAGCAGCGAGGCGACGTGGAACTTCGCGGTGTGCACCGAGATGGCGAGCTCGCGCGCGATCGCCTTGTTGGAGGCGCCGTGGGCGACGAGAGACAGGACCTGCTTCTCGCGTTCTGTCAGCGGCTCGGCCGGCGGCAGCACGTTCGGCCGCGCGGTCTCGTCGGCAAGGCCAAGCGGTTCGTCGGCACCGACGATCGTGTAGCCAGCCGCGACCAACGTGATGGCGGCGCCCAGCAACTCGGCATCGGCGGTCGGCGGCAGCACGGCATGGGCGCCGGCGGCATGCGGATCGGCATCGATGAGGACCGACCGGACGCCGTTGCCGACCGCGCGATCCGTCAGCACGACATCGACCGGTCGTGTCGCGTCGCCGGCGACCTGAAGGTGTGGATCAGCCGTAACGGCCGCGCGCAGGCGCTGGGCGAGCCGGGGATCCGCCACGGCGAGACCGACCACGATCCGCGTGGCGATCGAGGTTACCGATGTGCCGGTCTCGCCCTTGGTCATCGCAGACTCATTTATGCGGTCGCGCCGCAACCGCAACCGTGACCTGCGTCTGCTGGTCGGCGCGCATCACGTCGAGGGTGACGCTCTCGCCGACCGTATCGGGCCCGAGCCGCCGGAACACGTCGTGCACGCCGCGGATCGGCTCGCCGTTCCAGCGCGTGAGGATATCGCCGACATGCAGGCCGGCGTGGCGCGCAGGGCCGCTGTCGTCGAGCGAGACGATGATCGCACCCGCGGCTGCGGCGAGCGGGTGGAGGCCGGCGCCGAGATAGCCGCGCGCGATCGAGCCCGTCGTCTCGAGGCGCGCCGCGATGCGCGCGACGGTCTCGGCCGGGATCACCAGCGCCTGCCGGCGCGGCGCAAAGGCGGCGAGCCCGACGAGACGCCCCTCCGCATCGATCACGGCGCCGCCATGAGCGCGGCGGTCGAGCGCAAGATCGAGCAGAACGCGCCGGTCAATCGTGCCGCCCGCCCAGCTGCGCCAGCTGCCGCCGCTCTCCTTCACGAGCCCCGACGCCGCGATGGCGCCGTTGCGGCCGCGTCCGATCGCGAGCACCAGCTCGCCCGCCGCCACGTCGTTCACGAGCGCCGGCGGTTCCACGGCTCCGGAGGTATCCGCGAGACGCAACAGCGCCACGTCGGTCGACGGATCGCGGCCTGCGAGAGTCGCTTCGACAGCGCGGCCGTCCGGCAGCGTCACCTCGAAGCGCTCCTCGTCGGCGATCGCCTCCTCCGCCGACACGACGAGACCGTCGCGCCAGAGCACGCCGCTCGCCGCGCTGCGGCCATTCACGTCGATCGCCACCACGCGCTGCGCCGCCGCATCGACGAGCATCCGCATGGCGTCTGAGATTACTGCAAGCGTGGTCATGATCCGCTCCCGTGTTGCTTTCCACGAGATACGGCCGCCGCGCGCGGCTGAAAACTGGCCGGATGGCCAGGGGCGCGAGCCTACGATTGCGGGAACATCTTAAAATAGGGCTCCGCCTCGGCGAGCACGCGCGCGAAGGAGGGGCGTTCGCGCAGGCGCGCCAGATAGGCGGCGGCGCTCGGGTAGGGAGCGAAGGGCGTCACCTTCTCGGCATAGAACAGCGCGGGCGCGGCGGCGCAGTCAGCCATCGTGAAGGCATCGCCGATAGCCCAGGGCTTCTGCGCCATCTCGCGATCGACGACGGCCAGCGCCGTCGCCAGCTCGGCGCGCGCGGCTTCGACGCCGTGCGGATCATTGCGGCCGGCGGGACGAATGCGGTCCGTCACGATCTTCTGCATCGGCACGCTCACGTAGAGATCGTGGAAACGGTCCCAGAGGCGCGCCTGACGCGCGCGCTCGGGATCCTGCGGCACCAGCGCGACGCGCCCCGGATAGTGCTGCGCCAGATACTCGATGATGATGCTGGTCTCGGGAATCGTCGCGTCGCGCGCGTGGTCACGCAGCACCGGAAACTTGCCGAGCGGCCAGATCTCCTTGAAGGCGGCGCTCTCGGCCGGGTCCATGAGATCGACCAGGTGGAAGGCGAACGGCGTCTCGTTCTCATAAAGCGCGATCAGCACCTTCCAGCAGAAGGAGGCGAGCGGGTGGCAGTAGAGGGTGAGGGCCATTGCGAGTCCGGTTACTCGTGAGCACAACCGGTTGCACCTTGGATAAACCGGTGCAATAATGCAAGCGGTTTGTCCGGGAGACGCGACCTTGAGCGAGACGCAGCGGTCGGGGTGTCCGATCAATCTCACCCTCGAGGTGGTCGGCGACAAATGGAGTCTGCTGGTCATCCGCGACATGATGTTCGGCAATCGCCGGCACTTCCGCGAGCTGCTCACGCGCTCCGAGGAGGGCATCGCCTCCAACATCCTGGCGGACCGGCTCAAGCGCCTGCTCGAAGAGGGCATCATCAGTCGGGCGGACGATCCGACGCACAAGCAGAAGGCGATCTACAGCCTCACAGAAAAGGGGATCGAGCTGCTCCCCGTGCTGGCGCAGATGTCGACTTGGGGCAACAAGCACATGCCGGTCACCGCGGAGCTGAGCATCCGCGCGACGCTGCTCACGGAAGGCGGGCCGAAGATGTGGCAGGCCTTCATGGACGAGCTCCGCGCCGAGCATCTCGGCACCGGCAAGCCGCGCAACTCCGTGCGCGCCAAGCTGCAGGAGGCGTATGAGCGCGTGAAGGCGAAGAAGAAGGCTTCGTGACGCGATTGAATCTCGGCGTCATCCCGGCCGAGCCGTGCGAAGCACGCCGAGAGCCGGGATCCATAGCCCCTGTCTGTCCGCATCGCGACCACCGGGGTTATGGATCCCGGACAGCCGCTTCGCGGCTTCCGGGATGACGGACTCCGCGTCTTCGTCGTTCAGCTCGCGACCACTCCCGGCCGATCCTCGTCGCGCGCCCGCGGCGCTTTGGCGCGGAGCGAGAGGTTGCGCAGCAGGAACGGCGGCACCTCCTCGGCGCGCAGGGGGCGCGCGAACAGGAAGCCCTGCGCGCTTTCGCAACGCAGCTCGCGGATGCGCTCGAGCTGCTCGGCGTCCTCGACGCCTTCGGCCACCACGGGTTTGCCGAGGCTGTGCGAGAGGCGAACGATGGCGTCGACGATCGAGCGGCTCTGGGAGTCCGTCACCACGTGACGAATGAACGAGTCGTCGATCTTCACGCGCGAGACCGGCAGCGATTTCAGGTGCGTGAGCGAGGCGTAGCCGGTGCCGAAGTCGTCCAGCGCGAGCGAGATGCCGTGCTCCGCGAAGGTGCGCAGGTTGCGGCGGATGGCGGGCACCGCTTCGTCGAAGATCACGGTTTCGGTCACCTCGATCTCGAAGCGCTCGAACGGGATCTTGCGCTGGCGCAGGCGCGACATGACGCGCTCCGCATAGTCGTCGACGCGCAACTCGATGTTGGAGACGTTGACCGCGATGCGCTTGACGTCGATGCCGCTCTCGAGCCAGGTCTCGAAGTCGCGCGTGACGCGGTCGAGCATCTGCAGGCCGAGGGCGCGACCGACCTCGGCGTCCTCGAAGGCCGACATGAACTCGCCCGGCAGGCTCAGGCGTCCGTCAGCGTGCTCGATGCGCACCAGCGCCTCGAGGCCGTCCACGGCGCCGGTGCCGAGCAGCATCTGCGGCTGATAGACCGCCGTGATGCGGCCGCCCGCGATGGCGTCGCGCACCGAGGTGAGCACCTCGTAGCGGTGCTCGGCCTTGGCGCGCATGGCAGGATCGTAGAACGCGGCGCGGTTGCGGCCGTCGTGCTTGGCGCGATAGAGCGCGAGGTCGGCGCTGCGGAACAGCTCGCCGCGCGTCTCGCCATGCTCCGGGAACATGGCGATGCCGACGCTGCCGTGGATCTCGATGGTCTCGCCGCGGAAGCGGGTCTTGCGGCGAAGCGCGCGCAGGATGTCATTCGCTTTGCGCTCGAGCTCGGCGCGGTCCTTCGCGCTGCGCACGAAGACCGCGAACTCGTCGCCGCTCAGCCGCGCGACGAGGTCACCATCGCGCGCCACCTTGCGCAGGCGCTCGGCGGTGCGGCGCAGCGCAAGATCTCCGGCCTCGTGGCCGAGCGTGTCGTTGATCAGCTTGAAATTGTCGAGGTCGATCAGCAGCAGCGCCAGCGGCTCGGGGCGGCGGGCCGCCTCCGCGATGGCGTCGTCCACGCTCTCGTGCAGCTGGCTGCGGTTCGGCAGTCCCGTCAGCGTGTCGAAGTTCGCGGCCTGCCAGATCTTCATCTCGTCGCGCTTGCGCTCGGAAATGTCCTGGATGATCGACCAGGTGAGCTGGCCGCCGTCGGCGTCGCGCGCGAGCGAGGAGTTCATCAGCACGGTCTTGCGGCCGCCGTTCTTGTCGACCAGGCCGCATTCGGTCGGCGCGATACGGCCTTCGCTGCGCAGGGTCGCGCTGTAGCGCTCGAAGTCCTCGCTCCTGCGCAGCACCAGCAGGTCGCGCAGGGTGAGGCTGCGCGCCTCCTCGGCCGCATAGCCGGTCATCGCCGTGAAAGCGGGGTTCACGTCGACGAAGCGTCCCGCATGATCGGTGAGCGCGACGCTGATCGGCGCCATGTCGAACAGCGAGCGAAACCTGAGCTCGCTGGTGCGGAGCGCGACCTCGGCGGCGTGCCGTTCGGTGACGTCGTCGAGCGTGCCGGAGAGACCGATCACCACGTCTTCGGCATCGCGCCGCGGCGTGGCGTCGAGCGCGAGCCAGCGGATCTCGTCCGTCGCGGTACGGAAGCGCAGCTCCACGCGCATCGCGGGCGTGCTGCCGCGCATCATTTGCTGGAACAGCGCCGTGAACTGCGGGCGGTCCATCACGTGCAGATAATCGAGCACGGGGCGGCCGAGCGAGGGGCCGACCGCGTAGCCGTTCACGTCGGTCCAGGCGCGGTTGAGGAAGGTCCAGCGACCACTCTCGTCGGTCTCGAAGATCACCTCGGCGATGCCGTTGACGACGTTGCGATACTGCGACTCGCTCGCGCGCAGCTCGTCGCGTGTGCGCTGCAGCCCGACCTGATGGCGCAGCACCAGAATCGTGAAGGCCAGGATCATCAGGCTCAGCACGGTCGCCGAGCCGAAATAGAGGTGCCGGTTGTGCGCAAGATCGGCAAGCATCTCGTCACGCGCGAGACCCACCATGACGAACAGCGGATAGCCGGTGACGCGGCGATAGCCCGAGATGCGGGCCGTGTCGTCGATGCTGGTCGTGGTGCCGGCGCCGTTGCGCAGCATCTGCTCGAAAAGCGCGCTGCCCGCGAGCGAGCGGCCGACCTGATCGGCGCCGGGCGCCGCATGGGCGCGGATCACGCCGTCGACGCCTATGAGGTCGATCGCGCCCTGGCGGCCGACATCGATCGCCTGGGAGAAGCGCGAGAGCGAGGCGGGATCGACCGTCACCACGGCGACGCCGGCGAAGCCGCCCTCCGCCGTGCTGATGCGGCGTGTGAGGTGGATCGACCATTTGCGGTGCGGCTTGCCGAACACGGGCCGCGAGATGAACAGCTCGTCGCGCTCGGTGCCCGCATGGGCCAGGAAGTAGTCGCGGTTGCTGAGGTCGAGGCGCGGCATCGCGCGCTGCACGCTGCTCGCGGCCAACGTGCCGCTCGCGTCGATGATCGCGAGCTCGACCGGAATGTCGGTGATGAAGTTCTGGTCGCGCAACCAGGTCGGCACGTCGAATTCCTCGGGCGTCTTGCGCCACGCGGAGCGCGCGAACAGCAGCAGCTGATCGAGCGAGCGGATCGAGCGGATCGTGTGCTCCTCGAAGGCGCGCGCGAGGTTCGCGGCGGTGAGCGCGGCCGCGTCCTCCGTGCGCCGCTCGTCCTCGCGCAGGAACTGCGCGGCGCCGAGCCAGATGAGCGCGATCGCGAACAGCCCGAGCAGCGCGATGCCGTAGAGGCCGAAGTTCTGGAAGCGCGCGCGGTGCCCCGCGGAAAGGTGCGCGCCGGCGCGCGCAGAATGCGGGAGCACACTGAGCAGTGTCATCCGTCGACCCACCCTGGAAGGTAATATGATAACGCCCCGAACCGAGAAGGGCGTTCTCACATGGCGGGTCTTGCCGCGACGTGAATCGTTCTGTTCGCTTTTTCGCTAAACACCATGCAACTGCACGGTGAGCCGATGTGCGGCGAATACCGCGGCCTCACGCGTGCCGTTGATGCATCGAGAACACCCGAATGATTTTCGAAGAGCGCGCGTGATTTAGCGATGACGCGCGGGTTCGTCGCAAATCACGCGGCTTTGTTTTCAAGCCGTCACAATCGCCGCCCGCTTCGCCACGTCTCGACAAATATCGGTGGACAACTCGTCGCACGATGTGCGCCGGAATGGTGGTGTCGTGTCGCAACATGGACATCTTTTGGTTCGCTCGGGAGGGAGAAGGCATGATCGATCCACGCGTCACATCGGCCATCGCGCATTGGGCGCCGCGCTTCGTCGCAAACGGCGTGGCGCTGAGCGATTTCGAGGACGTGACGGGCTCGCTCACCACGTGGGACGACTGGTGCCGCGCCTGGTCGGAACGGGCCGCGGTGCACGAGGCGATGGGCCGCGACGCGCTCGCGCGCAGCAAGACGATCAGCGCGGCCGAGCATCTGCAGCGCGCCGGCGTCTATTATCACTTCGCCAAATTCGTGTTCGTGCACGACCCCGCGCAGATGAAGACTGCACACATGAAAGCCGTGGAATGCCGCGCCCTGGCGCTGCCGCATCTCGATCCGCCGGGCGAACGCGTGACGATTCCCTACGAGGGCAAGAGCCTCTACGGCATCCTGCGCAAGCCGCGCGGCGTGGCGCGGCCGCCGGTGCTGATCATGGCGGTCGGCCTCGACTCCGCGAAGGAGGAGACCGACGCCTACGAGCAGCCATATCTCGCGCGCGGCATCGCGACGCTGGTGTTCGACGGGCCGGGCCAAGGCGAAGGGGAGTACGATTTCGCGATCCGCGGCGATTACGAGGTCGCCGTGAAGGCCGTGGTGGACTTCGTGGAGACGCGGCGCGATCTCGACGCGGATCGCATCGGCCTTTGGGGCGTCAGCCTCGGCGGCTATTACGCGCCGCGCGCCGCCGCCTTTGAGAAACGCATCAAGGCCTGCATCGCGCTCGGCGGGCCTTATGACTGGGCGGAGGCCTGGGACGGCTTGGCAGACCTGACGCGCGAAGCCTTCCGTGTGCGCGCCAAGTGCGACACCCAGGAGGCCGCCAAGCGGCACGGCGAGACTCTCACGCTGAAAGGCGCGGCCGAGCGCATCACGTGCCCGATGTTCATCATGACGGGCAAGCGCGACCGCCTGATCCCGTGGCAGCACGCCAAGCGCCTCGCGCGCGAGGTGAAAGGCCCCGTGGAGCTGCTGCTGATTGAGGACGGCAACCACGTCGCCAACAACCGCGCGTACCGGTGGCGGCCGCAGAGTGCGGACTGGCTGGCGGAACGGTTAGGGGCGGGCGGCTAAACGCGCACAAAACCGCGCGGCATGGTGTGCAGCCGCTCGATGCCGGTCTCCGTCACCAGCACCAGCTCGCCGGTCTGCACGCCCGCCTTTCCGTCGCGCGTCACCACGTTGGGCTGGATCACCACCGTCATGCGGGCCGTGATCGGCTCCTCGGGGACGGGGCCGGCGGGGCGGCTCGCGGTGCCGAGGATCGGCGGCAAGTAGCCGCCGCCATAGCCGTGCAGGAGGTCGTCGATGACGGTGAAGCCCGCATCCTCGATCACCCGCGCGGCGTCGATGATCTGCTGCGGACGCGTGCCGTCTCTCAGCACGGCCGCGATCGCGTCGAAGGCAAGATCCGCGACGCGGTGCAGATCGCGATAGAGCGGCGGCGGGTCCTCGCCGACCGCGAAGCTGCGCAGCACCTGGCCCGGATAGTCCCAGAAGGCGGCGCTGATCTCGGCGAAGACGATGTCGCCCGCCTCGACACGGCGCGTCGAGGGAAACTGCGCCGGCACCGCGAGCCGCGGATCGCGCATCGGCGTCACGCCGAAATAGTGGATAACATTGGTGCCGCCCTCGGCCACGTAGGCGCGCTCGACCAGATCGCCGAGAGCACGCTCGGTCAGGCCGGGACGCACATGATCGCGCAGCGCCGCCATGGCGCGGTCGCTCAGATGCGCGCCGATGCGCAGCCAGTCGAGCTCCTCGGCGGATTTGACCATGCGCAGCCGCACATAGGCCTTGTTGAGATTGACGAGCTTGCCGAACCGCTCGGTGAGCACCACATGCTGCTCGGCGGTGAGCGGGCCGATCACGGCCACGCGGTCGGCCCGTGCGCCACGAGCCACGAGGGCCGCGACAGCGGCGCGAATGCCGGAGTCGCCGCCCCATGCCACATCCGCATCGGCGGCGAGCCGGCGCGCCAGCGGGACGTGGTTGTGATACTGGATGAACAGCGCATCCGGCTGCCCGGGCGTGAGCACGCCCACGGCCTCGGCCGTCACGGGCCATTGGGTGAGCCACTGGACCGCGGTGCCGAAGCGGTTCGCACCGCAGAACACCAGATGGTCGCACGCATGCGTGGCGAGCAGCGCCGCGATCGCGGCGCGGCGGCGCGCCATTTCGGCGCCCGAAAAGCGCGGATATTCGGCGTCGAGGATCGACTGCAGGGAGGCCGGAAGCGGGGAGGCCAAGGGGCTGATCCTGGGCGGGACGCCGCAACTTTCTCCAAGCCCCGGCGTCCCTGTCAATGGCAATGAACCCTTTGCGTCAATGGCAATGAACCCTTTACGGCCTCGTGAGTTTGAATCTTTCGGGGTACCGCATTCGTCATACAGAAGACTCAGGGATCACGTCGCCGTGAGGCGGGTACAGCGCGGTCGCCAATACTGCCAAGCTGTGACACGGGACACCGTGATGGTCCGGCCGCCGCGTGCCGGCGGTTCGTGCGTGGAGTGAGGGAGGTCGCGATGTCGATTGCCGCATCGATTGCCCGTGAACAGCATGCGGATGCGAGCGAGCGCCGCGCCCATTGGCGCGAGGCCTTCCGTCTCGTTCGCGGCGAGACCGAGCGCCGTGCCGCGCCGCTCTCCGCCGAGGACCAGGTCGTGCAGTCCATGCCGGACGCAAGCCCGACCAAGTGGCACCGCGCACATACGACCTGGTTCTTCGAGCAATTCCTGCTCGTGCCGCACCTTGCGGGATACGAGGTGTTCGACGAGCGCTTCGCCTATCTGTTCAACTCCTACTACGTCGCGGCCGGGCCGCGGCACGCGCGGCCGAAGCGCGGCATGCTTACGCGGCCGGGCCTTGCCGAGGTGGCGGATTATCGCGCCCATGTGGATGCAGCCGTGGAGCGGCTGCTCGAGACCGCCGATGCAGCGGCGCTCGATACCGTGCTGGCGATCGTGGAGATCGGGCTCCATCACGAGCAGCAGCATCAGGAGCTGATGCTCACCGACATCCTGCACCTGTTCGCGCAAAACCCGGTTGCACCGGTTTATGCGGCGGACTGGGCGTTGCCGAGCAGCCAAGGCATCGCCGTGGTGCGGCACGAGAGCCACGAGATCGCCCGGGGCATCCATTGGATCGGCCACGACGGCGAGGGCTACAGCTTCGACAATGAGGCGCCGCGCCACGAGGTGCTGCTGCAGCGCGTGCGCATGGCGCGCCGGCTGGTCACCAATCGCGAGTGGCTCGAGTTCATGGCGGACGGCGGCTACACCACCGCGGCGCTGTGGCTCTCCGATGGCTGGGCCACGGTGCAGAGCGAGGCCTGGCAGGCGCCCGGCTACTGGCAGCAGGAGCGCGACGGTCAGTGGCGCGTGATGACGCTCGCGGGCCTCAAGCCGGTCGATCCGGCCGCGCCGGTGTGCCACGTCAGTTACTACGAGGCCGACGCCTTCGCGCGCTGGGCCGGCAAGCACCTGCCGACCGAGCAGGAGTGGGAAGTCGCGGCGCGGGCCGGCGAGCTTTCCGACGCCTTCGGCATCGTCTGGCAATGGACGCGCAGCGCCTATGCGCCCTATCCGGGCTATCGCGCGGCGCCGGGCGCGCTCGGCGAATACAATGGCAAGTTCATGATCAATCAGATGGTGCTGCGCGGCAGCTCCTGCGCGACGCCCGAGGGTCATTCGCGCGCCACCTACCGCAACTTCTTCTATCCGCCTTCGCGCTGGCAGTTCACCGGACTGCGGCTCGTCGATTATCCCGCCTGATCAACCCCCAAAGAGTATTGAGCATGAGCGCACTCCCCCAAACTGCGCTGCGTGAGCGCCATCAGGACTGTCTCGACAATTTTGCGGCCGATGTGCTGGCCGGCCTTTCGGCTACGCCGAAGCGGCTGCCGGCGAAATATTTCTACGACAGCGCGGGCTCGCTGCTGTTCGAGGAGATCACGCGGCTGCCCGAATATTACCCGACGCGCACCGAAATCGGCATATTCGAGGATAAGGCGAGCGAGATTTCTGCCCTGCTGCCGCGCGGCGCGGCGCTCGTCGAGTTCGGCAGCGGCTCGACCCAGAAAGTGCGCACGCTGTTGCGCGCCTCGCCGCAGATCGCGGCCTATGTGCCGGTCGACATCTCGGCGGATTATCTCGCCGAGGAATCGCGCGGGCTCGAGCGCGACGTGCCGCGCCTCGCGGTGCTGCCCGTGGCGGCGGATTTCACCAAGCCTTTCGAATTGCCGGCCGCGGTGCGCGGGCGCCGCAGTGTCGGCTTCTTCCCGGGCTCGACCATCGGCAATTTCGAGCCCGTGGAGGCGGCGGCCTTCCTGCGGCTCGCGGCCGACGTGCTGGGTCCGGGCGCGCGGATGATCGTCGGCGTCGATCTCGTGAAGGACAGGCAAGTCCTGCACGCGGCCTACAACGACGCGGCGGGCGTCACCGCGAAATTCAATCTCAACCTGCTGGTGCGGATCAATCGCGAGCTCGGCGCCGACTTCGACATCGCGGCGTTCCGGCACCGCGCCTTCTACAATGAGAAGCTCCGGCGCATCGAGATGCATCTCGAAAGCCTGAAGGATCAGGCCGTGCGCATCGCGGGGCGCAGCATCACGTTTCGCGCCGGCGAAACGATCCACACCGAGAACAGCTACAAGTACGATCCCGACACGTTCCGCACGCTGGCGCAGGCCGCGGGCTGGCGTTCGATCGCGCTGTGGACCGACGCGCGGAAGTATTTCTCGGTGCACGCGCTGGAGCTCGGTTCGTAGGGTGTGCTCAGCGCGTCCGAGGCCTTTCGGCGAGACAATGACTTGATCGCGCTGAGCGCACGCGTGCGGCGGTTCAGCACGCGTGCGCTCGGCGGATGACGCTCATCGCGCGACGGCAACTCACGGGCCGCCGAGCACACCCTACGCTGCCCACTGCGCAGTGGGACACGTTGGTGTGGCGCGCGGCGCCCCGATAGGCTATTGGCGGCCATCGGGGAGAACGCTCAATGAAAACCAGCCGCGACCGCATTCTGACCACCCATGTCGGCAGCCTGCCGCGCAACGAGGTGCTGACCGATCTGCTGATCCGCCGCGAGGCCGGCGAGAAGATCGACGCCGGCACCATGGGCGCCGAGATGGACAAGGCGGTCGCCGAAGTGATCGCGCAGCAGGTCAAGGCCGGCATCGACATCGGCAATGACGGCGAGCAGCAGCGCGTCGCGTTCCAGACCTATATGGCGCAGCGCATGTCCGGCTATGGCGGCGAATCCAGGCGCCGCGCCGGCAAGGACTTCATGGAGCACCCGGACCTGGTCGCGACCTTCGTGCGCCGCTTCCCGCAGCGCGCCAAGATCTCCAATGCGCCGCAGGCGGTGGCCGAGATCAAGTACAACGACACGAGCGCCATCAAGGACGAGATCGACCGATTCAAGCGGCAGGCCGCGGGCGCGTCGTTCGTCGAGGTGTTCATGACGGCGCCGTCGCCCGGCATCGTCTCGACGACGCTGCTCAATGCGCATTACGATTCGCACGAGGCTTATCTGATGGCGCTCGCGCGCGAGATCAGCAAGGAATACAGGGCGATCACCGAGGCCGGGCTGATCCTGCAGATCGACGCGCCCGATCTCGCCATGGAGCGCGTGATGCAGTTCCAGGACGAGACCGACGAGGGCTTCGTCAAGATCTGCGAATTGCATCTCGCGGCGATCAACAAGGCGATCGAGGGCATCCCGCGCGAGCGCGTGCGGCTGCATGTCTGCTGGGGCAACTGGGAAGGGCCGCATGTCTACGACATCGCGCTCTCGCGCATCCTGCCGGTGCTCTACCAGGCGAAGGTCGGCGCGCTCTCGATCGAGTTCGCCAATCCGCGCCACGCCCATGAATACGCGGCGCTCAAGCGTCACCCGTTCCCGAAGGACATGATCCTGGTGCCGGGCGTGATCGAGTCGACGAGCAATTTCGTCGAGCACCCCGAGGTGGTCGCCATGCGCATCGAGCAGGCGGTCGCGGCGGTCGGCGACCGCGAGCGCGTGATCGCGTCCACGGACTGCGGCTTCGGCACCTTCGCGGGCCGCGAATGGGTGGTCGCGAGCGTGGTCTGGCCGAAGCTCAGGTCGTTGCGCGAAGGCGCGGATCTGGCCTCGGCGCGGCTCTGGGGGAAGAGCGCCGCCTAAGCGCCGCGACGACTCGTCCAGGGCGCAATAGGCGCGCAGCGCCGTATTGCGCCGTCGACCTCGCAACAGGCGCATCCGTATGTGGAGAGTCTCTTGGCGCAATACGCCGCGATGCGGCTATTGCGCCCCTACGGGCCCTACGCGGTTCGGCCGCGCAGCATCCGCGCGAGAAAGATCAGGATGCAGGCTCCGACGAAGCCGGCGATGAGGTAGCCAAGCCAGCCGCCGAGCTGCACGCCGAGCAAGCCGAGGAGAAAGTTGGCGACGGCTGCGCCGATGATGCCGAGGACGATGTTCGCGAGCATGCCCATGTCGCTCTTCATGAACTGCTCGGCGAGCCAGCCCGCGATGCCGCCGATGATGATCGCCGCGATCCAACCGACTGCTTGTCCTTCCATGACCGTCTCCTGACCTTGGGAAAAGCCCAACTGATGGAGGTGCCCACGGGTTCCATCTTGAGACGAATGGGTCCGGGCGGGCAACTCTGCCGTCGGGCGTACCGGCTATGCGCGGCAGCCACGCGGTGGCACCCCAGACGGGGGATTTTCGGTGGGCCAAATCGCGCAAATTTACATCTGGCGCGCCCTCATGGATCATGGGATTGAAGCCGAAACATCAAGCTGCCGACAGGAGACGCCCATGGACGACACGGTCCGCAAGATCAGCGCCGAGGACATCAATCCTCGCTTCAACTGGGGCCGTGCCCTGCCGGCGCTCGGCACCATGGGCGTCGACTTCGAGGAGCGCGTCGACTACCGGCGCCTGCACCGCTACCGGCTCGGCCGCGCGCGTCAGGCGCTGGAGAAGTCGGACCTCGGCGCCTTGCTGGTGCTCGACGTCAACAACATCCGCTATCTGACCTCGACCAAGATCGGCGAGTGGGAGCGCGACAAGCTCTGCCGCTGGGCGCTGCTGACCCGCTCGTCGCCGGATCCGATCCTGTGGGACTTCGGCTCGGCGGCCGTGCACCACAAGCTCTATACGCCCTGGCTGAAGCCCGAGAACTGCAAGGCCGGCCTGCTCGGCATGCGCGGCACCGTCGATCCGGCCTTCGGCCTGATGAAGAAGCACGCAGAGGAGATCGCCTCGCTCATCCGCGAGGCGGGGGTCGGCGACATGCCGGTCGGCGTCGATCTGATCGAGCCGCCGATGCTGTTCGAATTGCAGAAGGCCGGCCTCAACATCCAGGACGGCCAGCAGGTGATGCTGGAAGCGCGCGAGATCAAGAACATCGATGAGATCGCGCTGCTCAACCGCGCGGCCGCGATGGTGGACGGCGCCTATGACCTGATCAACGAGAAGCTCCGGCCGGGCGTGCGGGAGAACGACATCGTCGCGATGGTCAACGAGTTCCTCTATCGCCACGGCTCCGACGACGTCGAGGCGATCAACGCGATCTCGGGCGAGCGCTGCAATCCGCATCCGCACAATTTCACGGATCGCATGCTGCGCCCGGGCGACCAGGCCTTCTTCGATATCCTGCAGTCCTTCATGGGCTATCGCACCTGCTACTACCGCACCTTCAATGTCGGCCGCGCGACGCCCGTGCAGCACGACGCCTATAAGAAGGCGCGCGAGTGGCTCGACAAGGCGATCGAGCTGATCAAGCCCGGCGTCATGACCGACAAGGTCGCGAGCGTGTGGCCGAAAGCCGAGGAGTTCGGATTCCCGGACGAAATGTCGGCCTTCGGCCTGCAGTTCGGGCACGGCCTCGGCCTCGCGCTGCACGAGCGGCCGATCATCTCGCGCGTGATCTCGCTCTCGAACCCGACCGAGATCAAGGAAGGCATGGTGTTCGCGCTCGAGACCTACTGCCCCGCGAAGGACGGCTACTCGGCAGCGCGCATCGAGGAAGAGGTCGTCGTGACCGACAAGGGCTGCAAGGTGATCAGCCTGTTCCCGGCCGAGGAGCTGCCGATCGCCAACCGCTACTGAGCCTCGGGCGCGGGGCGCCGCCATGCAGATCGGCTTCGTCGGCCTCGGCGTGATGGGCAGCCGCATGCTGCGCCATCTGGTGGCGGCCGGCCATGGCGCGACGGTCTACGACATCGATCGCGCAACGCTCGATCGGGTGGCGGCCGAGAATGGCGCAGCGGCGGTGGACTCGCCGCGCGCCGTTGCCGAGGCCTCCGAGATCGTCATCACGATGCTGCCGAACGGCCATGTCGTGCGCGACGTGGTCTTCGGCAAGGACGGTCTCGCCGCCGGCTTCCGTCCCGGCGCGCTGCTGCTCGACACATCCTCGGCCGAGCCGTGGATCACGCGCGAGATCGCGGAGCGGCTCGCCGCGCAGGGGATCGAGATGGTGGATGCGCCGGTCTCGGGCGCCGAGGAGGGCGCGCGCACTGCGACGCTGGTGTTCATGGTGGGCGGCAGCGATGCCGCGGTGGCACGGGCGCGGGTGCTGCTCGCGCTGATGGGCCGGGAGATCTTCCATCTCGGTCCGCTCGGCGCCGGCCACACCATGAAGACCATCAACAATCTCGCAACCGCGCTCACCTTCCTCGGCACCGCCGAGGCGCTGATGATCGGCAAGTCCTACGGTCTGAACGCCAGGGCCATGGTGGACGTGCTCAACGTCTCGACCGGCTACAGCTTCGTCTCGCAGAAGCGGCTCGGCTCCGACGTCATCACGCGCAAGTTCGAGGATCAGTTCAAATTGGATCTGATGCTCAAGGACATGGGCATCGCCAACCAGCTCGCCGCCGAGCGCGAACTGCCGGTGCCGATGAGCGTCCTCGGGCGCGACCTCTGGCGCCGCGCCGTCGAGGAGCTGGGCGAGGGGAGCGTCACGACCGAGATCGTGCGCTGGTACGAGCGGCAAATGGGCTTCGAGCTGAAGGACGAGCCGTGACCGAGCCGTGGCGCCCGCAGCGGATCCCGACGCCGAAGGAGCAGGCGGAGCAACGCTCGCGGCTGATCAGGATCATCCTCTGGGCCGCGGCGGCGTTGCCGCTGATCTTCATCGTCATGGCCTTCGGCTACAGCGATCAGGCGCCGGCGGGCTTGCGCGACCTCACGATGAAGATCGACGGCGCCTTCGGCTCGCCGGTCTGGGAGATCCTGAAGCGGGTCGCGGCGCGCTGACCTTGGCCTGCCGCACGGCTGCTCTATGATCGAAGCATGACTCGCCCATTCATCGAACGCGCGATCGACCAGGCGCTCGGCCGCAACGCGGCCGATCTCGTGATCAAGAACGTGCGGCTGCTCGACGTCATCACCGGCGCAATGCCCGAGACCGACATCGCGATCTGCGGCGACCGCATCGTCGGCACTTTCGAAAGCTACAGCGGCGCGTGCGAGATCGACGGGCACGGCCTCACCGCGGTGCCGGGCTTCATCGATACGCACCTTCACGTCGAATCCTCGCTGGTGACGGCGCACGAGTTCGATCGCTGTGTGCTGCCGCACGGCGTTACCACGGCGATCTGCGATCCGCACGAGATCTCCAACGTGCTCGGGCTCGCGGGCATCCAATATTTTCTCGACAGCGCGCGGGCGACCGTGATGGACCTGCGGGTGCAGCTCTCCTCCTGCGTGCCCGCGACCGCGTTCGAGACCTCGGGCGCGCGGCTCGAGGCGGATGATTTGGCGCCGCTCGCCGACCATCCCAAGGTGATCGGCCTCGCCGAGATGATGAATTTCCCGGGCGTGCTCGCGAAAGATCCGGGCGTGATGGACAAGCTCACGGCTTTTGCGGCGCGCCATATCGACGGGCATGCGCCGCTGCTGCGCGGGCGCGACCTCAACGGCTATCTGGCGGCCGGCATCCGCACCGATCACGAGACCACGACCTTGGCGGAGGCGCGCGAGAAGCTCGCCAAGGGCATGACCGTGCTGATCCGCGAAGGCTCGGTCTCCAAGGATCTGCACGCGCTGGTCCCGCTGATCACGACCGATAGCTCGGCGTTCCTCGCCTTCTGCACCGACGACCGTAACCCACTCGACATCGCGGAGGAGGGCCATCTCGATTACATCATCCGCACCGCGATCAAGCGCGGCGCGCCGCTGCACCACGTCTATCGCGCGGCGAGCTGGTCGGCCGCGAACGCCTTCGGACTGCGCGACCGCGGTTTGCTCGCGCCCGGCAAGCGCGCCGACATCGTGCTGGTGGAGGATCTGGAAGCCTGCGCCGTGCGGCAGGTGATCGCGGCGGGGCGGCTCGTCGAAGCCGAACTGTTCGCGGCACGCCCCGCGGTCGCGCCGAGGGGGCTCGACTCGGTGAAGCTGTCACCCGTTGCGGCAGAGGACTTCCGCGTACCGGCCTCGGGTCCATCCACACAGGTCATCGGCGTCGTGCCGGGCCGCATCATCACGCAGCGCGTGGTGCGCGACCTCCGGGTGCAGGGCGGCGCGAAGACGGTCGACCTCGACAACGACGTGATCAAGGTCGCGGTCGTGGCGCGCCACGGCAAGAACCGCAACATCGGCCGCGGCTTCGTCACGGGTTTCGGCCTCAAGCGCGGCGCGATCGCGTCGTCGGTCGGGCACGACAGCCACAATATCTGCGTGGTCGGCGCCGACGACCGCGACATGGCGATTGCGGTGAACCGCCTGATCGAACTGCAGGGCGGCTTCGTGGTGGCCGAGGGCGGCGCCGTACGCGGTGAGCTCGCGCTGCGGTTCGCAGGGCTGATGTCGGTGAAGTCGTTCGAGGAGGTGCGCGCGGAGCTGCTCGCGCTGCGCCAGGCCGCCAAGGCGCTCGGCTGCACGCTCGCCGAGCCGTTCCTGCAGATCGCGTTCCTGCCGCTGCCGGTGATCCCGCATCTCAAGATCACGGATTTCGGGCTGTTCGACGTGGACCGGTTCGAGCTGGTGGATGCTTAGATTGTAGGGTGTGCAAAGCCGGCCGATGCCTTGCGACTTCGCTCTGCGTTCATCCGGCTTTGCGCACGCGTTGCTGAGCTGCCGTACGCGTGCGCACGCGCGATCACCTCATCGTGCCGCCGCGCCGCCTCGGCGCGCGTGCACACCCTACGAAGATCAGCTCTCCAGCCCGGTCGGCACCTGCTTCTCTTCGCTCTTCAGCTTCATGCCGGCGCCGATCGCCATCGTTTCGAGCAGCGCCGCGAAATCCTTCGCCAGGTATTCCTCAGGATTGGCCTTGAGCTGCGCGGCGCCGAAATGGCTCTGCAGCACCTCGCGCGTCATGGCGGTCACGGGCATCGGCACGTCGAGCTCGCGGCCGAGCTCGAGGCCGAGGTCGAGATCCTTGCGCAGCAGCTCGGGCGTGAAGGTGGTGGTCCAGTCGAGATTGACCAGCGCAGGCGACTTGTAGCGCGTGAACATGGAGCCCATCACGCTGTTGTTCATGAAGGCCAGGAAGGCGTGACGCGGCACGCCGGCCTTCTCGGCGAGCAGCGTGATCTCGATCAGGTTCTCGATCACGACGCCGAGCATCACGTTGTGCGCGATCTTGCAGATGCGCGAGAGCTCGCCGTCGCCCACATAGGCGACGCCGTTCGGCGCGAACACCTCGATCAGCGACTGCACCTGGCGGAACGCGGCCTCGGGGCCGGAGGCGACCGCGGAGAGCTTGCCGGCCTTGATCACCTTGGCATTGCCGCTCACCGGGCAGGCGACGAAATTCGCGCCGTGCTCGCCGAGGGTCTTGCGGATGTCGGCCGAGTCCTCGACCGAAATGGTCGAGCAGTCGACGAAGATCTTCGGCAGCTTGCCGTTGCGGCCCGAGGTCACGCCGTTGTTGCCGAAGTAAACCTCGGCGAGGTCCTTGCCGGTGGAGACGATGGAGAACACCACGTCGACATCGGCGAGGTCCGCGAGGCTGTCGACCACCTTGCCGCCGACTTTGGCGAGCGGCTCGGCCTTCGCGCGCGTGCGGTTCCAGATCGCGACGTCATGACCGGCCTTGAGCAGCCGTTCGGCCATGGGATAGCCCATGCGCCCCATGCCGATCCAGCCGATCTTCTGCGTGTTTGCCATTCCGGGTCCTCAAAGGCTCGCCTGGCGGCGAGCATGTTCGTTTCAGGCCATGAAAGCGGTGATTTCCCGTGTCATGGCGGTCGGCTGGCAGTAGCACGGCGCGATGCGCGGCTTCAATGGCAGCGGCCGTGGATACCGCAATGGGCGCGCGCCCGCGCGTCTGCGCGCAGGGCCGCAAGAGCCGCTTGCGCGCGCGATGCTCGCGTCGTCGGCGCGGCTCTGCTAGGGAACCCGCGACGTCGCGCCGGCCTTCCGTCCGGCATCCCTCCTGGAGCATCGAATGGCCAACGTGATCTCGATCTGCGGCAGCCTGCGCAAGGGTTCGTACAACCGCATGGTGATGAACGCGCTGCCGGGCCTGGCGCCGGCCGGGATGACGATCACGGAAGCGCCGTCCTTCGCGGAGTTCCCGGTCTACAATGCGGACTTCCACAATGCGCAAGGCATTCCGGCTTCGGTGACGACGCTCGCCGAAGCCGTGCGCGCGGCCGACGGCGTGATCTTCGTGACGCCGGAGTACAACTTCTCGATCCCGGGCGGCCTGAAGAACGCGATCGACTGGGTGTCGCGGCTCAAGGACCAGCCCTTCAAGGACAAGCCGGTCGCGATCCAGTCGGCAGCGCCCGGGCCGGTCGGCGGTGCGCGCGTGCAGTATCACTTGCGCCAGACGCTGGTGTTCCTCGACGCGCTCACCTTCACGCGGCCCGAGATCTTCGTCGCCAACTGCGCCTCGAAGATCGACGACAAGACCGGCCAGATCACCGACGAGGCGACGCGCAACTTCATCAAGGCGCAGCTCGAGGCTTTCGCCAAGTTCATCGAGCGGCACGGCCAGAAGAGCTGAGAGGGCAGGGGGCGCGCATGGCCGGCGAGACACTGAACGTCACCATGATCTGCGGATCGCTGCGCAAGCGGTCCTACAATGCGGCGCTGGCGCGCAGCCTGCCGGCGCTTGCGCCGGCCGATCTGAAGATCACGCCGGCGCCGCCGTTCCGCGAGTTTCCGCACTACGACGCCGACCTGCAGAGCGAGAGCGGCTTTCCGCCGCTCGTGATGGCGCTGGTCGATGCGATCCGCGCGGCGGACGGCGTGATCATCGTCTCGCCGGAGTACAACTGGACCATTCCGGGCGCGCTCAAGAATGCCATCGACTGGGTCTCGCGCGTGAAGGACCAGCCCTTCAAGGACAAGCCGGTGGCGCTGCAGTCGTCCTCGACCGCGCTGCTCGGCGGCTCGCGCATGCAGTATCACATGCGCCAGGCGCTCGCCTCGATCGACGCGCTGGTCATGATCAAGCCGGAGATCATCGTCACCTTCGCGCCGACGAAGTTCGACGAGCAGACGCTGGAGCTCACGGATCAGCCGACCCGTGACATCATCCGCCTGCAGCTCGAGACATTCGCGAAGTTCATCCGGCGCGTGCGGGACTGACCGCAGCTCACCGCGTCAGTGGCTTGCCGGCGAGCCAGGCGGCGCCGTCGGCGTAGAGCTTCTCGACTTCCGGACCGGCCAGCCCAGGCATGTCGGGCTTCACCTTGTAGCCGATGCGGGTCTGCAGGTAGGCGAGATGGCGATAGCCTTCGGGGAAACGGGCGAGCAGGTCCTTGTCGAGGGTGAGCGGCGCGGCCGGATCGAGCGGATCGAGGCGGTCCTTCTCGTAGATTGGCTGGCGCAGCACGAGTCCCCAGCGGCCGGCGCGCTTCTCCCAGAAATCGTAAAAGCGGCCGGTGCAGACCACATCGCACGGCACGCCTTCGACCGGCGCGCGCTGCGAGATCGTCATCTTGGTCTGCGTGATGGCGCGGGTGCCTGCGAGCTCCACCGAGACGCCGCCGAGGAAGTGCAGAATGCGCACGCCGCGGTCGAAGCCTTCCTGGCTCACCTTGATGAACTCGTCGGCCGTGCCCTGGAACCAGGTCGCCTGCATGCGCCCGTCGTCGTGCCAGACGGTGCGGAAGCGCTTCCAGTCGAGCGCATCGCGCCAGATTGCCCAGTTCTCCACGAGGTCGCGCAAGGCGAGGCGGTCGAGAAGGTCTTCGGTCATGGAAAGGTCCGTGTTCGGGAATGGCGGCTGTGGCCGCGGTTGGATTGTGTATATCGTCCCGATGCGCCGAAGGGGAGACTCGGATGGGTAAGCTTGAAGGGCGGGTCGCGATCGTCACGGGCGGCGCCAAGGGTATTGGCCAGCATTACGCGCGGGCGCTCGCGGCGGAAGGCGCCCGCGTAATGATCGGCGACATCGCGGACGGGTCAGGCCTCGCTGCCGACATCGTGAAAGCGCATGGGCCCGACGCGGCCGCGAGCCACAGTTTCGACGTGAGCGATGAGGCCGCCGTGAAGGGCCTGGTCGAGGCCACGCTCGACGGCTTCGGCCGCATCGACATCCTGGTCAACAATGCCGCGCTCTACGCGACGCTGCCGCCCGTGAAATGCACCGAGATCGAAGTCGATCTCTGGGACCGGGTGATGGCCGTGAACGTGCGCGGACCGTTCCTGATGGTGAAGCACGTGGCACCCCACATGCAGGCGCGGCAGAGCGGCAAGATCATCAACATCGCGTCCGGCACCGCCTACAAGGGGCTGCCGGACTTTTTGCACTACGTCACGTCGAAGGGCGCCATGGTCGCCTTCACGCGCGCGCTCTCGCGCGAGCTCGGCGCGCACAAGATCTGCGTCAACACGCTGGCGCCGGGACTGATCCTGAGCGAGACCGGGCTCACCAACACGGCGCATCTCGATCAGGCGCGCGCCGGCGTGATCGCCAGCCGTGCGATCAAGCGCGATGGCTATCCGGAGGACCTGATCGGCGCGCTGGTCTTCCTCGCCTCGGGCGACAGCGACTTCGTCACGGGCCAGACGATCGCGGTGGACGGCGGCTCGATCAATACCTGACCGAGTGCGCGGGGGCGACCGCAATTAACCTTTCGGCTCGAGAACTCTTCTATACCTTTGGCACAAAGCTGCAATTTCCATTGCGTCAATGGGCGGTTTGCGGAATCATCCCGGCATCGGGGGGTGCTATGCGTAAACTGGCTATTTCGATTCTCGTGGCCGCGGCCGTCGCGGGCTGCGCTTCGAGGTCATCCGAGATTAGCGCGGCATACGTGTCGCCAATCATGTACCAGAATCACACCTGTGCTCAGCTGGCGATGGAAGCTCAGGGAGTTTCCGCTAGGGCAGCGCATGTGTCCGGCGTTCAGGACCAGAAGCGTACCAACGATCAGATCGCGACCGGTGTCGCGATCGTCGTCTTCTGGCCGGCGGCTTTCCTGGTCGGCGGCGATGGACCCACGGCGGCCGAGCTTGCTCAATTGAAGGGCCAGATGGTCGCCATCGAGCAGGCCGCGCTGCAGAAGAACTGCGGCATTCAGTTCCAGCGCACCGCCACGGCCGGCGAACCTGCCGCCGTCCAGGTTGTCACGGCGCCGGCTGCGGCTCCGCCTCCGCCTTCCAAGGGAAAGAAAGTGGCCGCCGCGAAGGGCGGCCAAGCGCGCGCGCCGCAAGCAGCTCCGCCTCCTGTCGTCGCCCCGGCGCCGGTGGAGATGGAGCCGACCCTGAGCGACGCCGACCGGACCATGAATTCGCGAAATTGAGCCGCGCCGCAGCTACAGGCAGAGACTCAGAAATTCCAATCACGACGGCTCTGCGGGTTGAGGCGCGAGCGTGTTGCTCATGCGTGCCCGGCCGCGCATGTAGGCAATCGCGAGCGCCACGAGAGAACCCGCAAGGCCGAACCAATCGAGAATCTCGGCGCCCGGAAATGCGTTGGGCGGGATCAGGATCGCGAGCGACGCCGCGCCCAGGGCGAATCTGAGGGCGAGCCGCAGCGGGCCGAAGCAGAAGCCGATGATCGCGGCGGTGCCCACGAAAATGCCGAGCAGGTTGCGCGCGAAGTGCCAGGCGATGAGCCAGGCCGGGCCTTCCATCAGCAGGGCTGGCTCGAGCACGAACAGGAACGGAATGAAGAACGTGCTCCAGCCGACGACGACGGCGGTCCATCCCGCGGTCCAGCCCGAGACGCGCGCAATGTTGGCGGCCGCATAGGCCGCGATCGCGACCGGCGGCGTGATCATGGAGAGCATGCCGAAATACATGACGAACATGTGCGCCGCCATGGGCGTCACGCCGAGCTTCACCAGCGAGGGCGCGAGCAGGCTCGCGGTGAGCACGTAGACACTGACGGTCGGCATGCCCATGCCGAGAATGATGCTGATCACGGCGGTGAGCGCGAGCAGCACGAACAGGTTCTCGCCGCTCAGCGCGATGAGCTGCAGCGTCAGGCCGAAAGAGATGCCCGACACGTTGAGCGCGCCGACCACCATGCCGGCGGCCGCGCCGATGAGCACGATGTCGAGCGCAGCGCGGCCGGTGTCGAGAACGGCGCGCAGCATCTGGCCGATGCTGACGCGATGGCCGCGATAGCCGAACAGGAGGCAGAGCACGATGAGGATGCCGGTCGCATAGACGGCGGCACGCTCGATCGGGATCTGGAAGACCTCCGGATAGGCGAGGGTGGCGATCAGGAAGATCAGCGGGATCGGAAAGTGCCAGCCGGACCTGATCACCTCGAGGAACGATGGAGCATCCTCGACCTGCGCGGCGCCGATGCGCTGCTTGGCGGCTTCGAGGTCCACGTGAATGAACAGCGCCGCATAGTAGAGGATCGCCGGAATGATGGCGGCGATCACCACGGTGCCATAGGAGACCTGCAGGAACTCGGCCATGATGAAAGCGGCGGCGCCCATCACGGGCGGCATCAGCTGGCCGCCCGTGGAGCCGACCGACTCGATCGCGGCGGCGCGCACGCGTGAGAAGCCGGAGCGCGCCATCAGCGGAATCGTGACGATGCCGACCGCCATGACGTTGCTCACGGCGGCGCCCGAGATCATGCCGAACAGCGCCGAACCGACCACCGCGATCTTGGCGGCGCCGCCGCGGAAGCGGCCCATGCCCGACATGGCGAGATCCGCGAAATAGGTGGCGCCGCCGGTGCGGCCGAGGACCTGGCCCATGAGCGTGAACGGAATCACGATCAGCACCGCGACCGCGAGGATCGAGCCGATCATCCCGTTGATATCGAGGCCGAGATAGACCAGGAGGCGTTCGGGCGACACCTGGCGGGTCGCGAAATCGCCGGGCAGATAGGGGCCGATGAAGACCCAAACGACGAGCACCAGGATGATGGCGACGAGCACACCGCCGGAGGTGCGCCGCGTCGCCTCCAGCACGAGCAGGATCAGGATCGCGCT
This sequence comes from Pseudomonadota bacterium, assembly GCA_023404705.1. GTDB lineage: Bacteria > Pseudomonadota > Alphaproteobacteria > Rhizobiales > Xanthobacteraceae > FEB-22. The sequence goes on from JAEYAU010000234.1 coordinate 89,716, forward strand.
GCCGATGATCCCTTCGGTGGGAAGCAGCGCGAGCTCGTAGGTGAGGGGCTCGTAGCGGATCGTGATGTAGAGACAGATCGAGAGCGATGCGATCGCGCCGACCCAGTCGAGGAGGCGCGGCCTGCTGCGCCCCAGATAGGAGAGCGCGAGGGCCAGCCCGAGGCAGACCGCCAGCAGCTGCTCGGTATAGAACGAGAGGCCGAAGACGCGGCGCGGCACGTCGATGACCCAACCGACCACGCAGATGATCAGCGTGGCCTGCAGAAGGTCGATCGCGAACGCGGCTGCGCGCGAAGCGGGGCGTGGCGGCTCCGCGGTCTCGATCGGCGCAGCCGTCTCGCTCACTGGATCGCCTTGGCTTCGATCTTGTGGTCCTGGAAGTATTTGAGCGCGCCGGGGTGATACGGAATGTCGTAGGTCTTGTAGAGGCCGGCCGCCGAGAACTCGCGCAACGCCGGCTGCACCGCGACCAAGTCCGCCTTGTTCTTCTCCAGGGTCTCGATGATCTTGTAGACCACGTCGTCCTTCACCTTGGCATTGGTGAAGAGCATGTTGTCCCAGGTGTAGACCGGCATCGGCTTCTCGACGCCGACGAAGAAGGGGCCGGGCGTCGCCTGGGTGAGATAGCCGAGCGGGAAGATCTTGCGCGCCTCGTCCATGCCGCTTTCGCTGATCTCGAGTGCGCGCATGCCGCCGACCGTGGCGTCCACCTCGCGCACCTTCGGAGCGCCGAAGGCGAAGAAGAACATGTCGGCTGTGCCCGAGGCGAAGTCGTCGGCACCGCGGATGACGTTCGGCACCATCACGGGAGTCGTGTCCTTATCGCCGACGCCGCCGCTGGCCAGCATGGCGCGGGTGAGTACATCGATGGTGCGCATGGCCGAGAAGCCGGCGACGACGCGTTTGCCCTTGAGGTCCGCGATGGTGCGCATCGGCGAGTCCTTGCGCACCCAGAAGGCGCCGCGCAGCGCGTGGATCGAGCCGATCAGGCGCAGCTCCGGCTGACGGCCGGTCTGGGCGCCGCCGTGGGTCGCATTGACGACCTCGAGGATATTGGCAATGCCGAGCTCGGCCTCGCCGCGGCCAACCATGGGAATGAGCACCGACTCGCCGGCGGTCGGCTGGATCAGCACGTTGAGGTTGGCCTTCTCCTTGAGCACCTTCGCGATCGCCGAGCCGCTCGTATGGTTGAGCGTGCCGGGTTGCATGGTGGCGAAGCCCATGGTCTGCGCATGCGCGGTGGCGCCGATGAGGGTCAGCCCGAGGCCGGCCCATGCGGCGCGCCGGAGCGCGCGCCATGCCTTGTGCGGTGCAACGAAAGACATCGTTCTCTCCCTGTGGCGAAGCTTGGCGTCGGCTCAGGTGCTTCGCTCGTATCGGCGGAGTCTTGCACAAGGTCTGAGGGCTGACGAGACTTCATGCGCACGGCGCAAGCCAGCCGGTTGCCCACCCGGTGGGACGCGCGCAAGCCCAGTGCTAGAGTTCGCGCCGCGTTCCTCCACGACGACCACGGACGGACGGCCATGACGACTCGCAACGCTCTGCTCGTCTCCAGCGGCTTTGCAATGCTGTGCCTTGCCGGCGCATCGGGCGCCTTGGCGCAAGCACCGAAGGTCGGCGATCCGCCGGAAGCCCGGAACATGCGCCTCGTGGGGCACCACGACCTGCAGGCGCGCAGCGCCTATCAGCCGACGATCCATCGCCAGGGCGAGCGCTATATCGCCTATGTCGGCCATCACGGCGGCACGGATGCAATCAAAGAGCCCGTGAACCCGATCACCGGCAAGCCGGAGCACAACGGCACGTCGATCCTCGACGTCACCGATCCGGCGAACCCGAAATATCTCACGCATCTGCCGGGCGAGCCCGGTACCTACGAGCAGGGCGGCGCGCAAATGGCGCGCGTCTGCGACGGCAGGAGCCTGCCGAAAGGCGATCCCAACGCGGTCTATCTCCTGCGCACCTTCGGCAATTCGGCGCACGAGATCTGGAACGTCGCGGATCCTGCGACGCCGAAGCTGGTGGCGCGGCTCGGCGGGCTGAAGGGCACGCACAAGAACTGGTGGGAGTGCGACACCGGCATCGCCTACCTGGTCTCGGGCCGCGAGGGCTGGCGCACGCGGCGCATGACCGAGGTCTACGACCTCAGCGATCCGGCGAAGCCGATGAAGATCCGCGACTTCGGCTTGGCGGGCCAGGAGCCGGGCGCGAGTGGCGACGTGCCGACCGAATTGCACGGGCCGATCTCCACGGGACCGCAGGGCAACCGCGTCTATTTCGGCTATGGCACCAACAAGGGCGGCATCCTGCAGATCGTCGACCGCAAGAAGCTGCTTGAAGGGCCGAAGGAGCCGACGGCCGCTAACCTGAAGGCGCCGGAAGTCGGGCGGCTCGAGCTCTCGCCGCTGGTCGGCGCGCACACGACGTTCCCGATGCTGCAGATGCCGGTTGCGGAGTTCGCAGCCGACAAGACCGGAAAGACGCGCGACATCGTGATGATCGTGAACGAGTCCCTGGTGAACGAATGCCAGGAGGCGCGGCAGATGGTCTGGTTCGCCGACACCACGGTCGAAGCGAAGCCCATGATGGTGTCCAACTTCACGGTGGACGAGGCGGGCGGCAAGTTCTGCCAGCGCGGCGGACGCTTCGGCGCGCATTCCTCGAACGAGAGCATGGCGCCGGTCTTCTACAAGAAGCTCGCCTTCATCACCTTCTTCAATGCGGGCGTGCGCATGCTCGACGTGCGCGATCCGTTCCGGCCGAAGGAGGTCGGCTACTTCGTTCCGGCAATCACGGAAGCGACCGACAAGCGCTGCGTGAAGGTGGACGGGCAGGATCGCTGCAAGACCGCGATCCAGAGCAACAATGTGGAGACCGACGACCGCGGCTACGTCTATGTGGTGGATCGCGCCAACACGGGCCTGCACATTCTCGAGGTGACGGGCGAGGCGCGAGCCATCGCGGGGCTCAGGTAACAACGATCAGGGAGGACATCATGGCGGGAAAGAAGACGAGAAAGCCCGCGCCCGCGAAGGGTGCGGCACGCAAGCCCATGGCGGGTAAGTCCACGCGCAAGGCAGGGGCGGCACGGCGGCCCAAGACGAGCAAGCTGGTGAAGCCGTCGCCCGGCTGGGCGAAGCAGCGCTTCGCGGTGAGCCATCACCGCGAGCAGGATTTCGACGCGGGCCTGCGCACTTATGCGCAGTATCGAGACCTCGGCCTCGCGCGCGCGACCGACGGAATGGTGCAGGCGCATGTGATCCGGTTCGTGCCGCCCTGCCGGCCCGAGGAGGTTTCCAAGCTGCACTTCCACGACGTCGACTTCCAGATGGTCTATGTGCTGAAGGGCTCGATCACCACCGAGATCGAGGGGCAAGGCGCGATTACGATGCAGGCGGGCTCCTGCTGGACGCAGCCGCCGCGCGTGCGCCACAAGGTGCTCGACTATTCGGATGATTGCGAGGTGCTGGAGATCATCCTGCCGGCCGAGTTCGACACCGTGATGCTGGAGAAGTAGCGGCGCCAGAGCGTAGGGTGGGCAAAATCGCTCGCAGGTCGTTGAAACGGATTTGTGATTCAGCGCGATTTTGCCCACGCGGTGCAGACTCGTGGTTCAGCACGCGTGGGCATCGCCCCGACCGTCAGCGCGTGTGGAAGCGCTGCGTTCGCGATGCCCACCCTACAAAGTTACGGCGCCTGCACCTTGAAGCCATCCCGATCCAGCGTGATCTGGCCGGCCGCGACGGCGGCGGCCCAGCGCACGGTGGCGGGGACCCCGCCGAAGGAGAAGAAGTGCGGCGCGACCTCGCCGAGACCGCCGTCGCGGTTCGCCTCGGCGAGCGCGCGCAGGATCGCGTCGGGCGCGGTGCCGCCGAGCATGTTCTTCACCAGCCCGGCATTGCGCGCGAGCGCGCCCGTGGAGGCGCGCACGCCGCAGCGGCGCGCATAGCCCATCAGGGATGTGAGGCTGGTCGGACCCGCGAGGCCGATACGCACGGGCGCGTCGATGCCGATCTCGCGTATGCGGTCGAGCCACTTGAGGACGGGCGCGGCGTCGAAGCAGAACTGGGTGACGATGTGCAGCCGGAGCCCCATCGCCTGCGCGGCCTCGGCCTTGGCGAGAATGATGCGGTCGAGCAGATGGTCACCGATGCGCGGGTGTCCGTCCGGATGGCCCGCGACGCCGACCTCCGTGATGCCGTGGCGCGAGAGCAGGCCGCTCTCGATCACCTCGATCGAGCCGTGGAATGGGCCGGCAGCCGGATCGGTATCGCCGCCGATCACGAGCACGCGGCGCACGCCGGCTTCGCGCGTCACGCGCGCGAGCAGCGCATCGAGCGCCTCGACGGAGGGAATGGTACGCGCCGCGAGATGCGGCACCGGCTCCAGGCCGGCAGCGTGCACCAGCGCTGCGGCCTCGACGAGCTCATCGAGCGGCCGCGTCGGAATGGCACTGAGGTAGATCGCGGTTCCGGGCGGCGCGGCGGCGCGCAGCGCCTCGACATCCGCGGGCTTCGGGCGCGTCGCCTCGATGGAGAACGGCGCCGTGAAGGCCGCGATGGCCTCGCGCGGTTCGGTTGGGCTGGTCGCGACCATCGCGGGCGCCGGCATCATGCTCTCCCTGGCTAGTCGCGCCGTCGCGAGATCACGAAAGATTCGTCGTAGAACCAGAGCCCGCCGTGCTGCTGCAGCACCTCGCGGGTCGCCTCCAGATAGCGGCCGTCGCTGACAACACTGGCGAGGCGATCGTCCTCGACCTGCGCCACGTAGATCGCTGCGTTCCAGGCCGCGAACAGCGTGGACGTGCCGATCGACTCGGTCACCTCCGAAGGCAGCGTGTGCATGTCGTAGCGGAACAGCGAGCGATTATCCGCATAGGCGTTGAAGTTGAGATCGCGGCCTGCGGGCCCGAGCTCCTGCTTGACGGCCTTGAGGATCTGGTGGCGATCGGTGGTGAACGGATTGTCGCCGGGCCAGACCTTCTGGATGATCTCCATGCCGGGGTCGTGGCCGTAGGAATGGATCGCGAGCATGCGTCCGCCGGGCCCGAGCGCACGCGCGAGCGGCGCGATCACGCGCTTCGCCTTGAAGTCGAGCGAGGCGCGGGCGCGATAGGGTTGCGAGGCGATGACGAGGTCGTAGTTCGCGACGGTGCCGCCCGGCTTCGGAATGATCGGGTCGAGCAGGAAGCGGTGATCGTCGCGATAGATCACCAGCACGACGGGGCGCTCGTAGACCGGGTTGCCGGTCTTCGGGCTCACGCCCGCCTTCCAGTTCTCGGCCAGGAACGGCTCGAGATCCATGATCTGCGACTCGAAGCGGTGCGCCGTGTTGCCGGCGAGCGGCAGCTCGTGCCAGACGAGGCTCGAGGCGGCGCTGAGGGACTTCACGGCGAGCCAGGGCGCGTCCGCATAGGCGAGATTGGTGAGCACCAGCACGGTTTGCGGATGCTCGAGGAAGCGGTCCGCCATCTTCTGCAGCGTGAGGCGGATGTCCTCGAGGCTGATCTCCTTGCCGACGATATAGAACGGCTGGTGCGGGAAGCGGTCGTGCATCGAGCGCATCACGCGCGTGAGCACCGAGCCGTCGCCGACGCCGGCGTCGAACACGCGCACGGCCGGCGGACGCGGATGAATGCTGGCGAGCTCGAGCGAGACGCGGTGCGCCACCACCCATTTCTCGCTGCAGGTGTTCACGAACAGCAGATATTTCTGGCGATTGTCGAAGAAGCGGAAGTTGCGCTGCGGGTCCTCGTTGCCGCCCGCGGGCGGCGCGGAGGGACGTGTCGGAATCGGGATCGACGAGACCGGCATGGCCGCTGAGGCGAAGCGCATCTCCGGCGGGCGCTCGATGATGCCGGGCCGCGCCAGCGCGTCGGGATGACGGTTGTTGGCGATGAAGCTGCGGATGCGGTCGAGCGTCTCGGTGGTGATGCGGCCGCCATTGCGCAGCCGGCTCGCGAGCTTGCCGTCGTTCACGGCGCGGCGGCCGAAGGTCGATTCGGCCAGCCCCGACTGGCGGCAGAACTCGGAGATTTCCCGCAGGATCACTTCATTCATGGCGAATCCGTCCTCCCGTCCTCGAGGCGGTTCGTCTGAGGCGAACTTCGCGCGCGGGGACTGGTATTCAGGAGAAAACAAGGTGGGGTGATCGTCAACCACAAAGCGTCCCACTGCAGAAGTGGGCAGACGTACGGTGACCTGCCCGCCGCCTGTCAGTGTGGCCAATGCGGCTGTTGGCTCGCAAAGCGCGAGTCAACTCTAGTTGCGGTGGAAGAAACAAGGCGAAACCCGGCCCGGCCGCCTTAGGATCGATGGGAGCTTAGGGCTGCCCACTCTCCGCCGAGAGTGGGCAAGCTCACCTCGACAGGTGGCGGTGGGCGGTGGGCAAGGGGCCGGGCGGGCAGAAGCCGTTGCGGTCTAGCGGCCGTCCTGTTCCAGGGCAGCCAGCACGGCCTTGGCGACCGCGGCGGTGCCGTCACGCCCGCCGAATTCGGTCGGCTTGAGGCCGTCCGCGAAGGCGCGGTCCACGGCGCGCTCGATGCGCCCGGCGGCCTCGGCGGCCGGCGGATGGTCGTGCCGGGTGGCGAGCCAGTCGAGCATTATGGCGGCCGAGAGAAGCATGGCCGTGGGATTGGCGATGCCCTTGCCCATGATGTCGGGCGCCGTGCCGTGGCACGGCTGGAACACGGCGTGCTTGTCGCCGATGTCCGCGGAGGGCGCCATGCCCATCCCGCCGATCAGGCCAGCCGTGAGGTCCGAGAGGATGTCGCCGAACATGTTCTCGGTCACCAGCACGTCGAAGTCCCAGGGCCGCTGCACAAGCGCGGCCGAGACGGCGTCGATGTAGATGTGCTTCGCCTTCACGTCGGGATGGCTGGCCGCGCGCTCGTCGAAGATCTGGCGGAAGAACGCGAAGGCGCGGAACACGTTCGCCTTGTCGACGCAGTGGAGCATGCCCTTGTGGCCCTGCTGTTTGCGGCGGGCGGCGAGGCGGAACGAGAAATCGAACAGGCGCTGCGACGTATGGCGCGTGATCACCATGGTCTCGCGCGCGTCGTCGTGCGTGACCACGCCCTTGCCCATGGAGGCGAAGAGGCCCTCGGTCGACTCGCGGATCACCACGAGATCGATGCCGTGCTGGGCGGCGCCGACGATCGGGCTCGGCACGCCGGGCAGGAGCCGCGCCGGGCGCACGCCCGCATAGAGATCGAAGATGAAGCGCAGTTCCACTTGCGGTGCGATCTCGGTGCCGTCCGGATAGCGGATGTGCGGCAGCCCGCAGGCGCCGAGCAGGATCGCATCGGTCTCGTCGCAGAGCTTGACCGTCGACTCGGGGAGCGCGGTGCCGGTCTCTTTGTAGTGCGTGGCTCCGGCCGGCGCCTCGGTGAAGCGGAAGCGCAGGTTCGGCGTCGTCGCCTCGATGCGCTTGAGCACCTCGAGCGCGGGCGCCATCACCTCGTGGCCGATGCCGTCGCCCGGCAGCACCGCGATATGGAAGCTGTCATTGGCCTTCATGGGATCTGCTTTGTCCGGGACGTGGTCATGCGGCGGGTGGAGAGCTAATCAGCACACCAAGGCTTGCGCAGGCAAGCCGACCTCGCGCAATGTTGCCCTGCATGCCCCGCTTTGCCGCCAATCTCGGACTGCTGTTTCCCGACCGCCCGCTGATCGAACGCTTCGAAGCCGCCGCCAAGGCGGGCTTCACGGCGGTCGAGGCGCAGTTCCCGTACCAGTATCCGGCGTCCGCCGTGAAGGCGCAGATCGAGAAGAACGGGCTGAAATTTCTCGGCATCAACACCGCGCCCGGGCGGCCCGGCGAATCGGGCCTCGGCGCAGTGCCGGGCCGCGAGCAGGATTTCGCCGCGGTGTTCATTCAGGCGCTCGACTACGTGGTCGAGATCGGCGGCACCGCGATCCACTGCATGGCCGGCATGGTCTCGCCGCGCAAGCTCAAGGCGGCCGAGCGCACCTTCATCTCCAATCTCTCGCTGCTCGCCGATCTCGCGGCCGAGAAGAACATCACGCTGCTGATCGAGCCGCTCAACACGCGCGACCGGCCGAACTATGTGCTCACGCGGGTCGAACAGGCGGCCGAGATCATTCGCGCGACCGGCAAGTCCAATATCAGGATCCAGTTCGACTTCTATCACCTGCAGATCATGCAAGGCGACTTGCTCAAGCGGTTCGAGAAGCACTTCGACCTGATCGGCCATGTGCAGGTCGCGGCCGTGCCATCGCGCCACGAGCCCGACGAAGGCGAGCTGAACTTCCCGGAGATCTACCGGGCGCTCGATGCCATGGGCTACAGGGGCTGGATCGGCGCCGAGTACAATCCGCGCGGCCGCACCGAGGATGGCCTCGGCTGGGCGCGGCCGTATGGCATCGTGCCGAAGACAAGCTGACAGCAAGGGGAGGATGTAATGCGTCTCAAGGGCAAGCGTGCGCTGGTGACGGGAGCGGCGTCGGGCTTCGGCAAGGGGATCGTCGAGACGTTTGCGCGCGAGGGCGCGAAAGTGGCCGTGGTCGACATCAACGAGAAGGCCGCGAAGGAGGTCGCGAGCGCGCTCGGCAAGGATGCGATCGCGCTGCGCTGCGACGTGTCGAAGGGCGCCGACGTGGACGCCTGCGTCAAGGCGACCGCCGATGCTTTCGGCGGGCTCGACATCCTGGTCAACAACGCCGGCATGAGCCATGTGCGCGGGCCGATGATCGAGGTGCCCGAAGACGTGTTCGACCGCATGTTCGCGGTCAACGTCAAATCGATCTACCTGTTCGCCAAGGCCGTGGTGCCGCGCTTCCGCACGAATGGCGGCGGCGTCATCATCAATATCGGCTCGACCGCCGGCGTGCGACCGCGCCCCGGACTGACCTGGTACAACGCCTCGAAGGGCGCCGTGAACCTGGTCTCGAAGTCGATGGCGGTGGAGCTGGCGCCCGACAAGATCCGCGTCTGCGCGCTCGCGCCCGTCGCGGGCGAGACGCCGCTGCTGCCGACCTTCATGGGCGGCGACAGCGACGAGCTGCGCGCCGCCTTCCGCGCCAGCGTTCCGCTCGGCCGCCTCTCGACGCCGCAGGACATCGCCAATGCGACGCTGTTCCTCGCGTCGGACGAGGCGGAGTTTCTCACCGGCGTGGTGCTGGAGGTGGACGGGGGACGGTGCGTGTGAGGCCTCGACACGCGCCATGACGGTGATCGAGCTCGCGGTCGAAGCGAGGCGGGCGGCCGAGATCCCGCGGCTGCTCGATGAGCTCAACGCGTTCGTGCGCGCGGACCCGGAATTCGAGTTCGCCCACGATGCGGAGTCGGGGCAGATCGTCATCAAGGGCATCAGCGAGCGGCAGCTCGACGAGAAGGTTGGCGCCCTGCTGAACCTCGGTCTTGCGCTCGATCTGGGTGCGCCGCAGGTCAGCTATCGCGAGACCATCTCCAGGCCGGTTACGGTCGACTACACGCACAAGCGATGGACAGAGGGGCGCGGCGAGTTCGCGCGCGTGATCATCGTCATCGAGCCGGCGCCCGGGCGGGGCAATGCCTTCCGGGTGACAGACGCGAGCCTGAAGCCAGGCTATGTGACTGCGGCCGCGCGCGGATGCGAGACGGCGCTAGAGTCCGGTCCACTAGGCGGCTTCCCGGTAATTGATCTCCGAATTCGCCTGATCGATGGCGCATCCCACGAACACGATTCGAGCCCGCAGGCCTTCGAGGTTGCGGGGCGTGCCGCACTGCGCGAAGCCCTGGTGAAAGGCGGCCCGGTGATGCTCGAGCCGATCATGCGGGTGCGGATCGTGACACCGCAGGACTGCGCCGGGCCGGTCGTGGAGGGGCTGAAGGCGCGGCGCGGGCAGATGCTCGGGCAGGAAATGCGCGAAGCCCATGTGGTGATCGAGGCCGACGTGTCGTGCGCCAACCTCCTCGGCTTCGAGGCCGAGCTCGCGGCGTCGTCGCGCAAGCGCGCCAAGTATGAGGTACGCTTCAGCCGCTACGTCCCTGTGCCCGCGCCGCCGGAGAACGAGCCGTTCCCGCCCGCCATCGGCATGCGAGCCTAGCGCCGCCTGCAGCCTCAGCTCTGCATCCCCCAGCGCTTGATCGTCGCGTTCTCGATGGCGCGGAAGACGACGCTCTCGACCAGGAGGCCGATCAGGATCACGGTGAAGAGGCCAGCGAAGACCGAGGGGATCTCGAGCTGGTTGCGGTTCTCGAAGATGAACCAGCCGAGGCCGCCGGAGCGGGAGGAAACGCCGAACACCAATTCGGCCGCGATCAGCGTGCGCCAGGCGAAGGCCCAGCCGATCTTGAGGCCGGTGAGGATCGACGGGAAGGCGGCCGGCACCAGCAGGAACGCGACATAGCGCAGGCCGCGCAGGCCGCAGTTCTGACCGGCCATGCGAAGGGTCTGGCTCACCGAGGTGAAGCCGGAATGCGTGTTGAGGGCGACGGCCCACAGCACGGAGTGGATGATCACGAAGATCAGGCTCTTCGCGCCGAGCCCGAACCAGAGCAGCGCGAGCGGCAGCAGCGCGATGGCGGGCAGCGGGTTGAACATGGCCGTGAGGGTGGAGAGCAGGTCGGTGCCGATGCGGGTCGAGACCGCGACCGTGGTGAAAACGGCCGCGACCGTCAGCCCGATCGCATAGCCGGCGAGCAGGATCTGCAGCGAGGTGAGCGTGCGCTGGATCAGCGGGCCGTTCACGACGGCATCGTAGAGCGCCTCGAACGTCTCGGTGAGCGTGGGGAACAGCAGGGCGTTGCCGAGATAGCTCGCATAGGCCTGCCAGGCGATGCCGAGCACCACGAGGATCATCAGCCGGCGCACCAGCGTGCGCTGCGTGAGCCGCTCGAACCAGGAGAGCGGCCGCGCGACGTCGCCGACCGCGCCGATCTCGTCGAGCTCGATCAGGCGCTCGGGCCGGCGCGGCGGCACCGGCAGCGCGGAGGGTTGCGCCATGTCAGCCATTGGCCACCTCCGTCGCGAGCGCCGTCTCGATGCGATCGGCGAAGAGAAGATTGTGGATGCGCCGGTGCAACGCCTCGAAGGCGGGCGTGCCCATGTCGGCAAAGGAGAGATGATCCGCATCGAGCTCGGCCTTGACGCGTCCCGGATGCGGCGAGAGCACCAGGATGCGGCTGCCCACCAGCACGGCCTCCTCGATCGAGTGGGTGACGAAGATCACGGTGAAGCGCACGTCGTTCCACAGCGCGACCAGTTCCTCCTGCATCTTGCGGCGGGTGAGCGCGTCGAGGGCCGCGAAGGGCTCGTCCATCAGCAGCACGGTGGGCTCCATGGCGAGCGCCCGCGCGATGGCGACGCGCTGCTTCATGCCGCCCGAGAGCATGTGCGGATAGACATTCTCGAAGCGCGTCAAATTGACCTTGGCGAGGAGGTCGCGCGCGTGCGCCTCGGCCTCGCGCCGCGGCATGCGGCGGTTGACCAGCAGCGGGAACAGCACGTTGCCGAGCACGGTCTTCCAGGGCAGGAGCTGATCGAATTCCTGGAACACCATCATGCGGTCCGAACCCGGGCGCTCGATCTCGCGGCCGTCGAGCCGGATGGCGCCGGCGACCGGCTGCATGAAGCCGGCGACCGCCTTGAGGATGGTGGATTTGCCGCAGCCGGACGGCCCCAGCAGCACGAAACGCTCGCCCGCATAGACCTCGAAGCCGACCTTCCAGGTCGCGGTCACGAGGTGCTGCTCGGTCTTGTACTGCAGCGTGACGTCGTCGACGACGAGCAAGGGCTGCTGATGCTCGGTCCGGGGCTGCCCACTCGCCATCCTGTTCCCTCCGTCACGCTATTGTCGCCGGCGCACCCGGCTTTCCGGCGAGGCTAGACCGTGTACTATCGGGGCTCAAGAGAACCGCCGCGCTCAATGGCGGTGAGGGAGGAGATCATGCACCGTCTCGCGGTCGCCATCGCACTGCTCGTCGCCCTGCTGCTGCCCAATGCCGCACGCGCGGAGGCCAACACGGTCCGCGTCGCCAAGCAGTTCGGCCTCGCCTACATGCAGTACATGGTGATGCAGGAACTCAAGCTCATCGAGAAGCACGCCAAGGCGGCGGGCCTCGGCGACGTCACCGTGGAGTGGGCGACGTTCCGCTCGAGCGACGTGATGAACGACGCGCTGATCTCGGGCTCGGTCGACTTCGTGTCGCTCGGCATCCCAGGGCTGATCACGATCTGGTCGAAGACCAAGGGCAATATCGACGTGAAGGCCGCGGCCGGCCTCAACGTGTCGCCCCTGATGCTGATGGTGCGCGATCCCTCGATCAAGTCGCTCAAGGACTTCAAGGACAGTCATCGCATCGCGATGCCGGCCGTGAAGGTGTCGATGCAGGCGATCATGCTGCAGATGGCAGCCGCCAAGGAATTCGGCGACGCCAAGTTCAATGCGCTCGATCATCTCACGGTGTCGATGGCGCATCCGGACGCGACCGCCGCCATGCTGGGCGGCCAGAGCGAGGTGGTGGCGAACTTCTCGTCCTCGCCGTTCCAGTACCGGCAGATGAAGAACCCGAACATCAAGCGGATCCTCACCAGCACGGAGCTGTTCACCGAGCCGCTGTCGTTCAACGTGATCGCCGCGACCTCGAAATTCCGCCGCGACAATCCGAAGCTCTACGCGGCGTTCCTCGCGGCGCTGAAGGAAGCGACCGACACCATCAATGCGGACAAGAAGCGCGGCGCCGAGATCTATCTGAAGGTGAGCGGCGACAAGGCGCCGCTCGACGAGATCATGCAGATCCTCGCGGATCCCGAGATCCAGTACACGACCAAGGTCGGAGGCATCGGCGCCTTCGTCAGCTTCATGGCCAAGGTCGGCACGCTGAAGAACCCGCCCGGGGACTGGAAGGACATGTTCTTCCCCGAGGCGCTCGCCGGCGCGGGCGGGTAATCGTCGTAGGGTGTGCAAACGCAGCCGAGGTCGCGCGATGGTTTGAGGCGGCCGGCCCGCGTTTTCGCACGCGTGCTGACTTGCCGCGATACGCGTGCGCTCGGCGCGATCAAGGCTGGTGTACTACCTCGGCGCCTCGGGGCGCCGAGCACACCCCACAGCGACAAATCCGTTCAAAGTGCCGACACTCTTAAGCAATCGTATTTACGTGCCCTTCAATCGGATGCGGCAAACTGCGGATACGGACTGATGAGCGTGCGGCGGACTTCTTGGGATTGGACAACGGCCATGTATGCGTCGCGTTCGGGGCGTTATGTCTGTGCGAGGCCGGACCTGCAGCCGGAGGCCCCGCTGTTTCGCCTGCTTTCGCGCCGCTGGCGTCCGCTCGCCACCGTGAACGATCGCCCGCTCTACGGCGGCTCGTTCGCGCGGCGCTCGGCGAATGAAGAGAAAGCGGCGATCTCGCGCAATATTTTGTTCACCAAGCCGCGCAACTGGAGCCCCTGGCTCTGGGAGCGGTGAGGGTCTTGGTTCATCTGGTCGTTAGCTGATCGGCCCAGACCGTAAAGGTAGTGACGCCCTCTTCCGTTTCGATTCCCCACAACGTGCTGACCTCGACGGTCTCGCCTCCCGTCTCGTCGCGGTCGCGCGACACGATCGTGCAGCCGAGGAAGGCAGGCTGGGGGGAACGGGTGTAGGGCCAAGCGTCCTCATCAGCAGCAACAACGACCGGCGCTTTGTCGATGACCGACCAAGTGCGGCCGAAGCTGTCGGTGAACTGCGCTTCGACGATCTGTGGAAAATCATCGTCCAGCGCGCGGACAATCTGCGCGCGGATATACCAGATTGTCGGGACAGTCACAGAACCAGCCTCCTCAGGTGATCGCAATCGTCGGCGCCGCGAGGACGTCCTTCAGCTTCTTCGGATCGATCGGAAACACGGCCCGGGGCGTGCCGGCGGCGGCCCAGACGACGTCGTATTGCAGCAGGTCGACGTCCATATAGGTCGCGAGCGCCGTTGCATGGCCGAAGGGCGGGATGCCGCCGATGGCGAACCCGGTCAGGTCGCGCACATAGTCGGCGTCGGGGCGCTTGAGCCTCTCGCCGAGATGGCTGGCGACGCCCTTCTCGTTGACGCGGTTGGAGCCCGAGACGAGCAGCAGGTAAGGTTTGCCGCTGTCGGCGCCGAGAAACACCAGCGACTTGATGATCTGTCCGACCGTGACGCCGCAGGCGGCCGCGGCCTCCTCGGCGGTGCGCGTCGGCATCTCCATCTCGCGCACGGTGACGCCGAGGCCGAGGGCCGTGGCGGCGTCCTGCACCTTTTGCGCGCTCGGGGGCAGTTCACTCATTCCCATCTCCTTATCCGATCAGCATCTGTCGCCGCAGCTCGCTGACCCCGTCCTGGCCGTTGCGCAAGCCGCGCGAAATCATCTCGCAGGTCCAGGCGCCGGGCCCGCCGGCGATCCGATAGAGGTTGTAGGCCGCAGGCTCCGACTCGCCGCCGGGGGCGATCGAGCACGACGGCACGCCGATCACCGGAATGGGTCCGCGCGGGCCGTTGAGCATGACCACGGCGTGCTCGTGATGATGGCCGTGCAGCACCAGATCGGCGCCGAGGTCCTTGAGCATCGCGCGAAAGGCTGGTGCATCGACCAAGCGCTTGTGGCGGGCGTGGCCAGGCGCTGGCGAATGATGGATCAGCACGACGCGGAACAGCGCCTCGCGCTCGAGCCGCAGCATCAGCTCGGCGTAGCGTGCCATCTGCTCGCCGCCAACGCGGCCGGTCGCAAGGAACGGCGCGCTCGGCACTGCGGTCGAGAGGCCGATGATGGCGAGCGGTCCGCGCCGGCGCAGGAACGGGAAGCCGTTCCACGGGTTCGCGCCTTCGTCGCCGCGCATGTAGTCGCCCCAGTGACGGCCCGCATGGTCGACGATCTGGCGCACATAGGCGTCGTGATTGCCGGGCACCAGCGTTACGCCGGCGGGCGTGCCGAGGCGCGCGAGCCACTCGCCGGCCGGCGCGAACTCGGCCGCCAGCGCGATGTTCACGAGATCGCCGGTGAGCGCGATGTGATCGGGCTTCGCGGCCTTGAGATCTTCGACAATCGCGGCGAGCACCTCGGTGCGATGGCGGCGGCTCCGGTTGCGCGACCAGTTGAAGAAGCCGATGGCGCGCTTGCCGGCGAGCTCCGCGAAACGCGGCACTGGCAACGGTCCGAGATGCGGATCCGAGAGATGCGCGAGCACGAACATGAAAGGATCAGGCACTGCCAATAAGAATGCCCGCGAGGAACACGAGCGCGCCGCCGACCATGACCTGGAATGCGGCCGAGAGGAAGGGCGTATCCATGTAGCGATAGCGGATCCAGGAGATCACCGCGAGCTCGATCACGACGACTGCGACCGCGAGTGCGGTGGCGATGTAGAAGTCGGGGATCAGATAGGGCAGGGTATGCCCGATGCCGCCGATCGTCGTCATCACGCCGCAGACCGTGCCGCGCAGCCAGGGCGCCCCGCGGCCCGTGAGCGAGCCGTCGTCGGAGAGCGCCTCGGCGAAGCCCATGGAGATGCCGGCGCCCACTGACGCGGCGAGGCCGACCAGGAAGGTCTCCCAGGTGTTGTGGGTCGCGAAGGCCGCTGCGAACAGCGGCGCGAGCGTCGAGACCGAACCGTCCATTAGGCCGGCAAGACCGGGCTGCACATATTGCAGCACAAACATGCGCCGGGCGGTCTCGTCCTCTTTGCTGCGCGCGTCCGGCGTGAGGATGGTCTCGCCGAGCTGCTCCGCGAAGCTCTCATGGCGGTCCTCGGCCTCGGCGAGACGAATCAGCAGCTCGCGAATCGAGGCGTCGCGCGCGGTTTCGGCCGCCTTGCGGTAGAAGCGGGCGGTCTCGAACTCCATGTTTGCCGCATACTTGCGGACTTCGTCGAGGCCGAGCGGCCGCACCAGCCAGAGCGGCTTATGGCGCACGAATCCGCGCACGTCCTGACGGCGCACCAGCGGCAAGTAGTCGCCGAATTTTTCGCGGTAGAGCTCGAACAGCATGGTGCGGTGGTTGATCTCTTCCTCGGCCATCTCGGTGAAGAGCTGGGCGGAGGCCGGAAACTTTTCGCGCAGTCCCTCGGCGAAGCCGCGATAGATGCGGCTGTCCTCCTCTTCATTGGAGATTGCGAGCGCCAGAATTTCCTGCTCGGTGAGGTCGGCAAAGCGCTTCACGGCGCGGCTCCATCTTGTTGTTTGGAACGATTATAAAGAATGAACGAGGACGCGAAAGGGACTTTGGATCGGCTGCGCCAGGCGGCGGAACCCGCGATCCGGCGCGCCATGCACTTCTACTGGCGCTTCGCGCGCGGCATGACGCTTGGCGTGCGCGGCCTGGTGATCAACCCGGCCGGCGAGGTGTTCCTGGTCAAGCACAGCTATGTGGCGGGCTGGCACCTGCCGGGCGGCGGCGTCGAGACCGGCGAGACCGTGATGGACGCGCTCAGACGCGAGCTGCACGAGGAAGGCCGCATCGTGCTCGACGGCCCGCCGGCGCTGCACGGCGTCTTCTTCAACGCGCGCGCCTCGCGCCGTGACCATGTCGCGGTGTTTGTCGTGCGGTCCTATCGCCAGGACGGCGCGCCGGTGCCGGACCACGAGATCATCGCGCACGGCTTCTTCGCGCCGGACGCGCTGCCCGCGGATACGACAGCGGGCACGCGGGCGCGGATCGCGGAGGTGATGCGGGGCGCGAAGGTGGATGAGAGGTGGTGACACGTCCAAATGAGAATCGATCAGGTAACAATTGTGAAACTCCGATGATCGTAACGTTCCCTGGACCAACGAATGGTGCAGAGTAGCTACAATGAACGAACCTCACTGGCTCGCGAGCTTATTGGCCGCGGTTCTGCCGTTCGCAGCGCTATGCGTGGTCGTCGTGATGCATGGTCGCCATCTTCGGAAAAGCCTTACAACGCGTGACGGACGCTCGCTCGCTCAGGTGTTCGACGAACTCACCCGAGAGATCAAGAGAGCTAATGACCTTCGATCGGGCGAGCAGAAGTAGAGCCTGACGAATATTCAAGGGCGCGCCGAAATTCAGCCGGCAGGGTTACGCGTTCTGCGACCGCTAACCCGCCCTACGTGTCAGCTGCGAACCTGTCCCGGTCATGCGGCGCGTTGAAATCCAGCTCCGGACCCACGGGCACGATGCCGGTCGGATTGATGTGGCGGTGGCTCGCGTAATAGTGCTGCTTGATGTGGTCGAGATGCACGGTCTCGGCGACGCCGGGCACCTGATAGAGATCGCGCAAGTAGTTCGACAGGTTCGAGTAGTCGGCGATGCGCTTCCAGTTGCACTTGAAGTGGCCGACATAGACGGCGTCGAAGCGGATGAGGGTCGTGAACAGGCGCCAATCGGCTTCGGTGAGGCGGTTGCCGACGAGATAGCGCTGGCCCGCGAGCCGCTCTTCGATGGCGGCGAGCGTGTCGAACAGCGCGCGGAAAGCTTCCTCGTAGGCGGCCTGCGTGGAGGCAAAACCGGTCCGATAGACGCCGTTGTTGATGTTCGGATAGACGAGCGCGTTGATCTCGTCGATCTCGCGGCGCAGCTCCTCGGGATAGTAATCGGCCCGGTCATCCGTGTGGGCCGCGAAGGCCGAGTTGAGCATGCGGATGATCTCGGACGACTCGTTGTTGACGATCGTGCGACGCTCCTTGTCCCAGAGCACCGGCACGGAGACGCGGCCGGTGTATGTCGCGTCGGCCGCGAGATAGACCTCGGAGAGGCGCGTGGCGCCGTTCACGGTGTCGGCGGTGCCCGGCGCACCGAACACCCAGCCTTCCTTGCCCATGAAGGGCGAGACCACCGAGAGGGAGATCACGTCGTCGAGCTTCTTGAGCTTGCGGAAGATCGTGGTCCGGTGCGCCCAGGGGCAGGCGTGCGAGACATAAAGGTGATAGCGGCCGGCCTGGGCCGGAAAGCCGTCGGTGCCCGAGGGGCCGGCGCCGCCGTCGGGGGTGATCCAGTTGCGGAACACGGTCGCGGGCCGCTGGAAATGGCCTCCCACGGTCCGATCCTTGTCTTCCTGCCAGACGCCGCCAACCAGCTGTCCCATCATCATGCTCTCCGGGTTCTCGCCTCTATCTAGGTCGGCGGCGCGCGCCTGGACACCCCGGCGCGCGTGCGCGGGCGCAAGGCCGGGTTGCACCGACGGATGGACCTCTTGCGTCCCAAGTGGTAATCGGGCTGCCCACCCATGACCGACCTCAGCATCACGATCCTGGCCGAGACGCCGGCCGACTCCGAGGCGATCGAGCGCCTGCATGAGCGGACCTTCGGTCCGGGCCGCTTCGCGCGCTCGGCCTTCCGCATCCGCGAGCAGATCGCGCATCGGCTCGACCTCTCGTTCACGGCGCGCATCGGCACCCTGCTGGTCGGCTCGGTGCAGCTCACGCCCGTGCGCATCGGCGACACGCCCGCGCTGCTGCTCGGGCCGCTCACGGTCGATCCGCCCTTCCGGGAGCGTGGCATCGGCATCGCGCTGATCGAGCGGTCCATGAACGAGGCGCGCGGGCAGGGGCACCGCTTGGTGGTGCTGGTCGGCGACGAGCCGTATTACGCGCGCGCGGGCTTCAAGCGCACGCCGCGCGGCCGGGTGACCATGCCGGGGCCGGTCGATCCTGGCCGGGTGCTGGTGGCGGAGCTCAGCGCTGGGGCCTTCGAGGGGGTCTCCGGGCTGGTGCAGCCGGACTGGCCGGCCGCCTGATAACCCTACGGTCGATTCGGACAGTCGTTCACACCCTGTTCGCCTGGCAGTCACGCCTGCGCGCTACGGTCGCGGCCTCACCTTCAACGGGGGCTTACGTCCATGAAGATTCTGCACGCCGCGGCCACGGCCGCTTTCCTCGCCTGTGCCACGCCGGCCTCGGCCCAGGTGGTCGACCTCTCCACCGTCAAGTGCGGCGAGTTCCTCTCCGCCGGGAAGGACGCGATCGCGATGGTCGTCATGTGGCTCGACGGCTACTACACGGACGACGACGCCTCGGCCGTGATCGACTTCAACAAGGTCGCGGCCAAGGTCACCAAGGTGGGCGAAGCCTGCAGCAAGGAGCCGAGCAAGCTGCTCTCCGACGTCGCCGAGGACGTGCTCGGGAAGTAATCGTCCCGTGGGGCTCGATCAAAGGCGAGGGCGCGGCCTGCGCTCTCGCCTTTTTGTTTCTCCGGTGCTTGCTGCGGGGGAGCCGGCGCTCGGCTATTCTCGGCGCAGACGGACTGCCGAGGGGTCAAGAATGGGCCAGAGAGACTATGTGCGGATGGCGCTGTTCGTCGTCGCCATCATGCTGGCCGTCGCGCTGCTGCAATACATCGCGAAGTGAGGCGGCCTAGCGCCCCTCGCGCAGCCAGGTGGCCGCGAGGCTGCCGACCAGCAGCAGCAGGCCAAGCACGCCGGCGAAGACCGGCAGCACGCCGATGCCGCGCACGACGCTGGCGTCGCGCATCTTGAGGCCGATCCAGTCGTCGCCCCGGAAGGTCTCGCTGGTGCGCACCGGCACGATGCGCGGCGTCACCACATTGTTGTTGCGGTCGATGATGCGGCGCGAGTCGCCGCCGGTTGCTGTGGTGAGGGGGCGCATCACCTCGGTGGTCGAGGTGACCTCGGCATATTCGCGCGGGTTCGCGGGGCCGACATTGACGAGCGCCGTCAGCTTGCCGTCCGTCGCGCGCCAGAGGCCGAGCTCGTTCGCGGGCGTCACGGCGCGCCAGACGCCGGGATCGGCGGCGTCGAGATTGAGCGTGCGGGTCTGGCCGGTCGGCGTCGTGAGGGTCACGGGCGCGACCGACTCTTCCATGGTCTGACGCCGCACCACCAGCTCGCGGCCCTGCACGGCCATACGCAGCGCCTCTTCCTCGAGGTCGGGCTGCTTCATCAGCCAGTGCGAGAGACGGCGCAGCAGGTCGAGATGCGGGCCGCCGCCCTCGAAGCCGCGCGCCCAGAGCCAGATGTGATCCGAGAGCAGCAGCGCGACGCGGCCTTCGCCCTCGCGCGAGAGCAGCAGCAGCGGCTTGTCCTCGGGACCGCTCATCAGCGACGAGCCCTTGATCGGCTTGGCGTCGACCAGGCGGAACCAGCGGCTCCAATGCGGCGGATCACTCTCGCCGCCTTCGAGGCCGCGCGTCACCGGGTGGCGCTTGCCGAGGTCGCTCAGGCGCGCGTGGAAGGGCCGCTCGCTCGCCTGGCCGGTCGGCTCCGCGGGCAGAATCACGTCGAGCGGCGTGCGCCAGATGCTGGTCTGGCTCGCATAGTCAGGGCCGGCCGCGACCAGCACGGCGCCACCGTCGCGCACATAGCGCGCGATATTGTCGAAATAGATGATCGGCAGCACGCCTTGGCGCGCGTAGCGATCGAAGATGATCAAGTGGAATTCGTTGATCTTCTGCTGGAACAGCTCGCGCGTCGGGAAGGCGATGAGCGAGAGCTCGTTGATCGGCGTGCCGTCCTGCTTCTCGGGCGGACGCAGAATGGTGAAGTGCACGAGATCGACGCTGGCGTCGGACTTCAAGAGATTGCGCCAGGTGCGCTCGCCCGCATGCGGCTCGCCCGAGACCAGCAGCACACGCAGCTTGTCGCGCACGCCGTCGATCGCGACCACCGCGCGGTTGTTGATGGTGGTGAGCTCGTTCTCGAGCGGCGAGGCCTCGACCTCGACGATGTTCTGCCCGGCATGCGGGATCGGGATCTGCACCTGAACGGTCTCGCCGACCGTCACGGTGCGGGTTTCGAGCTGCTCGCCGTCACGGCGGATCGTGAGCTGCGCGGCGCCCGGGCGCGCGCCCTGATCCTCGACCTTGAGCGCGATGGTCTGCGTCTGGCCGACGATGCCGAAGCGCGGCGCCGAGACCAGCACGACGCGGCGGTCGCGCTCGTCGGGCTGGCCCGTGACCAGCGCATGCACGGGCGCCGCGAAGCCGAGGGCGGCGGCCTCGCCCGGCACGTCGTGGACGCGGCCATCCGTGATGAAGATCGCGCCGGCGACGCGGTCCGGCGGCACGTCGGCGAGCGTGGCGCCGAGCGCATTGAACAGGCGCGTACCGTCGGTCTCGCCATCGGCTTCGCCGGCATCGACCACGCGCACCTCGAGATTGGGGATGCGGCCGAGCCGTTGCTGCACGGCGGCGCGCACCGTCTCGGCCTGCGCCCGGCGCTCGCCGAAGCTCTGGCTCGGGCTGCGATCGACGACGACGGCAGCCACTGAAGGCAGGCCCTCGCGGTCCTCGCGGGTGAAGGACGGATTGGCCAGCGCCAGCACCGCGAAGGCCATGGCGACCGCGCGGATCCAGGCGCCGCGGCTGCGGATGAAGAGCAGCAGCGCCGCGACGATCGTCACGACGACGATCGCGCCCCAGAGCACTTCGATCGGGACGAGCGGGCTGAAGGTGATGCCGAGACCCAAGGACAAACTCCTACTGGCCGAGCCGCTCGAGCAGAGCCGGGACGTGCACCTGGTCGGCCTTGTAGTTGCCGGTGAGCGTGTACATGACGATGTTCACGCCGGCACGGAAGGCGAATTCGCGCTGGCGCGGCTCGCCGGGCTGCAGCGGCAGCATCGGCTGCCCGTCGCTGCGCATCGCCCAGGCTCCGGCGAGATCGTTCGACGTGATCAGGATCGAGGAGACGCCGTCGCCGCCGCGGGCGGGACGCTGGCTCTCTTCTTCTTCGCTCGGCGGCGCGATCGCCTCGACCCAGAGCTGGCCCGTGATGAAGCGGCCCGGGAAGTCCTTCAGCAGGAAGAAGGTCTTGGTCAGCACATGGTCGCGCGGGATCGGCTCGAGCTCGGGAATATCGAGCGAGGAGAGGATCTCGCGCAGCGCCATCATGCCGGGGGTGCGCGAGTCACCGCCGACGCCGGGCGTCGCCATCACGGCGTCGCGCGTGTCGAACAGCACGGTGCCGCCCTTCTTCATGTATTCGTCGAGGCGCTGCAGCGCCTGCTGCGAGGGCCGCGGCGCGTCGGGGACGATCGGCCAATAGATCAGCGGATAGAAGGCGAGCTCGTCGTTCTGCAGATTGAGGCCGATCGGTTCGCCGGCTTCGAGCGCGGTGCGCTGGGCGAGGAAAAGGGTGAGCCCCGCGAGGCCGGACTTGGAGACGTTATCCACCTCGGAATTACCCGTGACCACATAGGCGAGGCGGGTCTGGCCCGTGGACTTGATGGCGGCCTGCTCATCGGTCGGCGCACTGGCGGCGGGCGCGTTGTTCGGCCGCGTCGTGTTCGACTGCGCGAAGGCGGGCGCGAGCGCGAGCATGGCCGCGAGGCCGGCGATCAGCAGCACGGTGGCGGCGCGGCGCGGGATGAGCCGATGGAATCCGCCCGCGAGCCAGAACACGATCAGGGCATCGGCCAGCAGCATGAGGAGCGCGATGGTGAAGATCGGCCCGCGCAGGTCCTGCGGCTCGCCCAGGCGATAGGCCTCGAGGCGGGCGTTGAGCGGCGCATAGTCGATCGGGTTGAGCCTGTCCGCGGGCGCGAGCGTGTTCACGGCGAGCAGTCCTTCGGGCGGACCGTAGAAGCCGGGCGGGTTATCGGCGGTGCCGCGGCCACTGTAGTCGGCCGCGACC
>JAEYAU010000241.1 GCA_023404705.1 Pseudomonadota bacterium
CAAGGGGTCCGCGTCATGGACCCCTGGGCGGCGCACGCTTGCGCAGCCCCGGCCGGAGAGATCCCGGCCACTTGGGTCCGACGCTGCGGGCCCGCGCCGTCTCGGCGCTCCCCCTCCCGTCAGGGAGGCCCGGCTTCGCATTCCCCGGGCGCGAGCGCCGCGGGAACGGACACGCATGTGAAGAGCAGACCCGCGGTAACGCAAGAACGTGCAGGCAATGGTCGTGCTAAGCTGGCAGCACGCACGCAGGGAGGGAACGCAATGCAATATGTCGAGGCCAATGGCGCCCGGATCCCGATCGTCGGGTTCGGCTCGATGCGGCTGAAGCAGGAGGACGGCGTCAAGGTGATCGCTGGAGCTCTGCGTATCGGCTACCGGCACATCGACACGGCGCAGGCCTATGACAACGAGCGCGAGGTGGGCGAGGCGCTGCGCGCCTCCGGCGTGAAGCGCGAGGACGTGTTCCTGACCACCAAGGTCGCGTGGCAGCGTTTCAAGCCCGACGATCTCACGCGCTCCGTGAACGAGAGCCTGGAGCGATTACAGGTCTCGCATGTCGATCTCCTGCTGCTGCACTGGCCGAATCCGCAGATCCCGCTGGCCGAAACCATGGGCGCGATCTGCAAGGTGAAGCGCGCCGGGCTGACCCGGCATATCGGCATCTCCAATTTCACGCTGCCGCTCATCGATGAAGCCGTAAAGCTCGCGAGCGAGCCGATCGTCACGCATCAGATCGAGGTGCATCCCTTCCTCGACCGCGCGAAGATCATCGCGGCCTCGGCGAAGCACGGCATCTCGATCACGGCCTATTGCCCGATTGCGCGCGGCCGCGTGCCGGGCAACGAGGTGCTCACGCGGATCGGCGAGAAATACAACAAGACCGCCGCGCAGATTTCGCTGCGCTGGCTGGTGCAGCAGGGCATCATCGTGATCCCGGGCAGCTCGAAGCTGGAGCGAGTGGCCGAGAACTTCGCGATTCAGGATTTCACGCTGACCGACGCCGAGATGACCGAGATCGGCGGCCTGAAGCGGGCGGACGGGCGCGTGGTCAATCCACCGCATGCGCCGCAATGGGATGGTTGACGTTGTTGCGGGTGACAGGTGGCGGCGGACACAAGGAGTAGGTGATGCAAGTCGTCGAGGCGAAGGGTGCGAAAATTCCGGCCGTGGGGCTCGGCACCTGGCAGATCTCGGGCCGGACCGGGCAACGAGTCATCGAGCAAGCGCTGCGGCTCGGCTATCGCCACATCGACACCGCGCAGGCTTATGAGAACGAGCGCGACGTCGGCGAGGCGCTGCGCGCCTCCGGCGTCAAGCGCAATGACGTATGGGTCACGACCAAGGTCTGGCACACCCACCTCGCGCCGCATGATCTCGAGCGTTCCGTGAAGGACAGCCTGATGCGGCTGCGGCTCTCGGAGGTCGATCTGTTGCTGGTGCACTGGCCGAACCCGCATGTGCCGCTCGCCGAGACCATGGGCGCGATGGCGAAGATGAAGAGCGTCGGTTACACGCGGAACATCGGCGTCTCGAATTTCACGGTCGCGCTGCTGGACGAGGCGGTGCGCGTCACGAGCGAGCCGATCGTCACCAACCAGATCGAGTGGCATCCCTATCTCGACCAGTCCAAGGTGACGGCCGCCTGCAAGCGCCACGGCATCTCGGTCACGGCCTACAGCCCGATCGCGCGCGGCCGCACGGTCGGCGACGATGTGCTCGCGCGGATCGGCAAAGCACACGGCAAGACCGAAGGGCAGGTGTCGCTGCGCTGGCTGGTGCAGCAGGGCGCGATCGTCATCCCGCGCACCTCGCGCGTGGAGCGGCTGTCGGAGAACATGGACATCTTCGACTTCGCGCTGACGCCGCAGGAGATGGACGAGATCCGCGGTCTCGCGCATCCGGGCGGGCGCGTCGTCGAGGCCTCGTTCGCGCCGAAGTGGGATTAGCGATGCTCGGAGCCATGCCCTCTCATCCGTCATCCCGAGGCGCGAGCGAAGCGAGCCTCGAAGGATGAACGGCCCGGGCGTCGCAGCGAGTTTGCTGCGGCGCCTCGGCTGTCGCCCTTCGAGGCTCGCGAGCTTCGCTCGCTCGCACCTCAGGGTGACGGATCTGATGCAGTCGATTCTGATGCGCTGGACGGTTGCGGCGCCTGCCGGCACGCAATTGCGCAGCCACCCGCGGACGCGCTATCAGGCCCTGCGGAAGGAAATAAGAGGGTAGGGCTGATGACGACCGAACGGCAGCGGCAGATCGAGGGGGTGCTGTTCCTCGTGCTGTTCGGCCTGACGATCCCGGCCGCGAACTGGCTGATCGGCAATGTCGGCACGGTCTGCGCGCCGAACGGGCCGTGCCTGCTGCCGGTGGCGCCGAACGTGCTGGCGCCATCGGGCGTGCTGATGATCGGCATCGCGCTGGTGCTGCGCGACCTGGTGCAGCGGCGGCTCGGCGTCGGCTGGGCCGTGATCGCGATCCTCGCGGGCGCCGCGCTCTCGGCTTGGTTCGCGCCGCGGACGCTCGTGGTAGCCTCGGCGGTGGCGTTCCTCTTGGCCGAACTCGCGGACCTTGCAGTCTATACGCCGCTGGCGCGCCGCCGCCTGGTGCTCGCGGTCGTTCTTTCGGGGCTCGTCGGTCTCATCATCGATTCGGTCATCTTCCTTTGGCTTGCTTTCGGCTCGCTCGACTTCCTGGCGGGCCAGATGATCGGCAAAGCCTGGATGATCATCCTCGCCATTCCCTTCGTCGCCTGGCTGCGCCGGCGCGACGAGCGGATCGGTCTGTCGCCCGCCTGAGCGCCGTTCAAAACTGGGGATGCCGATGAGCCTGTCTCGCGACGCCATTGCGACCTTGAGCAAGGTCACGACCGCGACCATCACGACGATGCTCCTGAAGAAGGGGATCCGGCATTGCTGGATGAAGGGCGCGATGCCGCTCGCGGGCGAGGGGCGGCGGCTGATCGGCGAAGCCTTCACGCTGCGCTTCGTGCCGGTGCGCGAAGATCTGGCGACGCCGGAGAGCTGGGGCAAGCCGATCTCGACCCGCGCCGCGATCGAGGAGATGCCGGAAGGCTGCATCGCGGTCGCCGATGCCATGGGCATCAGCACGGCCGGCATCTTCGGCGACATCCTGGTGATGCGCATGGCGCGCCGCAACGTGACGGCGCTCGTCACCGACGGCGTGATCCGCGACAAGGCGGGCGTGCTCGCGACCAAGCTGCCGGTGTGGTGCGCCGGCACGGCGGCGCCGGCCTCGGTGAACGGACTCACCTTCGTGGGCTGGCAGGAGCCGATCGGCTGCGGCGGCGTCGCGGTGTTCCCGGGCGACATCATCGTGGCGGATGACGACGGCGTCGTCGTGATCCCGCAGGCGCTGCTCGACTTCGTGCTCGCGGAAGGCCCCGAGCACGAGCGCTATGAGAGCTGGGTGGTGAGCGAGGTCGAGCGCGGCGTGAAGCTGCCCGGCCTCTATCCGGCGAACGAGGACGCCAAGGCGCGCTACGAGGCGTGGAAGAAGACGCAAGGGTAGGCGGCGCGCGCGGGGGCCTTCAATGTTCTTCGTGCTGTCGAAGGTGGTCGGCTTCTTCGCGGCAGCGTCCAATGTCGTGCTCACGCTCGGCCTCATCGGCATCTTGCTGACGCTGACGCGCTTTGCGCGCGCGGGCCGTCGCATCGCGATGGCGAGCCTCGTCCTGATCGGCATCATGGGGCTGAGCCCGCTCGGCAATGCGCTGATCCTTGGCCTCGAGGAGCGCTTCCCGGCCTGGTACGAGACGCGCGGCGCGCCGGCCGGCGTCATCGTGCTCGGCGGCTCCTTCGATACGGTCGTATCGCTGACGCGGAACGAGATCGGGCTCAACGAGGCCGGCGAACGGCTGATGGCCGGCGTTGTCCTGGCGCGCAAATATCCGGATGCGCGGATCGTGTTCTCGGGCGGCTCGGGGCGTCTCGTCTATGAGGAGATGCTGGAGTCGGAGCTTGCCGCGCGCTTCTTCGAGAGCTTCGGCATTCCGCGCGAGCGCCTGCTGCTCGAGGACAAGTCGCGCAACACCGTCGAGAACGCGCGCTTCACCCGGGATCTGGCGCAGGCGAAGCCGGGCGAGCGGTGGCTGCTGGTCACGTCGGCCTATCACATGCCGCGCTCGGTCGGCGTCTTCCGCGCCGTCGGATTCGAGGTCGAGGCTTATCCGGTCGACTTCCGCACGCGCGGCAGCGCCGATCTGTGGCGCGCCTTCTACACGGTCGGCGATGGCCTGCGCCGCACCGATACGGCGGCGCGCGAGTGGACCGGGCTCGTCATGTACTGGGCGGTCGGGCACACGAACGAACTGTTCCCCGGTCCGCGTGCGAACCGGGGATGCGATACCGCGAAGGAGAACTGCCGGCCTTGAACTATTCCGCAGCCTGAACGCCGGGCTTGCGCTTCGCCCAGTAGGTCGGGTCGGACTTGGAGCGCGTGAGCGCGTCGGCGTCCTCGAAGCCGGGCGCCATGGAGGCGGAGGTGCCGGCGAGCACCTGATGATGCTCGATGTTGAGCGTGCGCAGCCAGCGCTGCTGGCCCATGGTCAGGGCGACGAAGTAGCCGATCTCGACCAGCTCGGGCTCGGAGAAATGCTTGTGCAGGCGCGCCCAGAAGGCGTCGTCGGTCGGCAAGTCCCAGGTGATCGCCTCCGCATAGGAGAGGGCAGCCTTCTGCTTCTCGCTGTAACGGGTGGAGGATTCGAAATTGATCAGGTCGCGATAGTCGTCCTCGACCACGCCGGCCTTGGCGGCCTTGATCGAGCGCTGGTTGCCGCAGAACTCGCACAGCACCGAGCGCGAGACATAGATGCGGCAGAGCTCCTTGATCGAGTGATCGGCGACGCCGGTATGAAACACGTCGCGCCAGGAGTTGGCGAAGGACCAGAACACGGCGGGGACATGGGCGCGCACGGCCTGGCTCTCGGGTCGCGGCGTACCCTCGCGGCGGCAGCGGTCGAGCTCGGCCAGCATGGCCGGATCCGTGATGGTCGCGGGGTCGACGTAGCTGATGCGAGGCGCCATGCGTGATCTCCGTGGATCTTTCCGGGCTTCCGTGCAAACGTTTGCGAGGCCCGTAGGATGGCGTATTTGCACCCGGCGGGTCAACCGGAATTCCAGCGCATTTGCGCGCCGCCAACAGTGAGATTGATCACCTTGTCTTTGGCTTTCGCTTGCTATGCCGAATGAGGGACTGTGAAAAACGCCACGAGACCCAATCGACGGCGGAATGCGTTAGGGACACATGGGCGATTGGGCGCGCCCGTGCCGCGGAGACCACGACCTTTCATGAAAGCTCACGTCACGATGAAAGAGGTCGCGGAGGCCGCAGGGGTCCATTTCTCGACCGTATCGCGGGTGCTCAATCCGGCGACGCGCGAGCGCGTCTCGCCCGAACTGGTGAGCCGGGTGCTCGCCGCGGCGGACCAACTCGGCTACCGCGCCAACACGCTCGCCTCGAGCCTGCGCACGCGCCGCTCGCGGGTGGTCGGTGTGCTGGTGCCGGATATCGCCAGCCTGCTGTTTCCGCCGATCCTCGAAGGCATCGAGGAAACGCTGCTGGCGAAAGGCTACATGACGATCGTCGGCAACACCGCGAACGATCCCGAGCGGCATCGCCTGGTGCTGGCCGGCATGATGGAGCGCCAGGTCGACGGGCTGATCCTCGCCACGGCCACGCTGCGCGAGCCGGCCCTGGAGAATGGGATCGACAAGCCGCTGGTGCTGATCAACCGCACGGATCAGACGGGCCGCGCGCCCGCCGTGATCCCGGATGAGATCCGGGGCATCGGGCTCGCGGTCGAGCACGTGGCGCAGCTCGGGCACAAGCGGATCGGGCACATTGCGGGGCCGCAGTGGCTTTCCACTGGCGCCATGCGCTTGCGCGGCTTTCGCGAGGCGCTGGCCAAGATGGGCCTCGAGGATGATCCCGACCGGATCGTGATCGCCGAAACGTTCAGCCGCGAGGCCGGACGCAAGGCCTGCCACGCGCTGATGGAGCATGCCGCCGGTCTGACCGCGCTCGTCGCCGCCAACGATCTGCTCGCGCTCGGCTGCTACGACGCGCTGGCGGAGCGCGGGCTCACATGCCCCGGCGACGTCTCGGTCACGGGCTACAACGATGCGCCCTTCGTCGACATGGTGATGCCGCCGCTCACCACGGTGCGCCTCAAGCAGCGCGAGATGGGCATCGAGGCCGCCCGCCTGCTGCTGGCACGGCTGCAGGACGAGAGCCTCGCGCCCGTCGATGTGCTGCTGCCACCGCAGCTGATCGCGCGGAAATCGACCGCGTCGCCCGGATCGGAGTGACCGCGGCTCAGTCGTGGCGGGGCAGGGCGAGGCGGTAGACGCCCTTGAAATCGTGCGGGTCAGCCGGCTTGCCCTTGCGCAGGATCACGAGCCGGCCCTCCGCGGCGAGGGTGACGGCGGCGCGACGGATCGGCTGCATCAGCGGACCCCAGCCGTCCGGATGCGGGCCGCCGATGGCGCGGGCGACGTCGGCCGGCGAAATCGTCTTGCCCGGACCCGCTTCGGCGAGCAGGCGAAGCAGCACGGCCGTGATCTGCTCGGTCTTTTCCACAGCGAATCCTTTCGACAATCCAGAAGCTTAGCCCTGATTCATCAGGGCTCATCAAGTTTGCGCTGGAAATAAAACGAACGATCGTGCTATTTTGTGGTGCGCTTCGACCGGGAAATGGTTCGACTGCGCCGCGATCAACACGAGAGACCTGCACCATTGAGTCCTTCCCAGCCAAAAGGTGACCGCACGCGCGCGCGGATCCTCGACGAGGCCGTCGGGCTCGCGAGCGTGAACGGGCTCGGCGCGCTGACGATCGGACCCTTGGCGGAGCGGCTCGGCATCTCGAAGAGCGGGCTGTTCGCGCATTTCGGCTCCAAGGAGACGCTGCAGGTCGAGACGCTCGACCGCGCGGCCGAGCGCTTCCGCGCGGTGGTCGTCACACCGCTCGAGCGAGAGCCGGACAAGAGCAAGCGGCTCGCCATCTTCTTTTCGCGCTGGCTCGACTGGATCGAGGACTGCGGCCTCGGTGGCGGCTGTCCTGTTCTCGCAGCCGCGATCGAGTTCGACGACGTGCCGGGCCCCGTGCAGGAGTCCGCGCAGCGCCACTCGCGCGATCTCTTCGATCTCATCCGGCGGCTCGCGCGCGCGGCGCGGCCGGCCGGCGATTTCGAGGCACTGGCCGCGGGCGCCCATGGCCTCGGCCTCTCGCATCTCTTACGCGTGCGTCTGCTCGGTGAGAGCGAGGCCCGCACCGCCACGCAACGTGCGTTCAACGCGCTGCTCGCTTCGGAGAACACCCCATGAGCAAGGCCAGCCCGAAACCCGGCGAGGCAATCGCGGCAGCGGCGCTACGCGTCGCCGCTGCGGTCGCGCCGCACTATGTCGACCGGCGCGTTGCGCATGCGTTCCTCACGCCGCGACGTCCGCTGAACCGGCCCGCCGCGTTGCCGCCGCCCGATCACGCGGTGCGCGTGCGCGTCGACGAGATGTGGATCGCGGCGTGGAAGTGGGGGCAGGGACCCGCCGTGATGGTGGTGCACGGCTGGGAGGACGATCACCGCTGCTTCGCGCCGTTGATCGCGGCGCTGCATGCGCGCGGGCAGGCCGTGATCGCATTCGATCTGCCCGCGCATGGACATTCGGACGGGCAGATCGCGATCCTGCCGACGATCGCGCGTGCGATCTCGGCGGTCGGCGCCGTGCTCGGGCCGGTCACGGCGCTCGCGGGCCACTCCTTCGGCGGCGCCGCTGTGACCTATGCGCTGGCGAATGGTGCGTCCGCCGAGCGGGTCGCGATCGTCGCGGCGCCGGTCTCGCTGGCGGGTGCGCTCGACCTCACGGTGAAGCGCCTCCGCCTCTCCGCGGAGCGGCGCGCCGGCATCGCCGCGGAGCTGCATCGCCGCACCGGCGTGACCATCGAGTCGCTCGACCTCGAGCCGCTCGCGGCCCGGCTCGACGTGCCGGTGCTGATCGTCCATTCGCGCGACGACCGCATGGTGTCGCTGCGGGCGGGGGAAAGGCTGGCCGGCGCCTGGCCCGGCGCCGAGCTGGTGATCGCCGAAGGGCTCGGACACCGGCGGATTCTCGCGGATCGGGAGATTCTCGAGCGGCTGACGGGCTTTCTGGTCCCCGAAGCCACGCCGCTGCGCGCCTCGGCATAATCGCCGCGCCGATATGCGACTTTAGTAGTAAGACTAAAGTTGTATCGGAGGGCTGACGGGCGTATCCTTGGCCCAGGCTGGAGTCGCAGACTTCGGTTGCGGTCTCGGAGGGCCTTCCGCGGTCAAAAGACCGTCCTCCTCGAGGAGACGCTCATGTCAATGGAACCCGAGTCCCCGTCGGACACCCGGCAGACCATCATCTGGACCGCCGGCGCGCTGGCGCTCGTGGCCGCGATCGCAATCTTCGCGAGCATGTAGCACTGCGAATCTGAATGGCGGCGGCGAGCCTCGCTCGCCGCCTGTTTCATTTCTGCACGTCGGCGATCGCGTGGTGCGACTCGGAGAAGAACTGCCGGCGCCACATGACGAGGATCACGGCACTGGTCGTGCCGATGAACACCCAGGGGCCGACGAACCAGCCGAGATAGCCGAGCGCGAGGAAGAAGGCGCGCTGGCCGCGGTTGAAGTGACGGCCCGCGATCTCGAACAGCCGCGCGGTGCGCGCCGCATGGTCGATCGCGGCGGGCGTGTCCTTCTCGTCCCAGGGCGGCATCGCACCGAGCATGATCGCGACATAGTTGAACAGCCGGTACGACCAGGCGAACTTGAAGAACGCATAGACGAACACGATCGCGAGCCCGATCGTCTTGGCGTCCCACGCGACGCGGGTGGTCGCGATGCCGAGGGGCAGGGTCGCCACCACCTCGATGATGCCGCCGCTCGCCTGCAGGATCGTGATCGCGCCGCCGATCGCGATCAGCGAGGTGGAGGCGAAGAACGCCGTGCCGTTGGCGAGCGAGGCGAGGAGCTGCGTGTCGACGATGCGGATGTCGCGCGCGAGCATCAGCCGCATCCAGGTCTCGCGGTGCCGGTTCATCAGTGCGTTGAGCGAGGCCCGGCCATAGGCGGTGTGCTCGAGCACGAGCGCATAGGCGATCCAGGAGCCGACGAACCAGGCAAGCGCCACGAGATCGAGAGTCGAGAACGGCGGCATGAGAAAGCAACCCGAAGGATCACGACGGATCATGAAGGCGCACAACGTGCGGTGCGCCGTACTACAATCCCACGCGAGGCGAGGGAAATCAGTGCGCTATTCGGCAGGAATCCAGCTGCCGGCGCAACCGAGCCGGGCGGTTCCGCACGGAAAGTAACCATTCGGCGCATCCGCATTCGCCCGGACGGATACATCGGAGCGATTCCGCTTGCGGCATGGTTTATCGAGTCTTAACACTTCGCGCCCACGCTTCTCATCGATCCGCGCGCAGCGAGCTGCCGGATCATCCGACAAAACCGGAGCACTCATGTACGCCCAAAGGGAGCGATCCTGTTGGGGACCGGCCAAGTGGACGCTGGCGGCCTTCTTCTGCGTCGCGGCGTTGGTCTACCTGCTCGGCGGTGCGGAAACGGGCAAGCGCCCGGTCGCGCAGCAGGCCTCCGCGGTCGCCGCGAAGTAGAATCGCGCACATCATTGGCGAACAGATTCGAGGCGGCGTCATTGTGGTGATGCCGCCTTTGCCTTGCGCGTGCGTCGCGCGGTATCGTCGTGTGCAAGGGAGTCGCCAATGCCACAGAAGATCACCACGGGAATGCGCGCGATGGTCGAGGCAGCCGAGCGCGAGATCGAGACGCTGCCGGTTGCGGATGCGATCGCGCTGCACGGACGCGACGACGTGGTCTTCGTCGACATTCGCGATCCGCGCGAGCTCGAGCGCGAAGGAAAAATTCCCGGCGCCTTTCATTGTCCGCGTGGCATGCTCGAGTTCTGGGTCGATCCCGACAGCCCGTACCACAAGCCGGTTTTCGCCCAGGACAAGCGATTCGTCTTTTTCTGCGCGGGTGGATTGCGCTCCGCGCTCGCAACGCAAACCGCGCAGCAGATGGGTCTCAAGCCGGTCGCGCACATCGAAGGCGGCTTCTCGGCATGGCGCAAAGCGGGCGGAGCTGTGGATAACCCGAAGGACACGAAGGCGAGCGGCTGAAATCAATTTCGTCGCTTCGGTGTTCTTGAGATAACGGCACGTCCGCCGCGCGTCTGCGATCCTCTTTCATCCGATCGCAATACCGTCGCTTCATCCATCCGCGCTCCGCGAGGGCACGATGCGAGATGTCACGTCCATCAAGACGAGACGCATGGACGGCGACTTCGTTCGCGAGCAATCGACCATCTGCTTCGCGCTGGCGCGCAAGGCCGCGTCGCCTGAGCGCCGCGCCTATTTCCTGCGCCTCGCCTGGCACTGGCGCGGCATCCAGCGGGCGCTCGCCGGGCGCGACATGCCGCGCGGCGTCGTCGTCGCCATGGGCGAGGGGTCTTTGAACGGCACGCGGAGCGATCCCGTTCATCTCGCGCGCTGATACGCCGGATCAGGAGAATTCGCTTGTCGCGCGCGGCGTGGCACCGCCATTCTCGCGCCGGCAACACATGTCCGCCGAGGTGGAGCGCGCGATGGCCCTGAAGCTGGTGATCGGCAACAAAAACTACTCGTCCTGGTCGTTCCGGCCGTGGTTCGCCATGAAGGTGGCGGGAATTCCCTTCGATGAGACCGTGATCTCGTTGAACGCGCCGGACTTCAAGACGCACGTGACGAAAGTCTCAGGCACCGGAAAAGTGCCGGCGATCTCAGACGGCGACATCCACGTTTGGGAATCCCTGTCGATTCTCGAGTACCTCGCCGAAAAATTTCCCGACGCGAAGCTCTGGCCGATCGATGCGAAGGCGCGGGCGCAGGCACGCTCGATCTCGAACGAGATGCATGCGGGCTTCCTGCCGCTGCGCAAGGAATGCCCGATGAACATGTGGCGGCCGCCGCAGCCGCGCGCGCTCTCGGCCGACGCGCAGGCGAACGTCGCGCGCATCGATACCATGTGGAGCGACTGCCGCGCGCGCTTCGGCAGCGGCGGCCCGTTCCTGTTCGGCCATTTCACCAATGCGGATGCGATGTACGCGCCAGTGGTCTCGCGCTTCCAGACCTACCGGATCGATGTGAGCGCGCCGTCGCGCGCCTACATGGACGCCATCATGGCGCTGCCCGCGTGGAAGGAATGGACCACGGCCGCGCTCAAGGAGCAGTGGGTGCTGCCCGAGGATGAGGTCGACTGGCCGACCGTGCATCGGGTGGAAGCGGCGGGATGATCGAAACGAGAGCGCATCACGCGCCGAGCTTCTCCAAAAGCTCATCGAGAAACGGCCGCTGATATTCGAGGATCTTCGCGCGCGCGGTCTCGAGGTCGAACCAGCCGGCGCGATCGATCTCCGGGAAGCTGCGGCGCTTCCCGGATTTTGGCGGGAATTCCACCTCGAACATGTTGCTGCGCAGCTGCGCGGGATCGAACTCGCCCGCGCACGCGAAGGCATGCACGGTCTTGCCGCTCTTCTGCTTCACGGGTTTGAGCGGCAGGAACGGGCCATGGGCGACGAAGCCCGTCTCCTCGGTGAACTCGCGCTGGGCGGTCGCGAGCAGCTCCGCATTCGACTCGACCAGCCCCTTCGGAATCGTCCAGGCGCCGAGATCGCGTTTCGCCCAGAAGGGACCGCCCGGATGTGCCAGGAACACCTCGATCGCGCCGCGCTCGCGGTAGAGCAGCAGGCCGGCGCTGATCTCGGATTTCCGACCCATCAAGTCTCCTTCAACTCCCGTTCGTCCCCGCGAAAGCGGGGACCCAGGAGCAACAATGTGTGGCCCTGGATGCCCGCTTTCGCGGGCACGAACGGAGTGCGAGGCGACCCCATCACGTCACTGCCACGGGCGCCAGCGCCTCGATGTCGGTCGCGACATCGATCACCACCGGACGATCGGCCGTAAGCGCCTTGGCGAGCGCGCCCGCGATGTCGCCGGGGCGATCGACGCGAATGCCGATGGCGCCCATGTCCTCGGCGAGTTTGGCGAAGTTCATCGGCCGGTAGGTCCAGAGCTCACGCGCCTTGTCGGTCTGCTGGCCGCCATAGGCGCGGTCGAAGCCGCGCTTCGACTGATTGCCGCCGCCATTGTTGTTGACGACCGTCACGGTATTCATGCGCCAGCGTACCGCGGTTTCGAGCTCTCCGATGTGGTACCAGAACCCGGCATCGCCCGTGAATACGACGACCGGCCGATCCGGGCAGGCGGCCTTCGCGCCCATGCCGGCCGGGAAGGCCCAGCCGAGATGGCCGGCGCTGCGCATATAGCTCTGGCTCGGCTTGGTGAGGTCGTACATGCCGCCCATCCACATGCCGGCATGGCCGGTGTCGACCACCACGATGGCGTCGTCAGGCATGTGCTTGGTGAGCTCGCCGCAGAGGCGCTCGGGCCGGATCGGCACGGCCTCGTGGGTGAGGGCGTCGCGATACTTGGCGTACCACTCGCGGCATGTCGTCTGCGCTTCGGCGATCCACGCCTTGCGTCTCGTCGCGCTCGCGCGATCGGCGAGGGCGGTCATGCGCGCGAGCGTGACCTTGGCATCGCCATTCACGGCGGCACGAAGCGGATAATTGCGGCCGAGCGCTTCCGGATTGATGTCGATCTGGATCGCGGGCGTGCCGATCGGCGGCACCGCCCAGAAATGCGTGGTCATGCCGCCGGTCTCGGTGCCGATGAAGCAGACAAGGTCGGCACGATTGACGACGCGATTGGCGCTCTCGCGCGAGTAGCTGCCGACGACGCCGACCGAGAGCGGATGCGTGCCCGGGATCGCGTCCTTGCCGTTGAGCGAGGTCGCGACCGGGATCTGCAGCGCTTCCGCAAGCGCGATGAGCTCGGCAGCCGCGCCGGAGGCGCGTACGCCGCCGCCAGCGACGATCACGGGCCGCTCCGCGGCCTGCAATGCGTCGAGAGCAGCGCGCACGCTCGCGTCGTCGGGCGCAGGGCGGAACGGCGGCACGCGCGCGAACAGCTCCTCGACCAGCGGCGCCATCTCGGCCTCGTCGGCGTCCACTTGTCCCTCGTTGCCGCGGAACTGGAGATGCACCGGGCCGGGGGTGCCAGTCACAGCGGCGCGGAAGGCCTGCCGCACCATGTCGGGGAAGCGCTTCACGTCGTCGATGGTGGCGTTGAACTTGGTCACGGGCTCGAAGGCCGGCACGTCGTCGACCTCCTGATAGACCTTGCGGAACTTGGTCGCGGGGTCGCGGCCGCCCGTGAAAGCGATCACGGGCGAGTGCGCGAGATAGGCATCACGCAAGCCCGCCGCGAGATTGAGCGCGCCGATCACTTGCGCCATGCACACGCCGGGCTTGCCGGAGGCGCGCGCATAGCCGTCCGCCATATAGGCAGCGGACTTCTCTCCATGCGTATGGATGCGCGCAATCGTCGTGCGGCGCTCCATCTCGGCGAAAGTCCGGCGCAGCACGGCCGGGACCATGAACACATGCGTGACGCCGTAGCCCGCGAGCATGTCGGCGAGCACCTGCGCGCCGGTCATGCGTTGATTGTGCCCGAGCGTGGTCATCACTTGATCGCCAGCGGATTGGTGGGCGAGCCGACCGCGCCGGTGATCGGCAGGGCAGGGGCAACGAACAGGAATTCGTAGACCTTGTCGGCCTCGCAGTCGTCGGCGAGCTCCTTCACGTTGAAGATCTCGCCCATGGTCATGCCCATGATCGGAATCGTGATCCAGTGCCAGGGCTGATTGATGCCGGGCTCGGTCTCGTTCGGCCGCACCTCGCAGCCCCAGGTGTCGCTCGCGAGCGCGGCGAGCTCGGTGCGCTTGATCCACTCGAGCGTCTCGAAGGCGAAGCCCGGCGCGTCGCCGCCCGGATAGCCGTCCCAGCTGCCGGCCTTCATGCAGCGCTCCATATGACCGGTGCGGACGATGACGTAGTCGCCGCGCTTCATGGTCACGCCCTGCTTCTTCGCGGTCATATCGAGATCCGCGCAGGTGATGCCGTAGCCGTCCGCGAGATCGTCCTTGCCGAGCGCGCGCGCCACGTCGAGGAAGACGCCGCGGCCGACCATCTTGTTCTTGGTCTTCTCGATGCCGCACTTCTGCGCGCCAGCCGAGGTAACCTCGCGGCAGTCGTAGCCGTTCCACATATTGTCTTCATAGAAGACGTGGCCGAGACCGTCCCACTGAGTGCCGCATTGGAGCGGCATCGTCACCATGTCGTCGGCCGCGCGGATGCCGCGCTTGTCGAGCACGCCCGAATAGGCGTCGGTGCCGGTGCGCAGCATGGTGTGAATCGGATTGGTGCGGCCCAGCGAGGGATACTTGCTCTTCGCGCCCTGGGGACCATTGTGATCGAAGTTGAGCGCGAGCGAGATCACCTTGCCTTTGCGCACGAGCTGCGCGGCCGCGATGATGTCCTCGGGTGTCGTGTAGTTGAGCGTGCCGATCTCGTCGTCGGGCCCCCACTTGCCCCAGTTCTTATATTTCTCTGCGGCGTCGCGCATGTCCTGTCTGGTGATCTTGCGGCCCGACATTGAGCGTCCCTTGGGTTATCGGTTCTTTCGTTTGCAGCTTTTCGTCCGCTGAAATCGCGAGAAGCGATTGCAGGAGAGTGGCTTCCTTAGCGCATCTCAAATGTCCGTGCATTGAAAACCGACAGTGCGCGGCGCATCCGGCGCATGCGCGCAGGACAGGCGTTTTCGATTTACGAACGCGTGGCGAGACGCGATGATGCGGCCAAGCAAAAGCAAAGAGGGAGGACGACTTGACTTCCATCATCCGCATTCTGCTCGGCGTCTTGGCGCTGACGCTCGCCGGCGCGCCCGCACTCGCGCAGAGCTATCCGACCCGGCCCGTGAAGGTGATCGTGCCGTTCGCGCCGGGCGGACCGACCGACGTGATGGCGCGGCTGATCGCGCAGAAGCTGAGCGAAAATCTCGGCCAGCAGTTCTATATCGAGAACCACGCAGGGGCCGGCGGCAATATCGGCATGGGCAATGCCGCGAAGTCCGCCGCGGATGGCTATACGATCGTCGTCGTGTCATCGAGCTACGTGGTGAACCCGAGCCTCTACGAGCGCATTCCCTACGATCCCGACAAGGACTTCACCCCGATCACGCTCGCCGCGGCCTCGCCCAACGTGCTGGTCGTGCATCCGTCCGAGAGCGCGAAGACCGTCAAGGAGCTGGTGGCGCAGATCAAGGCGAACCCGTCGAAGTACAATTATGCGATGCCGGGCGCCGGCACGACGCCGCATCTCTCGGGCGAGCTGTTCCGTCTGTCGCTCGCCCTCGACATCGTGGCGGTGCCGTTCAATGGCGCCGGCCCGGCAATTCAGTCGACGGTCGCGGGGCACACACCGATCGCCTTCAC
The DNA here is from genome assembly GCA_023404705.1 of Pseudomonadota bacterium. GTDB lineage: Bacteria > Pseudomonadota > Alphaproteobacteria > Rhizobiales > Xanthobacteraceae > FEB-22. The sequence continues at coordinate 15,423 of JAEYAU010000241.1, forward strand.
GGCGCTGCCGCCCGCGGCGCCGCAAGTGAAGGACGGCAAGCTGCGCGCGCTCGCGGTCACCAGTGCGAAGCGCTCGGCGGCTTTGCCCGACGTGCCGACCATGGCGGAAGCCGGTCTCACGGATCAGGAGGCCGACACGATGCAGGGCATCCTCGTGCCGGCCGGCACGCCGAAGGAGATCGTCGATCTGCTCCACCGCGAGATCGTCAAGATCATCGCCCTGCCGGACATTCAGGCGCGCATGGCGCAACTCGGCTTCGAGCCCGTCGCGAACACGCCCGCCGAGTTCGCGGCGCGCATCAAGTCGGAGATCGCCAAATGGAGCAAGGTGATCCGCGAGGCGAAGATCAAGACGAACTAGTCGCGTTCTCATACATCGCGAGATGGAGCGGCCCGCATTTCGAACGGCCGCTGTGGCACCTGTTCACACAACTGTTATTACGAGCTGTCGGAAGTTCGCCGTAAACGCGCTAGATTCGAAGCATATCGCGCCAATTATCGTTGCATCGGACGAGCAACCGCACGCTCGCCAGGAGGACTGCAAATGACAGCCATCGTCCTCAACCGCCGCAGCCTTCTCACGGCCGGCGGCGCCGTCCTGGCAACCGGCGTTTCCGGACTTCTGTCGCCCGCAAGCGCGCAAGGCCTTGCACCGACGCGTTCCATGCCGGGCGGTGCGAACAACTACCGCAAGGGCGCGGCGATCGTGGAGCGGATCGGCAAGGGCGGCTTCTGGATGTCGGGCACCGTGCGCCGCGCGGGCGACGGCGCGCCGCTTGCCGGGCAGCGCATCCAGATCTGGGCGCACACGACGGAAGGGCAGGAGCACGAGCCACAGAGTCACGGGGCCACGCTCACCGACAAGAACGGGGCGTTCCGTCTCGAGATGCCGCAGATCATTCCGATCTTCGGCCAACCGCATGGTCATCTCGCCTATGACAGCGGTGAGTTCGAAACCGTTTTTCTGCGGCCCCTGATGCGCAGCGCAAAGGACACCAGCCTGGAGGCGCACTTCGTGCTTCGGTCGGTCTGAACCGGATTGGGAACAAGACCATGAGATCGGTCCGGGTTGCCCTGACCTGGGCCGCCCTTGCGGTTGCGATTTGCGTGCCGATGGCCGCTGCAGCCGTGAGCCCGCTGCACGCGTACCGCAGTCCGATCTACATCGTTGCCGGCTTCGCGGGGATTCTCGGCCTCGGTCTCATGCTGGTTCAGCCGCTGCTGATCGGCGGGTACCTGCCGGGACTGTCGGGCTATCGCGGGCGGCGCGTCCATCACTGGATCGGCGGCGCGCTCATCGTGGCGGTGGTGATCCATGTCGGGGGGCTTTGGATCTCCAGTCCGCCCGACATGATCGACGCGCTTCTCTTCACCTCGCCGACGCCGTTCTCGCCCTGGGGCGTCATCGCGCTGTGGGCCATCTTCGCGGTCGGGCTTTTCGCTGCGTTCCGCCGGCGATCGGGTCTGCGACCGCGAACCTGGGGCAGGGCGCACATGGTCCTCGCGGTGGTCATTGTCGTCGGCACCGTGGTCCACGGCCTCCTGATCGAGGGGGCGATGGAGACGGTGTCGAAAGCCGCGCTTTGCGCGCTGGTTCTCATAGCGGCTATCAAGGTCATGACCGATCGGCTGCGAAGAAAGCAAGCGACGGCGCGCGGTGGGAGCCTCGCGCGAGAGTAACCCAGAGATTATGCCGAGGAGCCTGAATGCGCATCGTTGACATCCGCGAGACCGCGATCCCGCTGAAGTCGTCGCTCCGCAATTCGAGCTTCGACTTCTCGGAGATGACCACGTCGGTGGTGGCCGTCATCACGGACGTGGTGCGGGACGGCCGGCCCGTCGTCGGTTATGCGTTCAACTCGACGGGCCGCTATGCGTGCGGCGCGCAGATGCGTGCGCGCTTCATCCCGCGCATCCTGGCGGCTGCGCCGGACACGCTGCTGGACGAGACGGGGGAGAACCTCGCGCCCGAGAAGATCCTCGCCTGCATGCAGCAGCGCGAGAAGATCGGCGGCGACAGCGAGCGCTCGATCGCGATCGGCACCATCGAGATCGCGGTCTGGGACGCGGTCGGGAAGATCGCCGAGAAGCCGCTGCACCGGCTGCTGGCCGAGCGCTTCAATGGCGGCAAGGTCGCGTCGCGCGTGTTCTGCTACGTGGGCGGCGGCTGGTACTTTCCGGGCCAGACCCTCGGCGACCTGCAGGACGAGATGCGGCGGCATCTCGACGCCGGCTATACGCAAGTGAAGATGAAGGTCGGCGGGCTGCCGCTCGCCGAGGACCTGCGCCGGCTCGAAGCCGTGCTGCAGGTCATGGGCTCGGGCGAGCGGCTCGCGGTCGACGCCAATGGCAAGTTCGCGCGCGCGGAGGCGCTCGCCTATGCGGGGGCGCTAGCGCCCCTGGGCCTGCGCTGGTTCGAGGAGCCGTGCGATCCGCTCGACTACGCGCTCTATGCCGAGATCGCGGAAGCCTATGCGCCACCGCTCGCGACCGGCGAGAACCTCTATTCGACTCAGGACGTGCAGAACCTCGTGCGGTTCGGCGGGCTGCGTCCGGCGCAGGACATCATCCAGGTCGATCCGCCGCAGGCCTATGGCATCACGCAATATGCCCGCACGGTCGCCTGGCTCGAGGCGCAGGGCTGGCCGCGCTCGGCACTGTTCCCGCATGGCGGCAACCAGATGTCGCTTGCGATCGCGGGCGGTTTCGGGCTCGGCGGCGCCGAGTCCTATCCGGGCGTATTCGGCGCGTTCGGCGGTTTCGCGGACGATGCACAGGTGCGCGAGGGATATCTCCCGCTCTCGGACCGGCCGGGAATCGGCTTCGAAGGACAGGCCGCGCTCTACCGGATCATGCGCGCGCTCGCCGAATAGCCGCTGCCGTAGCGGCAGGGCTCCTGTGCGGTACGGAACTCGACTGGCCGTAAACGGTTTTTCCCTCATCAAGGGAACCGCCCGGCCGGCCGGGCGGCTTGAAACGGACCGGTCATGAGCATTCTGACGACGGGGCGCAATGCGTGGCGCGTCGAGCGGGCGCATCGCGCCGCCGTATTGATCGATGCGGCGGCTTATTTCCGTGCCGTGCGCGAGGCGCTGCTGCAGGCGCGGCAGACCGTCTTCATCGTCGGCTGGGATCTCGACAGCCGCACGCGGCTCGTCGGCGAGAGCGGCGAGGCCGATGACGGCTGGCCCGCGACGCTGCGCGAATTCCTCACGCGCCTCGTCGAGGAGCGGCCGCAACTCACGGTGCATCTGCTCGCCTGGGACTATGCCGTCATCTATGCGCTCGAGCGCGAGCCGTTTCCGACCGTGACGCTCGGCCTCAACACGCCGCGGCGCGTGCGCTTCTGTCTCGACGATGCCTTGCCGGTCGGCTCATCGCATCACCAGAAGATGATCATCATTGACGACGCGCTCGCCTTCTCGGGCGGGCTCGATCTCACGGTGCGGCGCTGGGACACCTCGGAGCATCGCCCCGACAATCCGCTGCGCATCGATCCATCGGGCCAGCCCTATCGGCCGTTCCACGACGTGCAGATGATGGTCGACGGCCCGGCCGCGCGCGCCCTCGGCGAGCTTGCTCGTTCACGGTGGGAGATCGCGACCCAGGAGAGCGACATCCCGATCCGCCCGCACGGTACGCCCTGGCCCGCGAGCGTCACGCCCGATTTCCGCGATGCGGACATCGCGATCGCGCGCACGCAGCCGGCGTTCGACGACATCGAGGAGGTGAGGGAGGTCGAGACGCTGTTCCTCGACATGGTCGCGCAAGCCGAGCGCGCGATCTATGTCGAAAACCAATTCCTCACCAATACGCGCTTCGCCATGGCGCTGTGTGAGCGGCTGCAGGCGAACCCGGCGCTCGAAGCCGTGTTCGTTGCGCCCGGCACGCACGATTCCTGGATCGAGAGCCGGACGATGTGGACCGGGCGGTTGCGCTTCATGCGCATGCTGCGCGAGTCCGGCGTCGGGGAGCGCGTGCGCTTCCTCTACCCGTGCGTCAGCCACGAGGATCGCAGCACCAACACGATGGTCCATTCCAAGGTGATGATCGTCGACGACCGCATGTTGCGGATCGGCTCCGCCAATCTGAACAACCGCTCGATGGGCACCGATACCGAATGCGACCTCGCGATCGAGGCGACGCGCGAGGACGAGCGCGCCGCCGTGCGCAAGGTGTTGCACCGGCTGATCGCGGATCACTGCGGGGTTGCGGTCGAGCAGGTGGCGGCGGCGCTCAGCGCGCATGGATCGATCATTCGCGCCACGAAGGAGCTGTCGGGCCGCGGACACGCGCTCTGTCCGATCGAGGACGATCAGACCGAGCTCGGGGAGCTCTCGGGTTATCTCGAGGGCATCGCGGATCCGGAGCGGCCGCTTCAGAGCGAAGTGCTCATGACCCGGGTGTTCGGCGAGCGCATCGCGCCGCGCCATCGCACGACCGTGATCAAGCTGGTGGCCGCCGCCCTGGTGCTGATCGGCCTGACCATCGCGTGGCACTATCCGCCGCTGTCCGCGATCGCGGAGCCCGAGAACGTCCGGCCGATGCTGATGTCGCTCGCCGAGGAGCCCTGGGCTCCGCTGCTGGTGATCGGGGTCTATCTGGTCGCAGGGCTGCTCGCCTTTCCGGTGCTGGTGCTGATCGCGGCGACGGCCGCGACGTTCGGGCCGGTGACGGGCTTCGCCTATGCGGCGATCGGCTCGCTCGCGAGCGCGATCGTGACTTATGCGGTTGGTGCCGCGCTCGGGCGCGAGACGCTGCGCAACGTGATCGGGCCGCGGCTCTCGCGAATCCGCGCCAAGATCGTGCGCGGCGGCGTGCTCGCGGTGGCGACCATCCGGCTCGTGCCGCTGGCGCCGTTCACCATCGTCAACTTGGTGGCGGGCGCGAGCGAGATCCGGCTCGGCGCCTATGTGGCCGGCACGGTGCTCGGCATGATGCCGGGACTGATCGTGATGTCGGCGCTCGGCCACCAGATCATGCGCATCATCACGAATCCCTCGCTCAGCGACTTCTTCATGCTGCTGGGCGCGCTGGTGCTGTGGGTCTCGGTCGCGATCGGCATCCAGGTGCTGCTGCTCAAATCCGGGAAGCCCCAGTCTTGAATCCGGAAGCCGGCGCGATTCGCGTGCTGACCTGGAATATTCACGGCGCGGTCGGCCACAATCCGCGCTTCGACCTCTCGCGCGTCGTCGATCTCATCAGTCGCTGGGACGCGCATGTGGTGGCGCTGCAGGAGGTCGACTCGCGGCGCAAGTTTCTCAACCAGATCAATCCGTTCGAATTCCTGCAGAGCAAGCTCGGCGAGCATGGCATCGGCGCGAAGTCGATCACGACCGCGGACGGCGACTACGGGCAGATGCTGATCAGCCGCTGGCCCATGCGCGAGGTCGAGGTGCACGACATCTCGTTTCCCGAGCGCGAGCCGCGGCGCGCCATCATGGCGGTGATCGACTCGCCCATGGGGGCGATCCGCCTGATCGCGGCGCATCTCGGGCTGAGCATTCACGAGCGGCGCGGGCAGACGCGCGAACTGCTCTCGATGGTGGGAAAGACCGAAATGACCACGGTGGTGGTCGGCGATTTCAACGATTGGCTCTGGCCCGGCTCGGTGACGCGGGCGCTTTCTTGCGAACTGCCGGGCTGCACGCGCTATCGCACATTCCCGGCGCGGCTGCCGCTGTTGCGGCTCGACCGGATCTTCTGCCGCCCGGCGTCTGCGATCCGGCGCAGCTTCGTCGATGCCACCGCGAAGCAGATCTCCGACCACTTGCCGGTGATCGCCGACGTCGCGGCAACGGCCTGAGCTTCTCCAAAATGCGTCGGGGCGGCGTTGCCGCCGCCCCGATCGTCATCGTGCCGACGCTGCTCGCGCCGTGCGCGAAGAGCTTACTTGTTGGGAGCCGTGGTGCGCTTCTGCATGCCGGGGGCCAGCTTGTCATTGTCGGTGCCACCCGCCGCGCCGCCCGTATTGCCGCCGGTGCCGGACTGGCCCGACT
>JAEYAU010000242.1 GCA_023404705.1 Pseudomonadota bacterium
GCGCGTCGACGGCCTGACCGTCACGCTGGTCGAGATCGATGCGACGCTCGCGGCATTCGCGGCCGAGAACGCCGCGCGCAACGGCCTCGCGCGCGTGCGCAGCCTCGTGCTCGACGTGACCGGACCCATGGATGCTTTCGCGGCCGCCGGGGTCGCGCCGCAATCCGTCGCGCGCGTGCTGATGAACCCGCCCTTCAACGATCCGGCGCGCCAGGAGAGCTCGCCCGATCCCGCGCGCCGCCGCGCGCATGTGGCCGATCCGCGCACCCTCGACACATGGATCGCGCGCGCCGAGGCGCTGCTCGCGCCCGCGGGCGTGCTGACGCTGATCTGGCGCGCCGACGGCCTCGCCGATGTGCTGGCTGCGCTTGCGCGCAGCTTCGGCAGCATCGCGGTTCTCCCCGTCCATCCGGTGGCGGACGAGCCCGCCATCCGCGTGCTGGTGCGCGCTCAGAAAGGCGGCGGTGCGCCGCTCGCGCTCCTGCCCGGACTTGTCCTCAACCGCGACGGCCGGCCGACGCCGGAGGCCGAGGCCGTGCTGCGCGAGGGCGTCACGTTGCCGCTTGCGGCTTTGTGATCGCGGCCCCGGCTTGAGCCCTGCCGGCCGGGGGCTTAAGACTTTCGCATGATCTCGTTCAAGCGCCTGCTGCCGCGACGCTTTCGCGGTGACGTGCCGGTCGTGCCCGTCGTTCGTCTCTCCGGCGTCATCGGTTCCTCGACTCCGCTTCGGCCCGGTCTCACCATGGCCGCGGTCGCGCGTCCGCTCGAGCGCGCCTTCAAATGGAAGGGCGCAAAGGCCCTCGCGCTCCTGATCAACTCGCCGGGCGGCTCGCCCGTGCAGTCGCATCTCGTCTTCCAGCGCATCCGCCAGCTCGCACAGGAGCATGACCGCCGCGTGCTCGTCTTCGTCGAGGACGTCGCGGCCTCCGGCGGCTACATGATCGCCTGCGCGGCCGACGAGATCATCGCGGATCCATCGTCCATCGTCGGCTCGATCGGCGTGGTCGGCGCCTCCTTCGGCTTTCACAAGCTGATGGACAAGATCGGCGTCGAGCGCCGGCTCTATACGTCGGGCGAGCACAAGGCGATGCTCGATCCGTTTCTGCCCGAGAAGCCGTCGGACGTGGAGCGGCTGAAGGAGCTGCAGCAGGAGATCCACGAGATCTTCATCGCGCTCGTGCGCTCGCGCCGCGGCGCCAAGCTGAACGGCCCGGAGTCCGAGCTGTTCTCGGGCGCGTTCTGGACCGGGCAGAAGGCGCTCGGGCTCGGTGTCATCGACAGCATCGGCAACCTGCGCGCCACGTTGCGCGAGCGCTACGGCGACAAGGTCGAGACGCCGCTGGTCGCGCCCCAGCGCGGCTGGCTCGGGCGCACCGTACCGGGGCTCGGCGATTCCGCGCTCGACTCTGCCATGATGCGGCCCGGTCTTGCTGATGAACTGATCTCCGCGCTCGAAGCGCGCGCGCTCTGGGCGCGTTACGGACTGTGAGCCTCTAGGGGGAAATAGCCATGCTGCTGCGGACCATCACGATCGCACTTGTCGCTCTCATAGGCCCTGCGCTCGCCGAGAATGGACATTCGCCTTACGTCGACATGCAGGGGCGCGGCATCAAAGCGCTCTCGAGCGATGAGACGCGCGGCCTGCTGGGCGGCGAAGGCATGTCGCTCTCGCTCGCGGCCGAGCTCAACGGCTATCCGGGCCCGCGGCACGTGATCGAGCTCGCCGACCGCCTCGATCTTTCGCCCGAGCAGCGCCAGCGTGCGGCCGCGCTCGAAGCCGAGATGAAGTCCGCGGCCGTCAGCCTCGGCCGCACCGTGCTGGAGCTGGAAGGCGAGCTCGACCGGGCGTTCCTCGCCGGCGGCGTCGATCGCGCGACCATCGATCGTCTCACGGCCGAGATCGCTGCCAAGCGCGGCTCGCTGCGCGCCGTGCATCTGCAGGCGCATCTCGCCATGGCGCAGGCGCTGCGGCCCGAGCAGCGCACGCGCTACATGGTGCTGCGCGGCTACAGCGGCGGCGCGGCCGGCGCGCCGCACCAGCATCGGAGGCACCACTGATGCCGCCCGTCGTTCTGGTCGTTGCGGGTGCAATCGGGGCCATCGCGGCGGCGCGTTGGCTGCGCAAGGAAGCGGCCCGCATCAATGCGGAGCTTCATCCCGACGATGTCGCGGAGGAGGCGGGTTCGCGGCGCAAGCTGGTGCGCGACCCGGTCACGGGCCATTACCGGCCCGAATAGGCGTCGAATGGAGAATTCCGAAGGCGTCGCGGATCAGCGATCCGCCACGGGCCGGTTGCCGGTCACGAGCGCGCTGAAGAACAAGAAGACGCCGAGCGCACCGACGATCGCAAACGTTTCCATGACATTCCCCCTGGAGCCGCTGTTCTGTTGTTGGTCGCCATCGTGCGCCCGCAGGTTCAAGAGAGCGTAAACCCGCGAACCTGCGGCCACCCTACCGCGCGACCGTGAAAGCTACGCGACCGCGCCCTGCCCGGATGCAGCGTGGCGCGATTCGTGATCCGAATCAGCGAGATGCGGCTGCACCCGAAGCGGCGCGCGGGCCGTGCAGAGCACGCCTGCGGCGCCGCGGCGCCGCCCGCGAATCCTGAGCCAGGGTTATTGGCCGGTTACGACAGCGCCTGTCGGAAGGCTGTGCTCGGCCGCTGTGGCTTGGCGCGAGGGGCCACGCCGTTCACCGCGGACCATGCGGATGAGCGCATGCGCCAGCAGGACATGCCCGACGATCGCCGCCCCTGCGAAGAGGGTGAAAAGGATCGTGAATAGGGCTGTGAAGACCTCGAACATTGCCGCCACCTCGTTTTCCAGGCCCGACGTTCTGTCGTCTGGCCAGTCCAAAAGGTTCATCTGGTCTGGCTTGACCCCTGCGGCGGCGTGGTCGATAGCTGCGCGGCGCCGCGGACCGGGCGCCTTCCTGGTAATTGGATACGATGACCGAGACGAATTCCGCCCACATGCGCCCGGAGCGGTCGTTCCAGGGGCTGATCCTGACCCTGCAGCGCTTCTGGGCCGATCAGGGATGCGTGATCCTGCAGCCCTACGACATGGAGGTGGGGGCGGGCACCTTCCATCCGGCGACGACGTTGCGCGCGCTCGGCCCCAGGGCCTGGAGCGCCGCCTATGTGCAGCCCTCGCGCCGGCCGAAGGACGGCCGCTACGGCGAGAACCCCAACCGTCTGCAGCACTACTACCAGTTCCAGGTGATCCTGAAGCCGTCGCCGAAGGACATCCAGGAGCTCTATCTCAAGTCGCTCTACGCGATCGGCATCGATCCCTCGATCCACGACATCCGCTTCGTCGAGGACGATTGGGAGAGCCCGACGCTCGGCGCCTGGGGCCTCGGCTGGGAGTGCTGGTGCGACGGCATGGAGGTCTCGCAGTTCACCTACTTCCAGCAGGTCGCCGGGTTCGAGTGCCGCCCCGTCTCGGGCGAGCTCACCTACGGCCTCGAGCGCCTCGCCATGTATGTGCAGGGCGTCGATCGCGTCTACGACCTCAACTTCAACGGTCGCGACGGCGCCGAGAAGGTCACCTACGGCGACGTCTTCCTGCAGGCCGAGCAGGAATACTCGCGGCACAATTTCGAATATGCCGACACCGACATGCTGTTCGAGCAGTTCCGCATGGCCGAGAGCGCGTGCCGCAAATATCTCGAGGCCGGCTGGGTCAAGGGCAGCAATCAGCCCAAGCACCAGATGGCGCTGCCTGCCTATGACCAGTGCATCAAGGCGAGCCACGTCTTCAACCTGCTCGATGCGCGCGGCGTGATCTCGGTCACGGAGCGGCAGAGCTACATTCTGCGCGTGCGCGAACTCGCCAAGGCCTGCGGCGAAGCCTGGCTGGCGACCGAGGCCGGCGGCGCGGCGGCCGCCTGATCGCGTGAACGCGCAACACAAGTAGATCCCATGTCCGATCTTCTGCTCGAACTGTTCTCCGAAGAGATCCCGGCCCGCATGCAGGCGAAGGCCGCGGAGGATCTCAAGAAGATGGTGACCGACCGCCTGGTCGATGCCGGCCTCGTCTACGAAGGCGCGCGGGCGCTCGCGACGCCGCGCCGGCTCGCGCTGGTGGTGCACGGCGTGCCGACGCGGCAGCCGGACCTCACCGACGAGAAGAAGGGCCCGCGCGTCGGCGCGCCCGAGGCCGCGATCAAGGGCTTCCTCAAAGCGGCCGGCCTCGACTCGATCGAGCAGGCGAAGATCGAGAGCGATCCGAAGAAGGGCGACTTCTACGTGGCGCTGGTCGAGAAGCCTGGCCGCCCCGCGCTCGAGGTGATCGCCGAGATGCTGCCCGTGATCATCCGCACCTTCCCGTGGCCGAAGTCCATGCGCTGGGGCTCCGGCAATCTCGGCTGGGTGCGTCCCTTGCATTCGATTGTCGCGACCTTCGGCCCCGAGACCGAGGACCCCGACATCGTCCGCTTCGAGATCGATGGCATCGCGGCCGGCGACACCACTTACGGCCACCGCTTCCTCGCGCCCGGCGCCATCCAGGTGCGCCGTCTCGACGACTATGTCGCGAAGCTCGAGAAGGCGAAGGTCGTCGTCGATCCCGAGCGCCGCCGCGAGATGATCCTCACCGACGCCAAGACGCTCGCTTTCGCGCAGGGCTACGAGCTGGTCGAGGACGAGGGCCTGCTCAACGAGGTCGCGGGCCTCGTCGAATGGCCCGTCGTGCTGATGGGCAGCTTCGATGAGTCGTTCCTGAAGATCCCAGACGAGGTCATCCGCGCCACCATCCGCAACAACCAGAAATGCTTCGTACTGCGCGATCCCGTGTCGGCGCGCCTGGTCAACAAGTTCATCCTCGTCTCCAACACCGAAGCCAAGGACGGCGGCAAGGCCATCGTTGCCGGCAACGAGCGCGTCATCCGCGCGCGGCTCTCAGACGCGAAGTTCTTCTACGAGACCGATCTGAAGACGCGCCTCGAGGAGCGCCTGCCGAAGTTCGAGCAGATCGTCTTCCATGAGAAGCTCGGCACCCAGGCCGCCCGTATCGCCCGCATCGAGCGCCTCGTCGCCGAGCTCGCGCCGCTGGTGGGCGCCGACACCGCCAAGGCCGAGCGCGCCGCGCGTCTCGCCAAGGCCGACCTGCTCACAGAGGTGGTCGGCGAATTCCCCGAGACGCAGGGCCTGATGGGCCGCTACTACGCCGAGGCGCAGAACGAGGACGAAGCCGTCGCTCACGCCATCGAGGATCACTACAAGCCGCAGGGCCCGGGCGACCTCGTGCCCGCCGAGCCGGTCTCGATCGCGGTCGCGCTGGCCGACAAGCTCGACATCCTCGCGGGCTTCTGGTTCGTCGACGAGAAGCCGACCGGCTCGAAGGATCCCTTCGCGCTGCGCCGCGCCGCGCTCGGCGTGATCCGGCTGATCCTGTCGAACAATCTTCGACTCGCACTCACCAAGCTGCTCGAATCCGCCTTGAGCGAGCATGCGCGTGCCGCGAAGGCGGGCGTGGATGCCAAGATCATTCCGGACCTGCTCTCGTTCTTCGCCGACCGCCTCAAGGTGCAGCTGCGCGAGCAGGGTGCGCGCCATGATCTCGTCGATGCGGTGTTCGCGCTCGAAGGCCAGGACGATCTCCTGATGATTGTCCGTCGCGTCGAGGCGCTCGCCGCCTTCCTCGACACCGACGACGGCAAGAACCTGCTCGCCGGCACCAAGCGCGCCACCAACATCATCCGCATCGAGGAGAAGAAGGACGGCCGCGCCTATACGGGCGCGCCCGACGCCGCGCTCCTCGCGCAGGTCGAGGAGAAGGCGCTGGCGCAGGCGATCGAGACCGCTCGCAAGGACGCCTCCGCCGCCGTCGCCCGCGAGGACTTCACGGCCGCCATGGCCGCGGTCGCCAAGCTCCGTCCTGTCGTCGATGCCTTTTTCGACAAGGTCACCGTCAACGTCGACGACCGCGCGCTGCGCGAGAACCGCCTCAAGCTGCTCAACGAGATCCGCGAAGCCACCCGCGCCGTGGCGGATTTCTCGCGGATCGAGAGCTAGTGAGCCGGCTTGACCGCTTACCGGTGCTCTCCGGTCCAGCTTGACCATTCGTATCACAACATGATACGTATCATGTCGTGATACGGGCGACGCATGATCCGCAGCTATAAGGGCGAGTTCGCGGAAGTCATTCACCGGCGGGCAAGGGCGCCGAAGGGCTTTCCTGCGGATCTTGCCCATGTTGCTCGCCGCAAGCTGGTGATGCTCGACAGCGCGGCGGCGCTGATCGACCTTGCTTCACCACCAGGCAATCGGCTCGAGCCGCTCAAGGGCGATCTGAGGGGGAAGCATTCGATCCGCGTCAACGATCAATGGAGAATCGTCTTTCGCTGGACCGGAGCAGGGGCCGACGAGGTCGAACTTTCAAAGCACTACGAGTGAGGTCGCATGCCCAGGAAATTGCAGACGATCCACCCCGGCGAGGTGTTGCGGGAAGAGTTTCTCCTCCCCATGAAGCTTTCGGCCTATGCGGTTGCCCGGGCCTGCGGCGTGCCTCGCACGAGGATCGAACGACTGGCGAGAGAGGAAACTCCGATCACTGCGGATACGGCGCTCAGGCTGGCGAAGCTCTTCGGCACCACGCCGGCATTCTGGATGAACCTGCAGAGCCAGCACGACATCGAGCTGGCGGAGGAGGTTGCGGCCTCGGACTTGCGCAAAATCCGCAGGGTCGAGCGGGCCGCCTGACTTCGGTCGCCCTCTGCCGCCCCATGGCGTGACGCGAGGTAACCCGGCATCATGGCGCGCCCACCGCCTGATTCCGGGAGATCCTTATGACTGTCAGCATGGTCCATTTGCAGCCGCTGGTCGCGCTCGTCGCGGGCATCCTCATCCTGCTGATGCCGCGGCTGCTCAACTACATCGTGGCGATCTACCTGATCATTATCGGCATCGCCGGGCTGATCCGCTGAAGCCCGCCGGCCCGCGCTGCGGGCCCGGCTTGGTCAGGCCAATCGATGGGTTGAATTGGCCGGGAAAACCCGCCAAGAGAAGGCGGCTGGCGCGCAGCCAGTCGGCACATGCGCGCCCCCGACAGCCACAACAGTAACGGGAGCGCGCCCGGGCAAGGCCGGACGCGTGCCTATTTGCAAACGGCGGGATCAGGCATGGCGAAGTGGGTCTACGGCTTCGGTGACGGCAAGGCCGAAGGGGCGGCGGATATGCGCAATCTGCTCGGCGGCAAGGGCGCGAACCTCGCCGAGATGGCAAACCTCGGTCTCCCTGTTCCGCCCGGCTTCACCATTACGACCGAGGTCTGCACCTATTTCTACGCGCACGGGAAGAGCTATCCGTCCGAGCTCAAGGACGAGGTCACGCGCGCCTTGCAGGCCGTCGGCAAGCTCACCGGCAAGGCCTTCGGCGACGAGAAGAACCCCTTGCTGGTGTCGGTCCGTTCCGGCGCCCGCGCGTCGATGCCCGGCATGATGGATACGGTTCTCAATCTCGGCCTCAACGACGTCACGGTCGAGGCGGTCGCGAAGCAGGCCGGCGACCGCCGCTTCGCCTATGACAGCTACCGGCGGTTCATCACCATGTATTCGGACGTGGTGCTCGAAGTCGGTCACGACCACTTCGAGGAGATTCTCGAAGCCCACAAGGAAACGAAAGGCTATGTGCTCGACACCGACCTTTCGGCCGACGACTGGGCCGAGTTGGTCGGGCGCTACAAGGCGCGCGTGAAGGAGGAGAGCGGCAGGGACTTCCCGCAGGATCCGCACGAGCAGCTCTGGGGCGCGATCGGCGCCGTCTTCGGCTCGTGGATGAATGCCCGCGCCATCACGTATCGCCGGCTTCACAGCATCCCGGAGAGCTGGGGCACGGCCGTCAACGTGCAGGCCATGGTGTTCGGCAACATGGGCGAGACCTCGGCCACCGGCGTCGCCTTCACGCGCAATCCCTCGACCGGCGAGAAGGCGCTCTATGGCGAGTTCCTGATCAATGCCCAGGGCGAGGACGTGGTCGCCGGCATCCGCACGCCGCAGGAGATCACGGAAGCGGCGCGCATCGCGGCCAATTCCGACAAGCCCTCGATGGAGAAGGCCATGCCGCAGGCCTTCGCCGAGCTCGTGCGCATCTATGAGACGCTCGAGCGCCACTATCGCGACATGCAGGACCTCGAGTTCACGGTCGAGAAGGGCAAGCTCTGGATGCTGCAGACGCGCGGCGGTAAGCGCACCGCCAAGGCCGCGCTGCGCATCGCGGTCGAACTCGCAAGCGAAGGGCTGATCACCAAGGAGGAGGCGGTCACGCGCGTCGAGCCCGCCTCGCTCGACCAGCTCTTGCATCCGACCATCGATCCGAAGGCACAGCGCAATATCGTCGCGACCGGCCTGCCGGCTTCGCCCGGCGCCGCATCCGGCGAGATCGTGTTCTCGGCCGACGAGGCCGAGACGCTCAAGAGCCAGGGCCGCAAGGTGATCCTGGTGCGCGTCGAGACCAGCCCCGAGGACATTCACGGCATGCACGCGGCCGAGGGCATCCTCACGACGCGCGGCGGCATGACCTCGCACGCGGCCGTGGTCGCGCGTGGCATGGGGAAGCCTTGCGTCTCCGGCGCCGGCGCGCTGCGCGTCGACTATGCGAGTCAGACCCTCGGAGTCGCCGGCACCGTGCTCAAGAAGGGCGAGGTGATCACCATCGACGGCTCGACCGGCCAGGTGCTCACCGGCAAGGTGCCGATGCTCGAGCCCGAGCTCTCGGGCGAGTTCGCGACGCTGATGGGCTGGGCCGACAAGGTGCGCAAGCTCAAGGTTCGCGCGAACGCGGACACGCCGACCGATGCGCGCGTCGCGCTCAAGTTCGGCACCGAGGGCATCGGCCTCTGCCGCACCGAGCACATGTTCTTCGACGCAGACCGCATCCGCGCGGTGCGCGAGATGATCCTCGCCGACGACGAGAAGGGCCGGCGCAACGCGCTCGCCAAGCTGCTGCCGATGCAGCGTGGCGATTTCGCCGAGCTGTTCGAGATCATGAAGGGCCTGCCCGTCACGATCCGCCTGCTCGATCCGCCGCTGCACGAGTTCCTGCCGCACACGCCCGAGGAGGTCGCCGAGGTCGCGGCCGCCATGAAGGCCGATCCGCGCAAGCTCGAGGACCGCGCCCGCGAGCTCAAGGAGTTCAACCCGATGCTCGGCTTCCGCGGCTGCCGGCTCGCGATCGCCTATCCGGAGATCGCCGAGATGCAGGCGCGCGCCATCTTCGAGGCCGCGGTCGCGGCCGCGAAGAGCACCGGCGCGCCCGTGGTGCCCGAGGTGATGGTGCCGCTGATCGCGGGCCGGACAGAGTTCGATCTCGTCAAGGCGCGCATTGACGCCATGGCGGAAGCCGTCGCCAAGGAGACCGGCCAGAAGATCGACTATCAGGTCGGAACGATGATCGAATTGCCCCGCGCCGCGCTGATGGCGGGCGAGATCGCGGACACGGCTGAGTTCTTCTCCTTCGGCACCAACGATCTCACGCAGACCACTTATGGCATCTCTCGTGACGACGCCGCGAGCTTCCTCGGCACCTATGTGGCCAAGGGCATCTTCGCGGTCGATCCCTTCGTCTCGATTGATCGCGAAGGCGTCGGCGAATTGATCCGCATCGCGACCGAGCGCGGCCGGCGCGCGCGCAACGATCTCAAGCTCGGCATCTGCGGCGAGCATGGCGGCGATCCGTCCTCGGTCGCCTTCTGTCACGAGATCGGCCTCGACTACGTCTCGTGCTCGCCCTTCCGTGTGCCGATCGCGCGTCTCTCGGCCGCCCAGGCCGCGCTCGGCAAGGGCGCCAGCAGCACCGCGTAGGCACTTTCTTCGTAGGGCGGGTTAGGCGCGCAGCGCCGTAACCCGCCGTGGGCCTCGCAACATCCGCATGCGTAAATTGAAACTCGGCCGGCGGGTTACGCGCTTAGCGCTAACCCGCCCTACATTCCGCGTGCTACGCCGCGACCGTCTTCAAAAACGTCTCGACCTCGGTGCGCAGCGCCGCGACCGTGCCTTCGACCGACTTCGACGTATCGAGCACGCTGCTCGCCGAAGCCCGCGTGTCCGTCGCGGCGCGGGCCACTTCGCCCAGCGCCGTCGCGACCGCCGTCGTGCCGCGCGCGGCGCCCGAGACGTTCTGAGCGATCTGGCTCGTCGCCGTGTTCTGCTGCTCGACCGAAGCCGCGACCGCCGAGGTGTAGCTGCTGATCTCCTGCATGCGGTCCGCGATGCGCTCGATCGCCTGCACGGCGCCCGTCGCCGAGGTCTGCAACCCCGTGATTTGGCCCGTGATCTCCTCGGTCGCCTTCGCGGTCTGCACCGCGAGCGACTTCACTTCCGAAGCCACGACCGCGAAGCCGCGGCCGGCATCGCCGGCACGCGCCGCCTCGATGGTGGCGTTGAGCGCCAGCAGGTTGGTCTGCTCCGCGATGGCGCGGATCAGCTTCACGACGTCGCCGATCTTCTGCGCGGACTGGGCGAGCGTCTTGATCTCCTGGTTGGTGCCCTGCGCCTCGCCGACCGCGAGGGTGACGACATCGGTGGTCTGCACCAGCTGGCGGCTGATCTCAGCGATCGAGCCCGCGAGCTCGTCGGCCGCGGCCGCCGCGGTTTGCACGTTGGAGGTGGCATCGTTCGACGCCTCGACAGCGCCCTCGGTGCGCTGCGAGGTGAGACCGGTCGAGCCGGACAGCGCCGTCGCGGTGGTGCTCATCGCCACCGCATTGTCCGCGACGGTCTTGAGCAGCGCCTCGGCGCGTTCGCGGAAGGCCGTGATGGCGCGGTCGACCGCCCGGCGTTTGCCGTCCTGCGCCGCGACGTCGTCGCGCTCGCGCTCGAGCCGCTTGCGCTCGGTGATGTCCGCATGGGTCGCGACCCAGCCGCCGTTCGGCATCGGCTTGTTCACGACATTGATGACACGCCCGTCGCTGGTCTCGACGACCGCGGTGAAGCGTTCGCCCTTCGCGACATTGGCGAGGATGTCGCGGCAATAGGCCTCCACGTCGCCCTTGAAGAAGCCCGCCTGCTTGCGATGGGTGATCAGGTCCTTGAGCGAGCAGCCCGGCTTCACGACCTCCGGCGACAGCCCGTACATCTCGAGATAGGGCTGGTTGCGCACCATGATGCGCGCGCCCGCGTCGAACATGCACAGGCCCTGGGTCATGTTGTCGAGCGCGGCGACGATCTCGCGGTCGCGGCGCCACATGCGCCAGCATGCGAAAGCAAGTAGCAGCGTCAGGCCGGCTAGCGCGATCACGGGCCAGCCGAGTCCGAAGGGGGTCAGGGAGGTCATGGGGGCAATCCTCGGTTGGGCGCAGTATCCGGGACCCCCATTGCCGTATGGTTAACCACGGAGCCGGCGTGGAAGCGCCCGCCGGGAAATGCTAACAACGGCCCGGGAGGACCGCCCGGCAAACGGCGGCCTCGCGCGCCCAGCCCTGCCAGGGGAAACCCGCAGGGACAAGAACGGGGACAGAGGGGACATGGCGGAGGAGACGAAACCGGCCGTTTTGCCGGATCCAGCATCGATGTCCGAACCCGTGCTGTCGGAGGAAGCCCGACGCAAGGTCGAGGAATTGATCGAGGCCGAGGAGGGGGCAACCAACCGGCTCTCGGGCCTGTCGGGCCATATCGTCACGGCCATCGCGGTCGTGATGTCGCTGTTCCACCTCTATACGGCGGTCGCGGGCGCCTGGCCCTTCACGGATGCGCCGATCATCCAGACGCAGCCGCTGCGTTACACGCACGTCGCCTTCGTGCTGATGCTGAGCTTCCTGATGTTTCCGCTCGCGGCGCGCTTCCGCGACCGCATCCGCTGGTGGGACGTGCTGCTCGGCCTCCTCGGCGTCGGCATCCTGATCTACGCCATCATGGGCGGCGACGACTTCACGGACCGCGCCACCACGCCGGACCGGCTCGACGTCATCCTCGGCGTGATCTTCATCGCGCTGCTGGTCGAGGCGTGCCGGCGCACCATCGGCATCATTGTGCCGGTCATCTCGCTGCTGTTCATCGTCTACGCCTTGGCGGGGCCCTATCTTCCGGCACCGTGGAATCACCGGGGCTACGGTTTCGATCAGCTCGTCGGTCACCTGTTCATCACGCTCGAAGGCATCTTCGGCTCGCCCGTCGATGTCTCGGCGACGCTGATCATCCTGTTCACGATTTACGGCGCCTTCCTGCAGCATTCCGGCGCCGGCAAGTTCTTCATCGACTTCTCGATGGCGCTGCTCGGCAACAAGACCTCGAGCGCCGGCCGCACCGTGGTGCTCTCCTCGTTCCTGCTCGGCGGACCCTCGGGCTCCGGCGTCGCAACCACGGTGACCGTGGGCGCCGTCGCCTATCCGATGATGAAGAAGTCGGGCTTCGAGAAGAACGCGGCCGGCGGCCTGCTCGCGGCCGGCGGCCTCGGCGCCATCATCTCGCCGCCTGTGCTGGGCGCTGCCGCCTTCCTGATCGCCGAGTTTCTGAAGATCAGCTACCTCGACGTGATCTGGATGGCGACCATCCCGACCTGTCTCTATTACGCCTCGCTCCTGTTCATGGTCGAGCTCGACGCGCGCCGCTTCCACGTGCGCACCGAGGAGGTGCCGCAGGAGCTCTCGCTCGGCCGCCTCGTGACGCGCTACGGCTATCACTTCCTCTCGCTCGTCTCGATCATCATTCTGATGCTCTGGGGCTACTCGCCGACGCTGTCGGTGTTCTGGTCGACCGTGCTGACCTTCGGCCTCAGCTTCCTCGCGCGCGAGACCGCGCTCACGCCGAAGCGCCTGGTGCGCGCGCTCGCCGACGGCTCGATCAGCGTGCTCACCGCCGCCACCACTTGCGCGATCGCCGGCATCATCGTCGGCGTCGTCACGCTCACGGGCCTCGGACTGAAATTCTCGTCGATCGTCATCGCCTATGCGGGCGGCAGCCTGCTGCTCACCGCGATCTACACGGCGCTGATCGTCTGGATCGTCGGCCTCGCGGTGCCGGTCACGGCGTCCTACATCATCTGCGCCGTCATCGCGGCGCCGGCCCTCACCAAGCTCGGCGTGCCAGATTTCGCCGCGCACATGTTCATCTTCTATTACGCGGTGCTCTCCGAGGTGTCGCCACCGACCGCGCTCTCGCCCTTCGCGGCCGCCGCGATCACGGGCGGCGATCCTTACAAGACCACGCTGCAGGCCTGGAAATACACGCTGCCCGCCTTCCTGGTGCCCTTCGTCTTCGTGCTCGATCCGCAGGGCGTCGGCCTGCTGCTCAAGCTGCCGAAGGACGGCGGGTGGGTCGACATCGTGCTGATCACGCTCAAGACCGGCGCCGGCCTCGCGGCGCTCGCCGCCGCCGCGCAGGGCTGGGCGCTTCGCCGCACCACCATTCTCGAGCGCCTGCTGCTTACGCTCGCGGGCCTTTTGCTGGTGTTCCCGAGCCTGCTCGAAGCCGGCGCCGAGGCGATCATCGGCCGCGACATCAGCTACACGGCCGCGTTAGGTTTGATCATCGCGATCGCGGTGCTGGTCATGCAGCGCATGCTGCCGGCCGCGCCGGACATGCAAGTCACAAGCCGTCAATAAGGGAGAGATGCAAGATGAAGAGAACAGTATTGATCACCGCCCTGGCGCTCGGCGCCGCGGCGCTCGCGGGCGGCGCGCTCGCGCAGCAGATGAACATCGCGATCGCGACTGGCGGCACCGGCGGCGTCTACTACCCGTTGGGCGGCGGCATGGCGAACGTGCTGTCCAAGTATCTGCCGAGCGTGCAGGCGACCGCGCGCGTCACCGGCGGCTCAGTCGACAACCTCAAGCTCATCGGCACCGGCCAGAGCGAGGTCGCGCTCGTCATGGTGGACGCCGCGCTCGATGCGCTCAAGGGCGAGGACAAGTTCAAGAATCAAAAAGTAGAAGTGCGCAGCCTGATGGTCCTCTATCCGAACCGCATGCATGTGGTCTCGGTCGAGGGCCGCGGCGTCGAGAAGATCGAGGACATCAAGGGCAAACGCGTCTCCACCGGCTCGCCCGGCAGCGCCACCGAGGTGATGGCCTTCCGCGTAATCGAGGCCGCCGGCCTCGACAAGGATAAGGACATGCGCCGCGAGCGCCTGGGCGTCGCCGAGTCCGTCAACGCCATCAAGGACGGCAAGATCGACGCCTTCTTCTGGGTCGGCGGCCTGCCGACCGCGGCCGTGACCGATCTCGGCGCCACGCCGGGCGTGAAGATCAAGATGATCGACACCGCGCAGCTGGTCGAGAAGATGAATCAGAAGTACGGCAACCTCTACAGCGCCGGCGTGATCAAGGCGAAGACCTATCCGGGCCAGGAGAAGGACAACCCGGTCTCGGTCGTGCAGAACATCCTGGTCGCCAATGCCTCGATGCCCGACAAGGTCGCCTACGACATCGTCAAGACCCTGTTCGACAAGCGCGACGAGCTGATCGCCGTGCACCGCGAGGCCGAGAACTTTGCGCTCGACGCCCAGACCAACAAGAACACGCCCATCCCGTGGCACCCCGGCGCGCTGAAGTATTACCAGGAGAAGAACGTGAAGATGTGAGGGTGGCGAGTTGATGATTGACTGCACTGGCGCCACGCTGGGCCTGCTCTCTCCCCCGCTTGCGGGGGAGAGTTGGAGAGGGGGCCCTTGCAACGAACGCCAGCGCAAGTGGCGCCCCCTCTCTATCTCTCCCCCGCAAGCGGGGGAGAGGACCCGCCCGGTTCGCTTCGCCTCTGAACTCAATTGGTAGCGCTCTTTTCTCGCATGACCGCGCTGCCGTCCCTCGAACAGCTCCGCACCGGCGGCAAGCGTGTGCTCGCGCGGGCGCTCTCGGCAATTGAGACCGCGGCCGGGACCGAGCAGCTCGCCGCGTTGCTTGACGAGGCCTGCGCCAACCCGCTCGGCTTCGTGCTCGGGCTCACGGGACCGCCCGGCGTCGGCAAGTCGACGCTCACCAATGCGCTGGTCGCTCGCGCCCGCAAGCGGGGCGAGACCGTCGGCGTCATCGCGGTCGATCCGTCCTCACGCCGCACCGGCGGCGCGCTGCTCGGCGATCGCGCGCGCATCACCACGGATCCGCACGACACCGGCGTCTATGTGCGATCCATGGCCGCACGCGACAGACTCGGCGGCCTCTCCGACGAGACCGTCGCCGCCATGGTGCTGATGCGCGCGATCTACGATCTTGTGATGATCGAGTCCGTCGGCATCGGCCAGTCGGAAGCGGACATCTCGGTGGTCGCCGATACGGTGCTGCTCTGCGTGCAGCCGGCGTCGGGCGACAGCCTGCAGTTCATGAAGGCAGGCGTCACCGAGCTGCCCGACGTAATCGCGGTGACCAAGGCGGATCTCGGCGAGGTCGCGCAGCGCACGCGCGCCGACGTCGCGGGCGCGCTCAGCCTCGAAGCGCGCGGCGAGAAGCGCCCTGTGCTGGCGATCGCGACAGCGCGCGCCGAAGATCTCGACGCGCTCGAGGCGGCGCTCGCGGACCATCGCGCCTGGCTCGCGCAGGAC
>JAEYAU010000114.1 GCA_023404705.1 Pseudomonadota bacterium
ACGCCGGGCGGTCCGGCCGAAGCCGCCGGGCTGCAACGCGGCGATGTGATCGCGGGCGTCGCGGGCACGCCGGTGCGCACCATGGCGGACTTCTATCGACGGGTGTGGGCGCGCGGACCCGCGGGGACGTCGGTGCCGGTCGACATCCTGCAGGACGGCGGATTGAAGAGCCTCGCCATCAAGTCGATGAACCGGCTCGATCACCTCAAGCTGAAGTCGACGTTCTGAGCGACGCCGGCGGCGCACGGCGGACTCATCTTTCCACAGCCCGGCCTGAACTCGTGGCAACCGCCCCCGTTTGTCGCGTCGGCGGTATCTCTTTGCCTGACCAGGCCTTTTCTTTGGATGCGGAGGCAACTCCCGTGGCGCGAGGCAGACGCGCGGAACATTTTCGCAAGAATTCGCCACAAGTATTCATCGCTATAGTGGGCAGGCGTTCCCTGTTGTTTTTAACTGAATTCTTCAATCCGCACAGTTTATCGCTACTTTTTATTGACCCGCCCGCAGAGTTACCAATACGTTAACCGCACCACGACTTACCGATCCGCCAGCTCGAAAACCGTTCAGGGGAGCCGCGATGAACGCGCCACTCGTCCTCGCGCAGGTCACGACCAGCCCGCAATCGACGCCGCCGCGCGCCGTGAAGATCACCAAACCGGCGCGCGATGCCGCCGTGACGGTGCAGCTCGATGGGCAGAGTCGGCTCGATCTCAGCGACATCGCGGCCGAGAGCATCACGCTGGTGCGCGTCGGCCAGCAGCTCGTGATCCTGTTCGACAACCAGGCGACGATCACGATCGAGCCGTTCTTCGATGCAAGCGGGCAGCCGCTGGCGGATCTCGCGCTGCAGCTCGGTCCAGACCGGACTGTTGGTGCGCCCGAGTTCGCGGCGCTGTTTCCGATCACGGACGACCAGACGATCCTACCGGCCGCCGGCGAGGGTGGCCCGCGCAATACCGGCAGCCCGTTCGCTACCTTCGCGATCGACAGTTTCTCGGGACGGGGCGACGGTCTCGACCTGCTTGGAGGCGAGAGCCTGAACGGCGCCGCCTTCCGCGAGGCGCCGCTGCCCAACGACGTGCCGCGCACCGTCCCTCTCACTCTCGCGCTCGACGAGGATGCGATCGACATCGCTGAGCCCAATCTGGAGCGGCCGAACGCCGGGCCGTCGGTGATCACCGGCACGCTGCCAGTCGATTTCGGCGGCGACGGCATTGGCGATGTGTTCTTCGTACCGGTGAGCGCGCCTCCGGGACTTACGTCGGGTGGTGCACCGGTCAGCTTCAGCCTCTCGGCCGATGGCCGCACGCTTACGGCCGCAACCGTGAATGGAGTCGTATTCACGGTCGCGCTCGGGGTGAATGCCGACGCCTCACTCGGCTACACGATGACGCTGTTCGGGCCGCTCGATCATCCGGGGCACAGCGATCACATCCTCCAGACGGCCGGGCGTGCCCTGGCGGACGTGCTCGCATTCCCGCTGCACTACATGGCGGTCGATGCCAATGGCGATGCCGTGGAAGGCGTCTTCACGCTGACCGTGAAGGACGACGTGCCGGTCGCCCGCGACGAAGCCGTCACGGTCGCCGAAGATACCTGGGTGACGGTCGATCTCGGGGCCAACGATTCAATCGGCGCCGACGGGCCGGCGCGCGAGCGCTATTGGATCGTGGACGGGCCCGATCACGGCGGCTATGTCGTCAACCTTCACACCGGCGTCCTCAGCTATCGGGCGATCGAGGATTATGTCGGGACCGACTCGATCACGTACGGTTTGATCGACGCCGACGGCGACATCTCGTTCGCCACCGTATCGTTCACGGTCACGGCCGTGAACGACGCGCCCGTGATCCATGCGCCGGCCACGGTCACGCTGGCCGAGGACACGTTTTTCACGTTCACAGGTGCGAACGCGATCACGTTCTCGGACGTGGATGCCGGCGCCGGCTTCCTCGAGCTCACGGTCCGCTGCACCAATGGCGGGCTCTTCGTGAACGGCAACGTGCTCGGCACCACCATGACCATCGGCGGGTCGCTCGGCGACCTCAACGCGGTGTTCGACGGGGTGTCTTTCATGCCCAGGGCCGACTATTTCGGATCGGCGTCGATCGAGCTCACGATCAACGATCTCGGCAATACGGGCAGCGGCGGCCCGCTCGTCACGACCAAGACCATTACGATCGACGTCACGCCGGTGAACGACGCCCCGGTGATCCACGCGCCCGCCTCGCTGACGATCATGGAGGACACGCCGTTCACATTCAGCGGCAACAACGCGATCACGGTCTCGGATGTGGATGCGAACGGCGGCCAAATGAACTTCTTGATTCGTATGACCCATGGCCATTTGACAGTGACGGGCGGGGTCGTCCTCGTTGCTAACGATGATGCGTTGATCCTCGGGCGGGTTGAGAGCATCAATCAGATCTTCGCGAACGCCGTCTTCACGCCCGATGCCGACTATTCGGGGCCGGCGACCGTCAAACTCGTGGCTTTTGACAACGGCAACACGGGCAGCGGCGGCGGACTCACGACTGAGAAGACGATCACGATCGACGTCATGCCGGCAAATGACGCGCCGGTTGCGGTGGGCGACAGCTTCACGGTCGCCGAAGATGCCCCGTCTCCAGGAATCAAGGGCAACTTGCTCGCCAACGACCGGGACCCTGACGGTGATTCGCTCAGCGTCCTCCTGGTGAGCCCTCCGACGCATGCGGACCAATTCCTGCTCGTCGCCGACGGCAATTTCTCCTACCTGCCCGCCCCGGATTTCTTCGGCACCGACACTTTCACGTACAGGCCGTTCGACGGAGTGAGCTACGGCGATCTGGCGACCGTCACCATCAATGTGACGCCGGTGAACGACGCGCCCACCATTCAGGCGCCCACGTCGCTCACGCTCGCGGAGGACACGCCCTTCACGTTCACGGGAGCGAACGCGATCACGTTCTCGGACGTGGACGCCGGCACCGTGCGCGTCTTCGTGGCCCCGCAACACGGAACTTTGTTGCTTGGGGACGGCACCTTCCTGTTCGGCGGCGACGCGGTCGGCTACACCAACACGCTCGGCGTGATCAACGCCAATCTCGCGGGCGCGGTGTTCACGCCGCATCCCAACTACTCAGGGCCGGCCTCGATCGAGCTCACAATCAACGATCTGGGAAACATGGGCAGCGGCGGGCCGCTCGCCGTGACGAAGACCATCACGATCGACGTCACGCCGGTGAACGACCCGCCGGTCACTGTGAACGACAGTTTCACGGTCGTGCAGAATACGACGGTCGCGCTCACCGGGAACGTCCTTACCAACGACACGGATCCCGAGGGCTCTGCCCTGTCCGCGAGGATCGTCGACGTGCCGGCCCACGGGGCGTTCGGCTTCTCACCCACGGGCGACTTCAGCTACACACCGCTTCCGAACTTCTTCGGCATCGATACCTTCACGTATCGGGCGAACGACGGCACCCTGCTCGGCAATCTCGCGACCGTCACCATCACGGTGACGCCGGTGAACCGTGCGCCGGTCGCGGTGAACGATCCCGTCACGGCGCAGGAGGACACGCCGCTCACGATCCCGGTGAGCGGCCTGCTCGCCAACGACTTCGATCCGGACGGCGATCCGCTGCGCTTCTTCGCCTCGCTCGGCACTCCATCGCACGGGAGTATCGCGGTCAACAGCAGCGGCGATCTCGTCTATACGCCGAACGCCGACTTCAACGGCACCGACAGCTTCACCTATGCGGTGGACGACGGGACCGTTCCGAGCAACCTCGCGACCGTCACCATCACGGTGGCTCCCGGCAACGATCCGCCGGTCGCGCACGACGATGTCTACACGACGGCGGAGGACGGCACCCTCACGATCGGGGCCGCGAACGGTGTGGTGGCGAACGACACGGACATCGACGGCGATGTGCTGGGCGTCGCCCCGCTTCATACGCTGCCGGCGCATGGATCGTTGTCGCTCAATGCAGACGGTTCTTTCACCTATGTCCCGGATGCCGATTTCAACGGCACCGACAGCTTCAGGTATCGGGTGAACGACGGCACCGTGGACGGCAATTTCGCGACCGTCACGATCAACGTGACGCCGGTGAACGACGCGCCGGTGGCGCGCGACGATGTCTTCACGGTGGAGGAGGAGGGAACGATCCCGGCCTTCGCCAACGTGCTCGAGAACGACAGCGATCCGGAGGGGGACGCGTTCACGGCCTTGCTGGTCAGCGGTCCGTCGCATGCGGCGAGCTTCACGTTCCTGGCGAACGGGAGCTTCGTCTACACGCCGGTCGCGGACTTCTTCGGCACCGACAGCTTCACCTACCGCGCGAGCGACAGTGCCGCGGACGGCAACGTCGCCACGGTCAACCTCGTGGTCACGCCCGTGAACGACGCGCCCGTCGCGGTGGACGACGCCTATACGGCGGCCGGGAACCGCACCCTCACGGTCGCGGGACCCGGCGTGCTCGGCAACGATATCGATGCCGACAACGACGCGCTGAGCGCCATGCTGGTCGGCGGCCCGGCCCATGCGGCGAGCTTCACGTTCGCGGCAGACGGCAGCTTCAGCTACACGCCGGTCGCCGGCTTCCTGGGCAGCGACAGCTTCACCTATCTGGTCGCCGACGGCAGCGTGGGCGGCAATGTCGCGACCGTCACGATCGACGTCGCGGAGGCGAACGATCCGCCCGAGATCCACGGGCCGCTCGAGATCGTGACTGTCGCGGAGGACGCACCGCTTGCGCTGACCGAAGCGAACAGGATCTGGATCACGGATCCGGATGCCGGCAACGATACGCTGCAGTACACGCTGCGTGTGCTCAACGGGTCGCTGACGTCGATCCTCTCCTCGCCCTTCCAGCCGGCGGTCAGCTTTCTTCCCGGCATCACCTATACGGGTCTGGTCTCGCAGCTTGTGAACTTCGACAATTCGATCTCGAGCGGCTTGAACTTCGACAGCTTCTTCTTCAAGGGGGCCGAAAACTTCTTCGGACAGGCCGGCATCGAGCTCACGATCAACGACCTCGGCCACCATGGCGCCGGCGGCGTGCAGGTCGCGAGCCGCACGATCGTCATCGACGTCACTCCCTCGAACGACCCGCCGGCTGCGGTCAACGACAGCTACTCGATCGCCGAGGAGGGCACGCTCGCGGTTGCGGCGGGCGCGGGCGTGCTGACGAACGACACCGACATCGAGCATAGCCCGTTGACCGCGGTGCTGGTCAGCGGCCCCGCGCACGCTGCGAGCTTCACGCTCAACGCGGACGGAACCTTCAGCTACACGCCGGCCGCCGATTTCGCCGGCACCGACGTGTTCTCATATCGCGCCAATGACGGCACGGCGAACGGCAACGTGGCAAGCGTCCAGATCGAAGTGACGCCGGTGAACGATGCGCCCGAGATCCATGCGCCGGCCTCGGTCACCGCCGTCGAGGCGACGCCGTTCTCCTTCACGGGGATGAACCTGATCTCGATCACGGATCCGGATGCGGGCAGTGAGAGTGTGACGGTTCGATTGCTCACCTTTGACGGCACGCTTTCGGCGCCCGGCACCCTTATCCCGATTCCGGCCGGCATGCCCATGCAGCTGACCGGCTCCCTCACCGACGTGAACTTCCAGCTCAGCTTCCTGACCTTCACGCCGAATGCCAACTTCACGGGTCCGGCCACCATCGAGATCACGGCCGACGACAAGGGCCACACCGGCGTCGGCGGATCACTCACCGACGCCGCAACCGTCACGGTCGACGTCACGCCGGCCGGCGAGGCGCAGCTCGCGATGGAGGCTTCCTTGACGGAAACGGAAGCGGGCCGCCTCGTACTCGGTGGCATCGGCGACGACCTGCTGGTCGGCGGGGATGGCGACGACATCCTGATCGGCGACCTCGGCGACGACACGCTCCAGGGCGGGGGCGGCGCGGACACGTTCGGCTGGCGTGCCGGCGACCTGCCGGGGCTGGATCGCATCCTCGATTTCGAGAGCGGCGCGGAGGGCGACATGATCGATCTGTCTGGCCTGCTCGCCGGCCTCGGCGGCGACAAGGCCGATCACGTGCGCTTCGAGGATCAGGACGGCCTTACGCGTCTCGCCTCCGCGAGCGGCGGCTCGGCGCTCGGCGAGGGAGATCTGACGTTGCAGGTGGACCTCGGGTCCGGCTGGACCAATGTCGCGATCCTCGTCGACACTGGCGGCAATCTGACGGGCGGCAATGACGTCATCCGCATGCTGCTCGACACCGCGCAGCAGAACGTCACCGTCTGACGCGCCATTCGCGGCCTATAGGAATTCTTCCAACCGGGGTCGGACGCGGAGGCAACTCGGCGTGCCGATTACTGGACACCGGGGCAATTCTCGAAGCATTCGCGTACAGTATTCCTAGTCAAAAATCGGCCGTATCGGGCCAAGTTCTTAACCTACAACTATCGTTTCGTAAGTTCTTCCGCCATTTTTATTGACCGGCGGCCAAGGTTACTCATAGGTTAATCGGCGGCAGGGCTGAGGGAGCACTCAGCACACGATTGCAGGGAGCCGCGGATGAACCCCCCATTCGTCCTCGCGCAGGCAAATGGTCCGGTTTCGCCCCGGACGGTCAGCATCACCAAGCCGGCCGCCGGCGCTGCCGTATCGGTTCGTCTCGATGGCACGAGCCGGCTCGATCTCAGCGCGATCACGGCCGAGCAGATCACGCTCGTGCGCGTCGGCGATCAGCTGGTCATCCTGTTCGACAACCAGGCCACCGTCACGATCGCACCGTTCTTCGATGCGAGCGGCCAGCCGCTGCCCGATCTCGCGCTGCAGCTCGGGCCGGACCGCACCGTCGGCGCGCTCGAGTTCGCGACGCTGTTTCCGATCACGGACGACCCGGCCATCCTGCCGGCGGCCGGCGAGGGCGCGCGCAACACCGGCGGCCCGTTCGGGACGTTCTCGATCGAGGCGCTGAGCGGGCGGAACGGGCTCGACCTGCTGAACGGTGAAACGCTCGGCGGAGTCGCCTTCGGCACGGCGCCGCCTCCCAACGATTTTCCGCAGGCGTCGGACCTGACGCTCGCTCTCGATGACGACGCCATCAATGTGAGCGAAGGCAATGCGGGCGGGCCGGGCGATGAGTCCGGGCCGGCGACGGTCAGCGGCATCTTGCCGGTTGTGTTCGGCCGCGACGGCGCCGGCGGTGTGTTCTTCGCGCCCGTGAGCGCGCCGGCGGGACTGACCTCCGGCGGCGAGACGGTCTCGTTCGCGCTCTCGGCCGATGGCCGCACGATCACGGCCGCGACGGCCAGCGGCGTCGTGTTCACGGTCACGCTGACGCTCAATGCGGACGCGTCGGTCGGCTATACGGTGACCCTGTTCCGGCCGCTCGATCATCCGGGTCACGACGATCCCGCGACCGTCGCGCTCGAACGCGCCTTCGAGGACAACATCGCGCTCGCCTTCCCGATCACGGTGCTCGACCAGAACGGCGACAGCGTCACGGCATCGCTGGTGCTCGACATCGACGACGACTCACCCGTGATCAACCTGGCGAATGTCGAGAACCGCACGGTCGACGAGGAGGGCCTGCGCGGCGGCAATCCGGGCGACAGCTATGCGAGCGGCGATGCGCCCGGCGAGGTGCTGTCGGTCACGGGCGCGCTCGGCATCTCCTGGGGCGCGGACCGTGGCAATGCCGTGGCCAACGGCGGCGTCAGCGGCGCGCCCGTGAACGGGGATCGCGCGGTCGTGTTCTCGTCGGCAGGCGACCGGCTTCTGACGCTCGCCGAGGCGGCCGCGATCATCAGCGTCATCGGCAGCGGCGGACCGCTCGACCTGTCGTTGTTGACGTCCGGCGCCAGCCCGCTCGCCTTCACGCTATCGGGCAATGGCACTGTCCTGACCGCGAGCACTGGGCAGGGCGCGCCCGTCTTCACGGTAACGCTGTCCGACGTCGGCAATGCGGGCTCTTACGGCTTCGTGCTGCAGGCGCCGATCCAGCATCCGGGCCTCGACCGCGAGGACGATCTCGCCTTCGCGTTCCGCTATACGGCGATCGACTCCGATGGCGATGCGGTGGACGGCGCCTTCACGGTGACCGTCAAGGACGATGCGCCGGTCGGCGGCGCCGATGCCTTCTCGGGCTTCGAGGACACACTGCTCGCGGGGAGCGTCGGCGGCAATGACAGTCCCGGCGCCGACGGCCCGTCGCCCTTGCTCTACCGTCTGCTGAGCGGGCCCGCCCACGGGCAGCTGAGCTTCGATCTCCTCAATGGCAGCTTCACCTATACGCCGGACCTGAACTTCAACGGCGCGGACGGCTTCACCTATAGCCTGGTCGACCGCGACGGGGATGTCTCGGCGCCGGTCACGGTCAGCCTCGACATTGCGGCCGTGAACGACGCGCCGGAGATCCACGCGCCGGTATCGATCGTGACCGACGAGGACGTCCCTTACGTCTTCAACAGCACGATTCTGTTCGCGGACGTGGACGCGGGCAACGCGCAGCTGCGCGTGACGGTGAATTTCACCAATGGCGTGCTGACCTTCCCGTCCACCGGCGGCACCTATTTCGCCGGAATTCCGCTCTCGATCGACGGGACGCTGGCCCAGCTCAACACGTTGTTCGCCGACCTGACCTATACGCCGGATCCGAATTACTTCGGCAGCGCCACGATCGCGCTGACCATCGACGACTTCGGCAACACGGGCATCGGCGGCGCGCTGACCGACTCCTGGACGGTCAACATCCTCATCAACCCGGTGAACGATCTGCCGGTCGCGGGCGACAATACGTTCACGGTCGCGGAGGACACGCCGCTCGTGTCGCTGGCGAGCGTGCTCGCCGACGACACCGACGTGGAGAACGATCCGCTCACCGCCGTGCTGGTGAGCGGGCCGGCGCATGCGGCGAGCTTCACGCTCAATGCCGACGGCACCTTCTCGTACACGCCCGCCGCCAATTTCTTCGGCACCGACAGCTTCACGTATCGCGCCTTTGACGGTACCGCTGAAAGCAACATTGCGACCGTGGCGATCACGGTGACGCCGGTGAACGACGCGCCCGCCGCGGGCGACGACGCCTTCGACACCGATGAGGACACGACGCTCGCCCCGGCGGTCAGCGTTCTCGCTGACGACACCGACGTGGACAACGATCCTCTCACGGCCGTGCTGCTGAGCAGCCCGACGCACGCAGCGAGCTTCACGTTCAACCCCGACGGCACCTTCGTCTACACGCCCGTCGCCAATTTCTTCGGCACCGACAGCTTCACGTACCAGGCGAGCGACGGCCAGGACGTCAGCAACGTGGCCGTCGTGACGATCACGGTCAGGCCTCAGAACGATCCGCCGGTCGGTGTAGACGACACGTACGACGTCGGGGAGGATACTCAGCTTCGGGTCAGCCCCTTCGCGGGGGTGGCACGCAACGATACGGACGCCGACAATGACGTGATCCACGTGACGTTGGTGAGCGGTCCGACTCACGCGGCGAGCTTCACGCTCGGAGAGTTCGGCGACTTCACCTACGTTCCGCAGGCCAACTACACCGGCCCGGACAGCTTCACATATCGCCCGAGGGATGCGAGCGCTGAAGGCAACCTCACGACCGTGACGATCACGGTCACTCCCGTGAACGATGCGCCGGTGATCACGTCGGATGGTGGCGGCAGCATCGGCCACCCCGCGGTTCGCGAGAACACGACCTTCGTGACCACAGTCGTAGCGACCGACGTCGACGGCGACAGCGTGACCTATGCGATCACCGGCGGCCGGGACGCGGGGCAGTTCAGCATCGATCCGCTCACCGGGATCCTGAGCTTCGTGTCCGCGCCCGATTTCGAGAATCCGACCGATGGCGGACGCAACAATATCTATGAAGTCGTGGTGCAGGCTTCGGACGGGCCACTGACCGACGAGCAGACGTTGCTGGTCGAGGTGCAGGACCTTCCCGAGATCAACGCGCGCAACGACAGCTTCGGTGCGACCATCGACGCGTTCTCGGTGTCGAGCGGTAACGCCCAACGCTTCCTCAATCTCGGTAACGGGCAGCTCGGAGCGCCCGCCACGCTGAGCCAGAGCAACGGCCAGCACGTGGTCCTTGGCGATGTGGATCGTGACGGCGACCTCGACGCGGTGACCGCGCAATACGGCGCTTCATCGCCGCGCCTGTGGCTCAATAACGGCGCCGGGACTTTCACAGCGGCGGGCTCGCAGCCGCAGGCGATCTACAACAACTTCGCGATCGCGCTCGGAGACATCGATCGGGACGGCGACCTCGACATCTTCGCGCCGTCCTACCAGCAGTTCTACACGATCATCTACAAGAACAACGGCGCGGGCGTGTTCGCGTATGATGGCAATCAGGGCACGGGTTACCTGTTCTCGAGCAGCGGACCCGCCGCGACCGACGTCGAGCTCGGCGACCTCGACGGAGACGGCGATCTCGACGCTTTCGTCACGAACTTCAACGCCTCGTCGCAGATCTGGCGCAACAACGGCAGCGGCAATTTCGGCACGACCTCGAGCAGCGGCCCCTTCGGCAAATGGAAGGACGTGGATCTCGTCGATATCGATCGTGACGGCGACCTCGACGCGATTCTCTCGGGCGGCGACAACAATCCGAACTCCAGCACCGCGGTGTACCGCAACAACGGCGCCGGCGCGTTCTCGCTGGCGGCGACGCTGCTGCCGCCGCCCGGCTCGGGCGGCAACGGCGCCGTGACGCAGGCGACCGCCATCGGCGATCTCAATGGCGACGGCTTTCTCGATATCTATCAAGCGAATCTCGGCTTCGGCGGCGACCGCGTTTGGCTCGGCGACGGGACGGGCGGCTTCACGCTGCGCGAGACGGTGGCGGATTCGGTCGGCACCGACGACGTGCAACTGGCCGACTTCGACGGCGACGGCGACCTCGATGCATTCCTGGCGGCGTTCAACAATGCGGGACCGACGCAGTTCGGCTTCGACCGCATCCTGCTCAATGACGGCACCGGCCATTTCGCGCTTGGCCAGGAATTCACCACGCGCAGCTGGGGCATCGGGCTCGGCAACCTCGACACGCCTGGACGCGCGGCCAACCAGGTGCACCAGCTCGCGGTGCTTGCCAACGACACGGCCGATCCGGGCGTCACATTCTCGATCTCCGGAGTTGGCGTCTCCGCCCTCGGCGCGCTCGTGACGATCGATCCCGGCGGGCAGACGCTGAGCTATGACGGGCGCACGGTGGCGGCACTGCTCGCGCTTGCGCCCGGGCAGACGCTCACGGACACTTTCACCTACACGGTCTCGGACGGCGGCAGCGCGAGCGATACCGCCACGGTGAGCATCGTGCTGGCGGGCGTGAACGATGCGCCGACCGACATCGTGTGGAACGGCGCGGTGCCGAGCCTCGGCTTCCGGCTGCCGTTCGACGGCGAGACGATTGCGACGCTCTCCGCAATCGATCCCGATAATGCGAGCGGGTTCACCTACTCGCTGCTGGCCGGCAGCAGTTCCGGCTTCAATCTGAGCGCCGGCGGGACGATCACGCGCGGCGGCGACATGCCGACCAACGGGAGCTTCACGCTCAACATCCAGGTCACGGACGCGAGCGGCGCCAGCTTCAGCGAGACCTTCAACGTGATCACCGGCAACAGCCAGGGGAATACTTTGCCGACGGGCGGGGCAGGCGCCGCCGTGCTGGCCGGCGACGATGTCCTCTACGGATCAGATGGCGGCGACACACTGTTCGGCGGCGCCGGCAACGACACGCTGTTCGGGATGGACGGCGCCGACGCGCTGATCGGCGGGCTCGGCAACGACGCTTTGCGTGGCGGCGGTAGCGCCGACACGTTCCGCTGGCTCTCGGGCGATCTTCCGGGCCTCGACCGCATCCTCGATTTCGCCACGGGCACCAGCGGCGACATCATCGACCTCGCCGGGCTGCTCGCCGGCGTCTCCGGCAACAAGGCTGATCACGTCCGCTTCGAGGACGTGAACGGCCTCACGCGGCTCGCCTCGGCGGGCGGCGCGTCCGCGCTGGCGGACGGAAACCTGACCTTGCAGGTGGATTTGGGATCGGGCTGGACCAACGTCGCGACTCTCGTGGACGCCGGCAACAATTTCACGGCGGGCAACGAGACGATCCGCATGCTCCTCGATACGGCGCAGCAGAACGTCACCGTGTGAAGCAGCCGGCACCAGGGCTATCCCGGCTCCTCCGGCATGTCTCCAAACGTATGTCTTTCGGTCCTCGTACCGGGACGTGGAGAGAATCGTCGCGCGCGGCTAGCCTCGGCGGCCCGGCCACATGCATCGGGAGACGCGCACATGCCGCACGGCGCATTCGAGACAGCCGGCCATGGAATCATTCCTTCATCGCTCGACACCGATGTCCTGCGCCGCATCCGCGCGTACGCGGCGCAAGCGCTGGACGCGCCGCTGCATACCGGGATGAGCCGGCCCGGCAACGACCTGGTACCGCTTCGCTGGGATCATCCCATCGTGGCCGAGATGCTCGGCGCGCCGTCGCGCATTCAGGCGATCGCAGCGTTGATCGGCGCACGCAATCTCAAATGGATCTCGGCCTATCTCACCAGCAAGGCGCCGTTCAGCCCGGCGCTGTGGTGGCACCAGGATTGGTGGTGCTGGGACCATCCGATCAGCTTCCAACGCGCCGCCGCGCAGGTCGCGATGCTTTGCTATCTCGACGACACGGCGGCGTGCAACGGCGCGCTGCGCGTGCTGCCCGGCTCGCATCACTCCAGCGCCCCAGTCCATCGCGAGCTGCCGGAGCCGCATGGCGAGATCGCGAACGCGCTCCCCCACGATCACGTCGCGCTCGCGGATCTCCCCGAGCAGGCGACGCTCGCGGTCTCGGCTGGTGATGCCGTCGTGCTGGACTATCGGCTGCTGCACGGCACGCATGCGAACGAGACCGCCACCCGCCGCGATGGCATTCTGTTGTCCTTCGTGCCGGACTGGGACGCGCTGCCGGCGGAGATCCAGGCGCACCTGATCGTGCATCCGGCGCTGCCCACGGCCGAGGAGGCGATGCGCTGCGCGGCGAGCGGCTATGCGCATCTCATGCCCCGGTTCGACGGCGTCCCGCAGAGCCTGTCGATCAATCGGCTCGCGCCGGCCGTCTTCGCGGCGCGCGGCGCGCCAGGTGCGTAAACGGAAGTCTCGCCGGCGCAGGCGGCTGTGCCGGGCGAAGTGCTGCGCGAGCTGGGCAGAATGGGCCGCTCGTGGACCTGGTTCGTGGGGAAGACCATGTGCCGATAACGGCCGCCTGCCTGTTCCGGGCCACGGCGTACGCATTCTGCGGGCTGACCGGCCAAGCTCCTGACAAAGCGTGCGTTTGATCGCCGCAACAGACAGGCCCTTACGAAATCTAAACCACGCCGCTTAACCGAGGATTCTGCGGTTCTCCCGTAAGGTGATGGTTCAGGGGGAACGCACCAGGGGCAGCATCCCGATGCACAGTGGCGTCATGCCTGCGGTCGAAGAAGGCCAGCTCAATGGCCTGCAGGCGCTCTATCAGGCTGCATTGGAGACCATGTCGCACGGTCTGATCATGATCGATGCGAGCGGCAAGGTCGTGCTGTTCAATCAGCGTTTCGTCGAGATGTACCGCCTTTCGCCGGGCGTCGTACATGTCGGCGCCCCGATCCGTGACGTGATCGCGCACACGGTCGAGACCGGCGTCTTCGGCGACGTCAGCGCCGACGACATCTGGCAGCGCCGCCTCACGCGCATGGCGGAGCGCAAGCCCTTCACGTCGCGCTGGCCGATGAACGACGGTCGCACCTATGCGCTGCACTACACGCCGATGCCGGATGGCGGCTGGGTCACGCTCTGCGAGGACGTCAGCCATCGCTACGCCATGGAGCGCGCGCTGCGGGTGCAGATCGAGCGCTTCGACCAGGCGATCAGCCACATGTCGCACGGGCTCTGCATGTTCGGCCCGGACGAGCGGTTGATCGTGTGCAACAATCGGTATCTTGAGATCTATGGGCTCGATCCGCAGATCGTGAAGCCGGGCGCGTCGCATCGTGCGCTCCTCGACCACTGGATCTCGCAGGGTAATCAGCCCGGCATGACGGCCGAGGAGTTCTACAACAGGCGCAAGGAGGCGGTCGCCGGCAAGGACGTCTCCTCGATGCTGCTGCATCTGAAGGACGGCCGCATCGTGAAGGCGACCTCGCGGCCGACGCCGAACGGCGGCTGGGTGTCGGCGCACGAGGACGTCACCGAGCGCCTGCACTACGAAGCGGTGCTGCGCGAGCAGAACCTGATCTTCGATGCCGCGCTCGAAAGCATGCCGCACGGCCTGTGCATCTACGACAAGGATCTCAACCTCATCGTCTGCAACTCGCGCTACCGCGAGATCTACGACCTCTCGATCGATGAGACGCGTCCCGGCACGCCCATGCTGGAGCTGATCCGCCTCAGCGCCTCGCGCGGCATCCATGCGACGGGCGCGAAACCGGAGGACATTCTCGCCGGCATCGTCCGCTGGAAGAAGGAGCATCCGGACGAGCCGCTGCACCGGCATCTCGCGGACGGGCGCATCATCGAGCTGCGCTACCAGCGCATGGCCAATGGCGGCTGGGTCACCACCTTCGAGGACATCACGGCGCGCGAGCGGGCCGCCCAGGAGCTGCAGGAACAGCACCGGCGCTTCGACGTCGCGCTCAGCAACATGGCGCACGGGCTGTGCATGATCGATGCAGACATGCGCATCATCGTCTGCAACCGGCGCTATCTCGAGATGTTCGGCCTCTCGCCCGCGATTGCGCACCCGGGCGCGCACATGCGCGACGTGCTGGTGCATTCGGTCGATCTCGGCAATCACAGCCACTCGACGGCCGACAAGGTCTTCCAGAGCTATGTCGACGCGCTGAAGGGCGGCGACACCGTCATCACGCGGCAGCTCGCCAATGGCCGTGTCATCCGCATCAACTTCAAGGCGATGGCAGAGGGCGGCTGGGTCGCGATCTACGAGGACGTGACCGAGCGGCACAAGGCCGAGCAGAGCATCGCGCACATGGCGCATCACGATGCGCTCACCGATCTGCCGAACCGCCTGCTGTTCCGCGAGAAGATGGCCGAAGGGCTGGCGCGGGTGGAGGCGAGCGGCGAGAGCATGGCGGTGTTCTGCCTCGACCTCGACAATTTCAAGAGCGTCAACGACACGCTCGGCCATCCGATGGGCGACAAGCTGCTCGGCGCGATCGCGCAGCGGCTCGGCCGCGCGGTCGGCGGCGGCGACACCATTGCGCGGCTCGGCGGCGACGAGTTCGCGATCCTGCAGGCCGGTGCGGACACGAACGCCGCGGAGGCGCTCGCGCAGCGGATCATCGCGCTGGTCGCGGATCCGATCGTGATCGACGGCCACGAGATCAATTCCGGGGTCAGCATCGGCATCGCGATGGCGCCGCATGACGGCACCACGGCCGATCACCTGATGAAATGCGCCGACCTCGCGCTCTATCGCGCGAAGGCCGAGGGCCGCAACGCGGCGCGCTTCTTCGAGCCCGACATGGATGCGCGCATCCGCACGCGGCGGGCGCTCGAGCTCGACCTCAGGCGCGCGCTCACGGCCGGCGAGTTCAGCCTCGTCTATCAGCCGCAGATCGACCTCACGTCGAACGAGCTCATCGCCATGGAGGCGCTGCTGCGCTGGGAGCATCCCGAGCGCGGGTCGGTGGCGCCGTCCGAGTTCATCCCGATCGCCGAGGACATCGGCTTCATCGTGCCGCTGGGCGAGTGGGTGCTGCGCCAAGCCTGCATGGAAGCGGCGCGCTGGCCGGAGCCCATCCGTATCGCGGTCAACCTCTCGCCGGTGCAGTTCCGCAACCGCGGCCTGATCACGACCGTGACGCAGGCGCTGGCGGCGGCGCGGCTCGCGCCGCAGCGGCTCGAGCTCGAGATTACCGAGGCGGTGCTGCTGCAGGAGGACGAGGCGGTGGTCGCCATGCTGCATCAGCTGCGCGCGCTCGGCGTGCGCATCTCGATGGACGATTTCGGCACCGGCTATTCCTCGCTGAGCTATCTGCGCAGCTTCCCGTTCGACAAGATCAAGATCGACCGC
This sequence comes from Pseudomonadota bacterium, assembly GCA_023404705.1. Taxonomy (GTDB): domain Bacteria; phylum Pseudomonadota; class Alphaproteobacteria; order Rhizobiales; family Xanthobacteraceae; genus FEB-22. The sequence continues at coordinate 16,044 of JAEYAU010000114.1, forward strand.
TCGTTCATCTCGGATCTCGGCCGCAACCGCGACAGCGCCGCGATCGTGCGCGCGATCGCCAATCTGGGCGCGAGCCTCGGCATCGAGACCACGGCGGAAGGCATCGAGACCGACGAGCAGCTGGAGCTGGTGCGGCGCGCCGGATGCACCGGCATGCAGGGCTATCTCACGAGCCCGCCGCGGCCGGCCTCCGACGTCCCGGAGCTGATCGCGCGCCTGCGCGGCGAGGAAGCCGCGGCGTAAGGGCGGCAAGCGCAGCCGCGCTCAGTGCCGCACGATCACCTTCGTCCCGACCGAGACGCGTTCGTAGAGATCCGCCACATCGTCATTCACGAGCCGGAAGCAGCCCGAGGAGACCGCGTGCCCGATCGTATCCGGCGCGTTGGTGCCGTGGATGCGATAGACCGTTCCGCCGAGATACATGGCGCGTGCGCCCATCGGATTTCCGGGGCCGCCGGCCATGAAGCGCGGCAAGTAGGGCTGGCGCTCGATCATCTCCTTGGGCGGGATCCAATCGGGCCATTCGGCCTTGCGCGTGATCTTGAGGATGCCGGCCCAGGTGAAGCCGTCGCGGCCGACGCCGATGCCGTAGCGCAGCGCCACATTGTTCGGCTGGATCAGATAAAGAAAGCGGTCCGACGTATCGACGATGATCGTGCCGGGCGTCTCGGTGGTGCGGTAGTAGACGGGCTGGCGGCGAAACTCGGTCGGCAGGCCCTCGTCGCTCGAGCCGCGGTCGACGCCGGGCGGCGCATCCTCGGCGGTCGGCTGTGGAATGATCTCGAGCGGCCGGAACAGCTGCGCCGAAGCGACTCCGGCCGTCACACATATGAATGCAACCACCAACGCATGGCGCATGGATTTTCCCCGTGCTGCCCCGCGAGCCCTTGTCAGGGAGTGTGACGCGGGGTGCCGCGTCTCGCAACCAGGGCTGCACCTGGGTGCGGGTTGTTACAGACCCGGACAAGACATCGTGATGAGCCGCGAAGATCAGTCCACGCGCTGAAGCGCCGCGGCGGCGCGCAGACAGGTCGGGCAGAGGCAATCGTCGCCCTCGCGGGTCGGCAGCGGCATGCGGAACGACTCGTCGGCGCACCAGCAGCCGCCGGCCGGCCGGCATTCGAATGTCGTCCCGCAGCGCGCGCAGGCAAGGCGACGGGGGGACTCGGCGGCTGGCTGTGTCATCGCGTCAGTATGGAATCCCACGGCGCTGCCGGAAAGCACTAGTCGCCGCCGCCCACATAGCCGACGACGCGCCAGGCGCCGGATGCATCCTTGCCGAAGCAGAGACGATCCGTGAGGGGCGACATCAGTGAATCGGGCGGCGCATAGGCGTCCTTGCCGCTGGGTGTGGCAATGTGTGCCCAGTCGCGGGTCGGCTCCTGCGTGCCTTCGTAGCGGAGCACGCGGATGAAGACGAACCCGAGCGTCTCGACCACGGGCGCATCGGCGGACGGCTTGGCGCGCACCTGCAGCCCAGCGTTTCGAGGATAGCTCCAGTCGAACACATCCGAGTTGGTCGCCTCCGTCAGGCTCACGAACTCGGCATCCTTGTATGTCGGATTCGCGGGGGCGCAGAAGACGCCTTTCCGCCCAGGAATCGGGCCGATCGTCGGCTCGGCCGCGAAACGCGCGAGCCTTGTCCAGCCGCTGTCATCGGTCGCCGTGAGGCCGACCGCCACCGTGAAGTTCTGCAGCGACGACTTCTTCTTCTCGTAGCTGCCGCCGAAGTCGCGCTCCCAGAAGAAGCGTTTCGGATCGACCACGCGGGCCAGCGCGGCGCGGTCGCGCTTCTGCGCGATGGCCGCGAGCTGGGCCCGCAACGCCGCGAGGCCGCTCTCCTTCGGCGGCTCCGGCAGCGTGACGCTCACGGGCTTGTAGGGCTTCGGCTCGGCGGGCGCGCGCTGCGCGTAAGCCGGAAGAGCAGCGGCGCCGAGCAGCACCGCAATAGCGACGAGGCGGATCATGCGCTTACTGGCTGCCGAGGAAGCCCGTGATCTTCCAGGCGCCGGACGCGTCCTTGGCGTAGCAGAGCTGGTCGGAGCCGAGCGGCACGATGGCGTCCGCCGCGATAAAGCCAACCTTGCCGGACGGCGTCACGATGCGGATGAAGTCCGATGAGGCGTTCGGCGAGGTGTCCTCCAGGACGCGCACGAAATGGATGCCGAGCTTCTCGATCACGGGCGCATTGGCGCGCGCGGCGTTGCGCACCTCGACGCCGTTCTCGACCGTGTAGCCCCAGTCGCTGATGTCGGTCTGGGTCGACTGTGCGAGCTTCTCGAGCTCCTGCGCGTCGAACTGCGGGCCGGCGGGCGAGCAGATCACGCCCTGGCGGTCCGGAAAGGGCATCGCGGTCTCGTCGGTCGCGAACTCGCCGAGCAGCTCCCAGCCGGAGCCGTCCTGGTTGGCGAGACCCATGGCGGCCGCCAGATTGTCGATGCCCGACTTGCGCTTGTCGGCCGCGTCGCCGTCGTCCTTCAGCCAGAAGAAGTTCGGCCCGATCAGTCCGGCGAGCGCATTGCGGTCCTTGCGCTTGGCCACGTCCTCGAGCTGCTTGCGGAACGCGGCCCAGCTCGGATCGGCGACCGGCTTCGGCTCGGTGACCGCGATCGGCTTGTAGGGCTTGGCGGCGGGGGCCTGCGGGGCGGCCTGGGGCTGTTTCGGCTGCTGCGCCGAGGGGGCCGGCGGCTGCTTCTGCGGTTGCTGCGCCGCGGCCGGCGAGCCGAGCAGGGCGGCCGCGAGAATGCCGAGCGAAGCGAGACGAAGGTGGTGCATCGAAAGCCTCCCGGGGCGCGGAGAGCACAAGAGAATTGGCACGGAATTGCGGCGTCGCAGAGTCATGTCGGATCCGAGAACAAGGGACGCGTGGGATGCCAGATACGGGAATCGGCGGCCGTGATAAAGATCACACCTCGCCATTCCCGCGCCAGCCCACACACGTGACGTTCACCCACCCATGCCACCCTTCAGCCTTTTCCTCATTCCGGTCGTCCTGCTGCTCGCCTCCAATGTGTTCATGACCTTCGCCTGGTACGGGCATCTCCGCTTCAAGGAGGTGCCGCTGCACTGGGTGATCCTGGCGAGCTGGGGCATCGCGTTCATCGAATATTGCCTGGCCGTGCCGGCGAACCGCATCGGCAGCGCGGTCTATTCGGCGGCCGAGCTGAAGACCATGCAGGAGGTGATCACGCTGATCGTCTTTGCGGTCTTCTCGGTGTTCTATCTGAAGGAGCCGCTCGGCTGGAACCACATGGTCGGCTTCACGCTGATCGCGGCTGGTGCGTTCTTCGTGTTCCAGCGCTGGTGAAGCGGGCCGCGGAGTGAGCGTATCCCGCTTACTCCGCGGCCTGCATCTCGCCCGAGTCGATGAAGCCGCCGGACTGGCGCCGCCACAGCGCCGCATAGTGGCCGCCGAGGCGCAGCAGCTCGTCGTGCGGACCCTGCTCGACGATGCGGCCGTGGTCGAGCACGATCAGCCGGTCCATGCGCGCGATGGTGGACAGGCGATGCGCGATGGCGATCACGGTCTTGCCTTCCATCAGCGTGCCGAGGCTCGACTGGATCGCGGCCTCTACTTCGCTGTCGAGCGCGGAGGTCGCCTCGTCGAGCACCAGGATAGGTGCGTTCTTCAGGATCACGCGCGCGATCGCGACGCGCTGGCGCTGCCCGCCCGAGAGCTTCACGCCGCGCTCGCCGACCTGCGCATCGTAGCCGCGCCGGCCCTTCCAGTCCTCGAGATCGACGATGAACTCGTGCGCATGCGACAGCTTCGCGGCCGCGATCACCTCGGCGTCGCTGGCGCTGGGGCGGCTGTAGCGGATGTTGTCGCGGATCGAGCGATGCAGCAGCGAAGTATCCTGCGTTACGACCGAGATCTGCGCGCGCAGGCTCTCCTGGGTCAGGCCCGCAATGTCCTGGCCGTCGATCAGGATGCGCCCGCCTTCGAGATCGAAGAAGCGCAGCATCACATTGACCAGCGTCGACTTGCCGGCGCCCGAGCGGCCGACCAGGCCGATCTTCTCGCCCGGCTTCACGGTCAGCGTCAGCCCGTCGATGACGCCGCGCTCGCGGCCATAGCCGAAGCGCACGTCCTCGAAGCGGATCTCGCCGCGCGAGACCGCGAGCGGCGCCGCGTCCGGACGATCCGTCAGGGCGAGCGGACGCGCGATGGTCTTCATGCCCTCCTGCACGGTGCCGATGTTCTCGAAGATGTCGGTGATCTGCCAGGCGACCCAGCCCGAGGTCTGGATCAGCTGCCACGCGAAGGGCAGCGCCATCGCGACGGTGCCGACCGGCACGACGCCACGCGTCCACAGCACCAGCGCGATGGTCGCGACCGAGACCACCAGCGCGGCGTTGAGCAGCGAGAGCAGCAGGCTGAACAGGGTGTTCAGCCGCAATGAGGCGTAGAAGTAGCGCGTGTGCTCGTCGACGGCGTCGCGCACATAGCTGTCCTCCTCGCGCGCGCGGGCGAACAGCTTCACGGTGAGGATGTTGGTGTAGCTGTCGACGATGCGGCCGGTCAGCATCGAGCGTGCTTCCGACACGTCGTGCGAGCGGTCGCGCATGCGCGGAACCAGCACGCGCAGCAGCACCACATAGCCGGCGAACCAGAACAGCACCGGCAGCGCCAGCCAGGGATCGGCCGAACCGAGCAGCAGCACCGCGCTGGTACCGTAGACCGTGATGTACCAGACGCCGGTGATCAGCTGGACCATGCTCTCGCGCATTGCCGGGCCGGTCTGCATCACGCGGTTGGCGATGCGGCCCGCGAAGTCGTTCTGGAAAAAGGCCCAGGACTGGCGCACGACATGCCAGTGGTTCTGCCAGCGGATCAGGTTGGCGACATTGGCCGCGATCGCCTGGTTGGCCATCAGGTTCTGCAGCGTGATGGCGGCAGGCCGCAGCAGCAGGATGACCACCGCCATGCCGAGCAGCACGGGCCAGTGACGCGCGAACAGCTCCTCGGGACCGCCGGCCGTGACCAGCGTGATGATGCGACCGATGAACACCGGAATGGTGGCGTCGAGCAGCGCGACGATCAGGCCGGCCGCGAACAGGGCCGCGAACAAGCCTTTGGCCTGACGCGCGAAATGCCAATAGAAGGCGAGCAGCCCGGGCGGCGGCTCGGGTTGATCGGGCAGGTCGGTCGGGCGCAGCAGCCGCTCGAAGAGGGCGAACATGGCAGGCTCACAAGGGCGCGCGGCGAAGGGCAGCGCAATCTGCGCCGCGCCCGCACCGCTCAGACTCATCGGAATAAGGGACGCGGGCGATTACGGGAGTATCGTGTCGGGACTATGACGCGGGGCCAGAGGCCGCGGAAGACGTCGCGCCCGCAGGGCGATCATGCGCGATTTCGGCTCGGCACCACGCGCAGCAGGCGGCCATTGCTGGTGTCGGTGAGGAGCCAGATGGCGCCATCAGGTCCCTGGCGCACGTCGCGGATGCGCTCGCCGAGATCGCGCAGCAGCCGCTCTTCCTTGCCGGCCTTCTCGCCGTCGAGCTCGATGCGCACCAGCATGGTGCCCGCGAGTGCGCCGACGAAGAGGCTGCCCTTCCAGGCCGGGAACAGGTCGCCCGTATAGAAGGCCATGCCGGACGGGGCGATCGAGGGCACCCAGTATTTGATCGGCTGCTCCATGCCGGCCTTCTGGGTGGCCTCGTGGATCTTGGCGCCCGAATAGTCGATGCCGTAGCCGATGACGGGCCAGCCGTAATTCTTGCCGGCTTCCGGAATGTTGATCTCGTCACCGCCGCGCGGACCGTGCTCATGCATCCAGAGCTTGCCGCTCTGCGGGTGCAGCGCCGCGCCCTGGCTGTTGCGATGGCCGTAACTCCAGATCTCCGGCTTCGCGCCCTGACGATTGACGAAAGGATTGTCCGGCGGCACCGCGCCGTCCGGCCGCACGCGCACGATCTTGCCGATATGGTTGGCGAGGTTCTGCGCCTCGTCGCGATAGGTGAAGTGATCGCCCATGGTCAGGAACAGATTGCCGTCACGCGCCTGAACGATGCGGCAGCCGTAGTGATTGCCGCTCGAGAGCGGGCCCTCCTGGCGGAAGATGACCGAGACGTCTTCGAGCCGTGCGGCGTTGTCGGGAAGCTTCGCGCGCGCCATGGAGGTGCGGCCGCCACCTTGGGCAGCTTCGGCGAAGCAGAAGTAGATCGTGCGATTGTTCGCGAAGTCGCGATCCAGAACGACGTCGTGCAGGCCGCCCTGGCCGGAGGCGCGCACCTGCGGCACGCCCTCGATCGGCGTCGTGGTGCCCTCACGCGTCACCAGGAGAAGGCGGCCACGCCGCTCGGTCACCAGCATGCGGCCATCGGGCAGGAAGGCGAGTGCCCAGGGACGTTCGAGCCCACGTGCCACCGTCTCGACCGAGAGCGAACCGGCGGAGCTCTGAAAGGTCTGCGCGAGCGCCGGCGTGGTCAGCGCGAGCGCCGGCGTGGTCAGCGCGAGCAACGACACGGCGAGCAACAGCTTCATCGATCCCACTCCTTGGTGCGACGGCTTCGGCGCAGTCCTCAAAAAGCATGCAGCGCCCGGTGGGCGCTGCCAAGGAAAGGGAGTTCACGTGTCAGTGACGACAGTTCTCCCTGGCGCATGTCTTCTAACGGCGAACCGTTATCCCGGTTCGTCTGAACATGCGTCGGGACTCAGAAGCGGCGACGGTTACGTTTCGGAACGCCGACGGTCTTGCGGATCATGGCGGCGGTGAGTCCGCCCATGACGGCCATGATGGAGGCGAGGGCGACGACCACGGTGATCCGACCGTTCTCGGTGAAGGTCAGGTTCTCGAGCGTCGCGGCGCCGGCGGACTGGAACGTGAAGACCGTGAGGATCGCGGCGATGGAGGCCACGAGCGCGAGCGTTGCGGCGAGCTCGGTGAAGGTTGCGACACGGCGACTGCGCTTACGCGTGCGCGCGGCCTGCAAGATGATGGCCGCCGTCTCGGCGTTGTGGTGCGTCACGTCGGTCATAGCCCCATCCTCGAATGACATCCTCGCCCGTATGCGCAGGCTGCAGGCGGATGCGGGCGGCCGTTCGACCGGATTTTGACGGTGCGATTCCGGAAGGAAGGCCTTTTCGTGGCGCGGGTTAATAAATGGTTAACCATGGCGGGTCGCGCCGCGACCTCGGCGTTCATTCCTCGCGCCAGGGGGCGAGCGCGACCTTTGGCTCAGTCGGCGGGCTCGACGGTCTGCACCGCGTCCATGGGCACATGCCCGGGCTGGGCCGCGACACGCGCCAGCCAGGCGCGGATCGCCGGGAAAGCGTCCAGCTCGAAGCCGCTCTCGGGCGAGCAGTGCGTATAGGCATAGAGCGCGATGTCTGCGACCGTGTAGCGGTCCGCCGCGAAGAAATCGCGCGTCGCCAGATGCTGCTCCATGATGCCGAGCGCCTGATATCCCTTCTCCATCCAGTCCTCGATCGCGTGGGCCTGCAGCTCGCGGCCGCCGCGCACCATGGTCAGCCAGAAGCGCGCGGCGCCGAGATTGGGCTCGAGGCTGTGCTGCTCGAAGAACATCCACTGCAGCGCCTCGGCGCGGTCGATGCGGTCCTCGGGCGCGAGCGACGTGCCGCCCGCGATGTACCAGAGGATGGCGTTCGACTCCGGCAGGAAACGGCCGGGCGTGACCTCCAGCAGCGGCACGCGGCCGCTCGGATTCATGGCGAGGAATTCGGGCGTGCGGGTCTCGCCCTGGAGGATGTCCACTTCGACGCGGCGATACGGAATGCCGAGATGAGCGAGCGCGAGGCGCACCTTGTAGCTGTTACCCGAACGCTGCATCGAGTAGAGCGTATACATCCTCACCTCGGCCCACGGCTCCGCGACGGCGGAGCTCTGGTGCGGATAAAGGCATTGGTCGCCGCCAATGCAAGCTCTCCAGTTGAGAACCTGTCAAACCAAAACGATCCGGCGGCGCCGCCTGCCGCAGCGCGATGGCATGATGCTGCGGCGCGGCGCTGCGTGGAAAATCATTCCGCCGCGACGCGATGCGCGCGGGCGTAGTCGAGCAAGGCCTCGTCCGGCACGGGCGCGATCGGCGTGAAGTCGCGATGCGCGATGAACTCGGGCCGCGTGAACTTGGTGATGTGGTTCGAGACGGCGCAGAGCGTCAGGTAGACGATCTTGCGCGGGTAGGGCGTGATGTTTGGCGGCGAGGCGTGCACCAGGTTGCCGTGGAACATCAGCACGGAGCCTGGCCGGCCGGTCGGCGCGACGATGCCGGTGCCGCCGGCCGGCGCGGCCTCCTCGCAGAGCCGCGTCACGGTTTCCTTGTCGAGGGTCCAGAGCGGATATGAGGTGGTCGCCTTGTCGTGACCGGCCTGCAGGGTGCCGTGACGATGGCTCTTCGGGATCAGCATCAGCGGTCCGTTGATCGGCATCACCTCGTCGAGGAAGACCGAGATGTTCATTGCGCGCGGCTCGGGCATGCCGTCGTCGCGCGCCCAGGTGCCGTAGTCCTGATGCCACTGCCAGACGTCGCCCTCGAAGGCCGCCTTGGCGTTGATCTTGAACTGATGAACGTAGAGCTCCTCGCCGAAGAGCTGGCGCAGCGGCTCGACGAGACGCGGATGATGCGCGAGCAGGCGGAACACCTCGCTGAAGGTGTGGGCCGCGAACGCGGTGCGCGGCGCGCCGGTCTTCTCGCGCCACACCTCCTGCCGCTCCTGCTTCAGGATCGTATCGGCCTCGGTCCGCATCAGCGCGACCTCGTCCTCGGAGAAGCAGCTCGGGAAGAACAGATAGCCTTGCTCGTCGAACTGACGCAGCTGTTCGGCGCTGAGCCTCATAGGATGTCCTCCGAATTCTTGTCGGCCGTCCGGTTCCGGGGCGGCATTGTCTGCAGTATAGCGCGTTCCGAGGCACGATGCGCGGAGGCATTCTCATCGTCATCCCGGAAGCCGCGCAGCGGCTGTCCGGGATCCATATCCCCTGTGGTCGTGATGCGGGTAGACAGGGGGTATGGATCCCGGCTCTCGCGCGTGCTTCGCACGGCTCGGCCGGGATGACGCTGAGGTCCGACCTACTCGACGGAAATATTCGCGGCCTTGATCACGGCACCCCATTTCGCGATCTCGCCAGGCAGCATGGCGGCGAGAGCCGCGGGCGGCTTGAGCGCGAGTGTCATGCCTTGCGCGGCGATCACGGATTTCGCCTGCTCGCGCGAAAGCGCGGTCGCGATCGCCTGGTAGAGGCGTTGCGCCGCGGCGTCCGGCGTCCTTGCGGGCGCGAACAGCGCGAACCAGGCATCGGCCTCGACGCCTGTGACGCCCGCTTCCTGCAAGGTCGTGACGTCCGGCAGGGCCTCGGCGCGCTTGGGGCTGGCCATCGCGAGGGCCTTCATGTCGCCGGCCTTGATCTGGCTGATCACGCTCGGCAGCGTGGCGAAGCTCATGTCGATGCGGCCAGCGACGATCTCGGTGACCAGCGGCGCGGCGCCGCGGAACGGCACATGCAGCACGTCGACGCCGGCGCGGATCTTGAACAGCTCGGCCGTGAGATGCGAGGCAGAGCCGGGGCCGGTGGAGCCGCAGGTGAGCGCGCCCGGCTTCTGCTTCGCCAGGGCGACGAGCTCGGCCGTGCTGCTCACGCCGAGATCCTTCTTCACGACGAGCGCGTGCGGCACCTCGGTGAGGCCGGCAACTGGCGCGAAGTCCTTCGCGGCATCGTAGGGACAGTTCTTCAACAGGCTCTGGTTCGTCGCGTGGGTCTGATTGGTGCCGAGCACGAGCGTATGGCCGTCGGGCTCCGCGCGCATTACGGCGACGCTGCCGATCACGCCTGAGCCGCCGGGACGGTTCTCGACCACGATCGCCTGACCGAGCTCGGCTTGCGCGTGTTGCGAGATCAGGCGCGCGAGCACATCGACCGGGCCGCCCGCCGGATAGGGGACGACGATTGTGATGGTGCGGCTGGGAAAGGTCTGGGCGTAGAGTGGACCGGTAAGTGAGCCGGCGGATGCGCCGGCGAGGGCCCCCCCCGCCGGGCGCCCGGGG
>JAEYAU010000030.1 GCA_023404705.1 Pseudomonadota bacterium
GCGCGCGACCGTCGCGGTCAACGAGCAGCGCGCGGCCGCGCCGGCCCCGTCGGTCTACGGCCATCCCACGAATTTCAAGCTGCGCCCGTTCTCGCCGTCGCAGCCCAAGGTGCTGCTGATCGGCTCCTCGACGGGCGGTCCGCAGGCTCTGACCGGGCTCGCCGGCAAGATCGGCGAGATCTCGTCGCGCGTGCCGATCCTGATCACGCAGCACATGCCGCCGACCTTCACGACCATCCTGGCCGAGCATCTCGCGCGCGCTAGCGGCCGTCCCGCGCACGAGCCGACTGATGGTGAGCCGATCGTGCCCGGCACGATCTATGTGGCGCCCGGCGGCCGGCACATGCTGGTCAAGAAGGGCCCCAATGGCCCGGCGATCCAGCTCGACGACGGCCCGCTGGTGAACTTCTGCCGGCCGGCGGTCGATCCGCTCTTCAAGACCGCCGCCCAGGTGTGGGGCGGCAACATCCTGGCCGTGATCCTCACGGGCATGGGCTCGGATGGATCGCGCGGCGCCCAGGACATCGTGGCGGCCGGCGGCAATGTCATCGCCCAGGACGAGGCGACCAGCGTGGTGTGGGGAATGCCCGGTGCGGCAGCCCAGGCCGGCGTGTGCTCGGCCGTCCTGCCGCTGGATCAGATCGCGCCGAAGATCGTGCGCTTGTTTTCAGGAGACCGGTCGTGACGCCGCTCGATTACGACTACCTCCGCAAGCTTCTCAAGGACAAGTCGGGCCTCGTGCTCTCGTCCGACAAGCAGTATCTGGTGGAAAGCCGCCTGCTGCCGGTCGCGCGCAAGGCGAGCCTCAATGGTCTGAGCGAGCTCGTGCAGAAGCTCAAGGGCGGCGACAACCGCCTGACCGTGGAAGTCGTCGAGGCGATGACGACCAATGAGTCGTTCTTCTTCCGCGACAAGATCCCGTTCGAGCATTTCACGGGCACCATGCTGCCTGCGCTGCTCGCTGCGCGCGCCAATCAGAAGCGCCTGCGCATCTGGTGCGCGGCCGCCTCGACCGGCCAGGAGCCCTATTCGCTCGCGATCTGCCTGAAGGAGATGAAGGACAAGCTCGCGGGCTGGCGCATCGAGCTCACCGGCACGGACCTGTCGACCGAGGTGCTCGAGAAGGCGAAAGCCGGCATCTACAGCCAGTTCGAAGTGCAGCGCGGCCTGCCGATTCAGCTGCTCGTGAAGTATTTCACGCAGAACGGCGACATGTGGCAGATCTCGCCCGAGATCCGCGCCATGGTGCAGTACAAGCCGCTCAACCTGCTGGCGGACTTCTCGCATCTCGGCACGTTCGACATCGTGTTCTGCCGCAACGTGCTGATCTATTTCGACCAGGACACCAAGATCGACATCCTCAATCGCACCGCGCGGATGATCGAGCCGGACGGCTTCCTGGTGCTCGGCGCGGCCGAGACCGTGGTCGGCCTGACCGAGGCGTTCAAGCCGCTCGCCGACAAGCGCGGCCTCTATGTGCCGAACGACAGGGCCGCCAAGGCCGGCGTGACGGCACTGCGCACCGCGCTCGCGGGCGCGCGCTGAGGGCAGCCGTAGGGTGTGCTCGGCGGCCCGAGCGTTGCAGATTCATGATGAGCATTGATCCGCCGAGCGCACGTGTTCGGCGACTCGGTACGCGTGCGCTCATGGGGATCAAAGCATGAGCACATCGCGAACTACTGGGCCGCACGAGCACACCCTACAATCGACGCGTCTTTACCGCCGGGCGCGCTTCGCCTTGGCCTTCTTGCGCCGGGTGTAGGGCGAGCGGTTGGCCGGGGCGAGCGAGATGCCCTCGCGCTGCGCCTTGCTGCGGATCGCGGCCGGCGGCCGCTGCAGCTTCAGGCTGATGACGCCGGTCGGCGTGTTCTCCTTGGCCAGAGCCTTGAGCTGCTTGACGTCGTCTGACGTCCACGGCTCGCGCGAGCGGCGCTTGTATTTCGGGTTCGCTTTGCGGGGGCCCTTCTTTCCGATCGGAGAACCGGGCCGTTTCCAGGCAGCTTGCTTCGCCATGAGACTTACCTCCGTAGCGTCATAAGCCCGAAGCCCGAAGCCGGGTTCCATGATTCGCCAACCGCGGTCGCCTCGCGCATGCGGCCGACGCATCGTGGCTGCACGCCGCGGAGCATGGCGGGGCCGCGTGCGCCGTGTGATAAGCGCTCCCGATGAAGGCTGGGCACTCGGGGTCGGCGGGCCGCACGGCACTCGCCATCGGCATTGCATGCGGCATCGGCGCGGCCCTGTGCTGGGCGGCGGGCTTCGTCTCGGCGATTCACGGACTGAGCGTCGGCCTCACGCCGGCTGATCTGACGATCCATCGCTTTCTCTGGGCCGGGCTGGTGCTGCTGCCTCTGGTCTGGCGGGGCGGCTTGCGCAATCTCAACGGGATCGGCTGGGGGGCCGGCGTCCTGCTGGCGGTTCTCGGTGGGCCCGGCATCGCATTCCTCAGCTATTCGGGTTTCCTGCTTGTGCCACTCGGGCATGGCGGCGTGATCCAGCCCTCCTGCGTGGTGCTCGGCGGGCTGCTGCTCGCCACCGTGTGGCTGCGCGAGAAGCTGATCGCGGCGCGCGCCGCAGGGGCGCTGGTCATCATTGTCGGGCTCATGGTGATCGGCGGCGAAGCCGTGATGACGATCGGCGCGCATGGCGTGGTCGGCGACCTGATGTTCGTCGGCGCCGGCCTCATGTTCGCGACCTTCGGCACGCTGCTGCGATTCTGGCGCATCGTGCCGATGACCGGTATGGCGGTGATCAGCGTGCTCACGATTCTTCTGGTGCCGCTGTATTGGGCCTGGGGCGGCTTTGCCAACATGCTGGCGCTCGGCTGGCGCGAGAACCTGCTACAGGTCGTGGTGCAAGGCGTGCTGGCGGGGCCGGCGGCCGTTTACTTCTTCGCGCGCTCGGTCTCGCTCCTCGGCGCCGCACGCGCGACCATCTTCCCGGCACTGGTGCCGGGCTTCACGCTGCTGATCGGCTGGCTCGTGTTGGGCGTCGCGCCGACCTCGATGCAGCTCGCGGGCCTCGGCATCGTGTTCGCGGGGTTTCTGCTGGCTCAGCGGGCTTAGAGCACATTATTTGTTCGGTCGCATTTTCTTGCGCCGAACCGGGGTCCACTTCGGCGGAAAATGCTCCGGGGTTCACGCCGCCGTGAGACGGCCTCTCCTCGCGCCCGCGCGGATGTGAGTGGCACGTCAGGCTCTTTTCAGCGGTATTCCTGAACTTTCCCGGGCGCACGGGACACCAAGTAGCTCGCGCCCTGGGGGGCGTTCGTGGTTTGATAAGGGCGTCGCGGTCTCGGCTGCGACGCCGGGGTGTGTCATGAGCTCTGCCGTCTCGCTCACAGCGGGTCCGCTCCCGGACGAACGCGATCGCGCCAACCGCAAGGCCTTGCGGGCGACGCTGCGCGAGTTCTTTCAGGTGGACGACGATGCGCTGCTGGCGCGCATAGAGCCGGAGCTGCAGTTCATCGATCTTGCGGCCGGCTCGCCGCTCTTTCGCGAGGGCGACAAGGCCGACGACATCTATGTCGTGGTCAGCGGCCGGCTGCGCGCGCTGCATGAGAACCGCGGCGAGGACGCGGAGATCGTCGGCGATGTCGCGCGCGGCGAGACCGTCGGCGAGCTCGGGGTGATGACGAACGAGCCACGCTCCGCGACCGTGGTCGCGGTGCGCAATTCCACCGTCGTGAAGATGACGCGCGCGACCTTCGAGAGCGCGATCGGGCAGCGGCCCGAGATCGGTTTCTCGGTGATGCGCACCGTGGTCGAGCGCTTCCGCCGCAGGTCGGCGCGCCGGCAACTGCCGACAGAACCGGTCGTGATTGCGCTGCTGCCGATCTCGGAGGGTCTCGATGGGATTGCGTTCGCGGCCGAGCTCGCGCGCTATCGCGAGGCGCATGGCGGGCCGGTGGCGGTCCTGACCGCGCGGGATTTCGAGGCGCGCTTCTCGGGCGCGGATCGCCGCCGCGTGCTCGATCCGGATGGACCCGTCACGCGCTGGCTCGATGCCGCCGAGTCGGAGAGCGCCGCTTTGCTGCTTGTCGCGGACGAGGGCAGCGAGGCCTGGACGCAACGCTGCCTGCAACAGGCCGACGAAGTGGTGCTGCTGGCGCGCGCTGACGCCGAGCCGCGCCTGAGCGCGGCGGAGCGGCGTCATCTCACGGCGCATCCTCCCGCCTGGACGGCGCGCGAGACGCTGGTGCTGCTGCATGCCGAGGACGCGCGCAGCCCGTGCGATACGGCGCGCTGGCTCACGCGGCGGCCGGTGGCGCGACATCTGCACATCCGGCCGCAGCTCGCGCGCGACATGCGCCGGCTCGCGCGTATCCTGGCGGGTCGCAGCGTGGGGCTGGTGCTCTCGGGTGGCGGCGCACGCGGCTTCGCGCATATCGGCGTCATGAATGCGCTCGCGCAGGCGGGCATCGAGCCGGACTTCATCGGCGGCGCCAGCATCGGCTCCGTGATGGGCGCCTGGCGCGCGATGGACCTGTGCGGCGAGGAGCTGACCGCGGCAGGACGCTGGGCCTTCATCGAGAGTGGCGGCCCGACCAGCGACTACAGCATGCTGCCGCTGGTCTCGCTGATCAAAGGCGGCAAGTCGAAGGCGATCACCCAGGCCGCGGTGCGGCAGGTGGCGGGCGCCGACATCGACATCGAGGATACGTGGATCACCTACTATTGCGTGGCCGCGAACTACTCGACCGTGTCGGAAGCCGTGCTGACGCGCGGGCCGCTGGCCAAGAGCGTGCTCGCGAGCTACGCGATCCCGGGCGCGCTGCCGCCGATCATTCTCGACGGGCATCTGCACATCGACGGCGGCGTGGTGAACAACCTGCCGGTCGACGTGATGGATCGCTTCGCGCCGCGCACCGTCATCGCGGTCGATCTGATGGCGGAGGTCGAGCGCAAGGTCGATCTCGAATGGATGCCCAACGCAGCCGCGCTGCTCGCGGACAGGCTGCGGCCCAAGGCGAAGCGCCGCTACGCGCTGCCGAGCATGCCCGAGATCCTGATCAATTCGAGCTTCCTGCAGTCCCTCGGCCGCCAGCGCGAGATGCGCGAGCGCGCCGACATCTGTTTCCGCCCCAAGCTGCGGCGCGTCGGTCTGCTCGACTGGAGCAAGTATCAGGACGTGGTGCAGGACGGATATGAGAGCGCGATGCGGCAGATCGAGGAGATCGATGCCGACGTGCTGGCGGGGTGCCGTTGAAGCTTTACGGGAACGCCAACGCGACGAGGTGGGACGAGGTGACGATCCGCAGCGTGAGCACGCTGCCGTCGCGCACCTTGGCCGTGAGTGCCGCGAGGTCGATCTCGATATCGTGGAATTCGAGGAAGCGGCCGCTCAGCGGGTAGACGGCCTTGTAGACCGCCTCCTTGGCCGCGAAGTGAATACGGCCGGCGAATGGATCGAGCTGTTCGCGCTCGCGCGGCGTGGTCACCAGATCGAGCATCTCGGATGGCAGCGGAGTGGCGGGCTCGACGTCGATGCCGAGGCTGCGGAATTTGCGCGCCGACCCGACGGCGCAGATCGCCACGGTGTCGTCATGCGCGAAGGAGCCCGTGAGGCCGCGGGGCCAGTCCGGCGCGCCCGCGGGTGTGCCGCGAATGGGACTCGGCTTGAAGCCGAGCTCGGCCATCAGCGCGCGGGCGACGAGGCGTCCGGCGCCGCTCGCGCGCCGCGCCTCGCGGGAGCGCGCGGCCATCGATACGGCTTCCTCGGGAAGGAGCGCATCCTCGTCGCCGGGAGTGATCAGGCGGTGGCCGATGCGCAGATCGGGAGTCGCGAGCCGCGCCAGGTCCTGTTGCAGCCGCGCGTCGACCGTCACAGGGCGAGCTCGGCGATCATCTCGCCGTCCTCATCCTCGCCGATCTCGACGAAGCCGAGACTCGCATAGAACTGACGCGCGACATCGTTGCCCGGCACGTAGAGGATCAGGACCTTGCGGATGCCCGGCACCTGCCGGATCTCGTCGATGGCGCACTGGAGCGCGGCGCGGCCATAGCCTTTGTGCTGGTGCGCCTTGTCGATCATGAAGCGGTAGATGGTCGCGGTCTCGGGCTCGTCCGCGTCGTCGGGCGCGTCGTACATCAGGAAGCCGACCAGGGTATCTCCCGCATAGACGGCGCGCGGCCGCGCATCGCGGTTCCAGCGCGCGTCGTCGAGAGACTCGGCGTTGGAGGAGACGAGGTCCTCCTGGTCCTCTGCGAGCGCGAGGGCGAGGACGGCCTTGCGGTTGGCGGGGGTGACGTCTCGGAGAATGACGGTCGACACGGGCGGACTCGAAGTGTGTGCAAGCGCACGCCAGCATAACGTCCGTCATCCTGAGGTGCGAGGGCTCGTCGCGGATGCGACGAGCGCGAGCCTCGAAGGATGAACGGCCGAGGAAGTGCAGCAGGCTCGCTGCGGCTCAGCGGCCGTCGCCCTTCGAGGCTCGCCCCGTCGTGGCGAGCCCCTCAGGGTGACGGTCCATAGGTGGTGGCTTGCGGCGAAGCGAAACTCACTCCGCCGCCATCTGGGGCACGAACTTGCGGTCCCAGCCTTCGTCGGTGGTGATGCAGGCGCCGAACTCCTCGCGCGGAGCGCGGACCAGGCGGGCCGGGTTGCCGCGCCAGCCGGTGTTGGAGTCGAGGGTCTCGCCCTTCATCACGAAGGAGTCGGCATCGACCACCACGTGGTCGCCCATGGTGACGCCGTAGTGGATGAAGGCGGCGGGACCGAGGGTGCAGCCATTGCCGATGCGGATGTAGTCGGACTTGAGCACGCCTTCCTCGAGCGAGTGGGCCTGCAGGACGCTGCCCTCGTTGAGGTTGGCGTAGTCGCCGACCTCGGTGAGCGTGCGCTCGGTGATCGAGCAGCCGGCGTCGTAGACCATGCGGCCGACCTTCATGCCGACCATGCGCAGGATCATGGCCTTGAAGGGCGTGCCCGCGAAGAGCTGCATGATCGGCGTGTCGGAGAGCTTCCAGTGGCGCTCGTGCGACCAGAAATAGGGATCGTAGATCGAGGCGATCTTCGGCGTGAGACGGCGGAAACCGAGGCTCGCGCGCTCGAGCAGCGCGAAGAACAGGATGGAGCCGACCGCGAGCACCGCGGCAGCGGCGAGCAGGGCAAACACGCCGTGGTCCGGATGCTTGATCATGGCGTACTGCCAGACCACCAGGGTGGCGAAGAAGAAGGCCCAGCGGCTGACGAGGAACAGCGAGGCCGTCACGACGTTGTGCAGGTTCTTCGCGCGCAGGCGGGTGCGGCGCAGCTCGGGGCCGATCGCGGCATTCATCTCGCGGTCGCGCTCGACCATGCGCGGGATCGCGATCGGGGGCGAGCCGAGCAGGCCGACATTCTCGAGCACCGGGCCGTCGACCGGGATCATCACCTTGGTGGCGAGCAGGACGTTCTCGCCCGTGCGGCCGCCCGGCGGATAGTGGATGTTGTTGCCGAGATAGTTCTGCTCGCCGATGCGCGTCGTCGCCAGACGGAACGAGGAGGCCGACTTGTCCATGTTGATCATGGAGAGGCCGTCCGAGACCATCGTGCCGCTGCCGATGTCGCACAGGAAAGGATTGTCGTGCTTCTGGTTGGTGCCGAGGTTCGAGCCGGTCTGCTCGACCTTGTTCATGTTCCAGCCGAGGAAGCGGACGTAGCTCACGACGAAGGAGCTGTCGCCGAACAGCAGGTTGAAGAACTTGTTGTTGCTGACCTGCGCGACGACGCTCTGCAGCCAGTAATGGAAGCCGAACAGCACATAGGTGCGGTCGGTGCGCAGGAACAGTTGAGCGAGGCGCGGCACCGCGTACATGGCGGCGAGCGCCGCGATCAGCGAGCCGAAGAAGGCGATGCCGGAGACGAGCAGCATGGTGGAGAGCGACGCCTCGAAGGCCGAGGCACCGGCGCCGGTGCTCTGCGCCGCATAGTGCTCCCAGGCGACCAGCGCCAGGATCGGGAGCGGCACCGCGACGCCGAACAGGCCGGCGAGCTGCGTCACCGAGTAGGCGGCGCGGCGGAATGTGCCGCAAGGCATGGCGTCGACGCGGACGTAGTCGGACGAGGTCTCGACCGCGGGCGAGCCGTGATAGCGCTTGCGGGCCGGGATCTGCTGGCCGCTCTGCAGCGAGGAGCCGTGGCCGAGCTGGCTGTCGTCGCCCATGCGGGTATCGATGTCGATGACGCTCGCCTCGCCCACGAAGGCGTTGCGGCCGATCTCGATGCGTCCCGTGTGGATGAAGTTCGACTGCGCGCGATAGCCGAGCAGGATCGAGTCCTTGCGCAGGATCGTGCCTTCGCCAATGGAGATCAGGTCGGCGGTGACCGGGATGAAGCGGCTGCCGACCAGCGCGCCGCGGCCGATCTTGGCGCCGAGCAGACGAAGATAGGCGCTGTAGAGCGGCGTGCCGATGAAGGCGATCATCGGCGAGGAGCGCAGCAGCGTCTTGATCATCCAGAAACGGACGTAGCGCAGGCTCCAGAGCGGGATCTTCTCCTCGGTGAAGCGGCCGACCAGCAGCCACTTCGCGGCGACGGGGAGCAGCGCGAAGGCCGCGAAGGAGCCGGCCGCGAAGATCACGCTGCGGACATAGAGCTCGAGCGGGTTGGCGGCGGCCGCGTAGGTCCAGTCGAGGCCCTTGTCGAAGATCCAGAGGCCGAACAGCGCATAGGCGCCGAAGAAGGCGAGCTGCAGCGCGCCGCAGGTCCAGTAGGAGAGGGTGGAGGGCGTGTGGAACGGCTCGTCGGCCGAGGACGCGATGGTCTCGTCGGCGGCGGCGTCGAGATGGGCGGCGAGGCGCGCGACGGTCGGATAGGTGTAGATGTCGCGCATCGACAGATTGGCGAAGCCGTTCTGGCGCGCCTTGGCGCAGAAGCGCGCCATCAGCAGGGAGTTGGCGCCAAGATCCTCGAAGTAATGCGCCTCGGTCGAAACCTGCTCGATGCGCAGCGCCTCGGCGACGAGGCGGACCAGCAGGCGCTCGGTCTCGGTGCGGGCCGCGACCACCGGGCCACCAACCGCGGCGCAGCGCTCGCCCGTGGGCTTCGGCAAGCGCTTGAGGTCGGCCTTGTTGCTCGCCGTCATCGGGATCGACGGCACTTCCTCGAGATAGGCCGGCACCATATAGGCTGGCAGTCGTCGTCGCAGCGCCGGCGCGATGTCGCCACGCGCGAGCGTCGCGTCCTGCTTGAGCGCGTAATAGGCGACGAGCTCGGGCTGGCCCGGCTCGGGCTCGAAGGTCGTGACGGCCGCCTGCGCGATCTCGGGGAGCTCGAGCAGCACCTGCTCGATCTCGATGGTCTCGATGCGATAGCCGCGGATCTTCACCTGCGTGTCGATGCGGCCGTGATACTCGATCTCGCCCTGCTGGTTGATGCAGCCGAGGTCGCCGGTGCGGTAGATGCGGCCCGACGGGTTGTTCGGGATCTGCAGGAAGTCGGTGATGAACTTCTTGGCCGTGAGCTCGTCGCGGTTGAGATATCCGCGCGCGACGCCGATGCCCGCGATGCCGATCTCGCCGAGACCGCCGTTCTCGGCCAGCTGATCCTTCTCGGCATCGAGAATCACGATCGCATAGGTCGGGAGCGGCACGCCGATGGTGACGGGCTTGTCCGGCGTCAGCTCAGTGAGCGTCGCCGTGACGGTCGCCTCGGTCGGGCCGTAGGAGTTCAGGATGGTGCGGCCCGGCCGATACCAGCGCGTGACCAGGTTCTTCGGGCAGGCCTCGCCGCCGACCAGCAGGATGCGCAGCTGCGGCAGCTCGCGCTCGATGGTGGCGAGCAGCGTCGGGCAGCAGGCCATCACGGTGACGCGGCGCGCGTGCAGGAACTCAGCGAGCTCCTCGCCGACCAGCGTCATGCCGGAGCGGCCCGGAATCAGCGTCGCACCCGCCATCAGCGGCACCCAGGTCTCCTCGACCGAGAAGTCGAAGGCGATGGTCATGCCCTGATAGACGCGGTCGCCCGGCGCATAGCCGTACATCTCGGCCGCGACCCGGACGAAGTTGCAGATGCTCGGGTGCTCGATGACCACGCCCTTCGGGTTACCGGTCGTGCCCGAGGTGTAGAGGATGTAGCAGATGGACTCGGCGGCCGGCGCGACCTCGTCGGCGCCGAGACGCGCGGTCGAACGCGCGTCGATCGCGGCCGCATCGGTGTCGAGCAGGATGGCCTTGGCGCCGAGGCTCTCGATGCGCTCAGCGAAAGCCGACATGGAGACGACCGTCTTCACGCCGGCGTCGGAAAGGATGAAGCGCTGGCGCTCGACCGGGAAGCCAGCATCGAGCGGCACATAGGCGGCGTTCGTCTTGAGCACCGCGATGAGCGCCACATAGGTCTCGACCGTGCGGTCGAACAGCAGGCCGACGCGGTCGCCGGACTGCACGCCCTTGGCGATCAGGTGACGCGCGACCTGGTTGGCGCGGGCATCGAGCTCGCGATAGCTCAGCTCGGCCGTGTCGGTGATGACGGCCGCATTGTCGCCGAAGCGGGCGACCGACTGCTCGAACAGATGATTGAGCCGCTCGCCTTCGGCCCAGCGCAGCGAATTATCGCCGGTCCATCCCAGGACCTGGCGGTTGGTCGGGATGTCGTAGGACTCGAGCGCCGACGGCAGGTCCTCGACCGCGCGCAGATGCACCACCGGTGCGCTGCGGCCGGCGGGAAGGGGGCGGCGATTCTGTTTCGAGATCTCGTGTCGTCGGGCCATTTCGGATCTTGCTGCTCGAATTGAAATTCGGGATGCGGGGCCACCAGGCGATCGGCGGCGTTCGGGCGAAGCTCTCTCGTGCCGCGGCGAGGGGTCTCGCGCGGTTCGGGACGGAAGACGGGGTTGGAGTGTGGCCCCCCTGAAGGTTCTTGGCGGAGCCCGAGGCTCCTGTTGTTGTCGCACCATGGGGGGCGGCACATGAACGCAAGCTGAATGCGTCAGACAGCTTGGGGACAGCGCTTAAATGGCGTCAAAACAGACGCTTACGAAAAATACGGTGAGGCCGGCGAGCCGCAACCTGAACGACCGAAAACCGGAACCGATGTTTCTCGGCCAGCCCGGCACTTCGCCGCGCAAAGCCGCGCCTCCGACCCCTCATGGTCGAATCGCCTGCCGGGGGCGCCGCAGAAACGAAAACCCCGCCCAGAGGGCGGGGTTCGGAAATGTCCGAGTCGGGAGGAGAGAGCCCGCGACGGGCCCTGGAGAACTCGGGGTCAGGCCGGGATGCGCGCCTCGTCGTCGGAGGGCTCGCGCAGCACGTAACCGCGGCCCCAGACGGTCTCGATGTAGTTCTTGCCGCTGGAGGCGTTGGCGAGCTTCTTGCGCAGCTTGCAGATGAAGACGTCGATGATCTTCAGCTCGGGCTCGTCCATGCCGCCGTAGAGATGATTGAGGAACATCTCCTTGGTGAGCGTGGTGCCCTTGCGCAGGCTCAGGAGCTCCAGCATCTGGTACTCCTTGCCCGTCAGATGGACGCGCTGGCCGTTCACCTCGACGGTCTTGGTGTCGAGATTGACCACCAGGTCGCCGGTCTGGATGACGGACTGGGCGTGACCCTTGGAGCGGCGGACGATCGCATGGATGCGGGCGACCAGCTCGTCCTTGTGGAACGGCTTGGTCAGGTAATCGTCGGCGCCGAAGCCTAGGCCTTTGACCTTGTCCTCGATCCCGGCGAGGCCGGAGAGAATCAGGATCGGGGTCTTGACCTTCGAGACGCGCAGGGTGCGCAGCACCTCGTAGCCCGACATGTCGGGCAAGTTGAGGTCAAGAAGGATGATGTCGTAGTCGTAGAGCTTGCCGAGATCGACGCCTTCCTCCCCGAGATCCGTCGTATAGACGTTAAAACTCTCGGATTTCAGCATCAACTCGATCGATTGCGCGGTCGCGCCATCGTCTTCAATCAGCAGAACGCGCATGCCAGTCCCCTTCCTCGCCGCTTCGGGCTCAGGTGGCGCGCCTTAGGGGCGGCCTAGAGATCGTAACGCCTTGGGACAATTCGACTCGGCACGCTACCGGGCAATGGTTAACAAAACCTGATTCCCGTGTCCAAGCATTTACTGGGCGAACCGACCCGAATCGCCGTAAATTCCTGGAACAGAGCGGGTTTTTCGCCACGCGTCGGTTCATGCTTCACTTTAAGAATCGGGTTGAACCGACTCTCATGACTTACCCGTCCATCCTGGCCGAGCAAGTCCGGGAACTCCCCAAGGACAGCGAGGCAATGATTAATGAAGCGGGTAAACGCCCGGTTAAGGTGACCCGCTCCGCATTCATACCTAGCGTGCGTGCCGTGTTCGTTGCCCAATTCATGTGGTCACTGGGCCACAGAGGGGACTCATGAAGGCACTGGCGGAGCAGATCTCGGAACTCGATGGGGTCGAGATCTACGGCCGTGTCGTCGGCGTGCGCGGTCTGATGATCGAGGTGGCGGGGCCGATCCACGCCATGTCGGTCGGCGCCCGGGTCGTGATCGAGACCGGCAATGGCCGGAACATTCCCTGCGAGGTGGTGGGATTTTCCGGCAGCAATGCGCTGCTGATGCCCTTCGGCGCCGTCGAAGGCGTGCGGCGCGGCTGCCGCGCCATGGTCACGGCGGTGGCGCCGGCGGTGCGGCCCTCGGTCGGCTGGCTCGGCCGGGTGGTCAATGCCATGGGCGAGCCGATCGACGGCAAGGGGCCGCTGCCGGCCGGGCCGGAGCCTTACCCCTTCCGCAATCCACCGCCGCCGGCCCATGCGCGCCAGCGGGTCGGCCAGCCGCTCGATCTCGGGGTGCGCGCGCTCAACACCTTCATCACCTGCTGCCGCGGCCAGCGCATGGGCATCTTCGCGGGCTCGGGCGTCGGCAAGTCGGTGCTGCTTTCGATGCTCGCTCGCAACGTGGACGCGGCCGTCTCGGTCATTGGCCTCGTCGGCGAGCGCGGCCGCGAGGTGCAGGAGTTCCTCCAGGACGATCTCGGCGAGGAGGGCCTGAAGCGCTCGGTGGTCGTGGTCGCCACTTCGGACGAGCCCGCGCTGATGCGCCGCCAGGCCGCCTATCTGACGCTGGCGATCGCCGAATCCTTCCGCGACTCCGGCAAGGACGTGCTCTGCCTGATGGACTCGGTCACGCGCTTCGCCATGGCCCAGCGCGAGATCGGCCTCTCCACCGGCGAGCCGCCGACCGCCAAGGGCTATACGCCGACCGTCTTTACGGAGCTGCCGCGGCTGCTCGAGCGCGCCGGGCCCGGCGCGGAGAACGGCACCATCACGGGCATCTTCACGGTGCTGGTCGATGCCGATGACCACAACGAGCCGATCGCCGACGCGGTTCGCGGCATCCTCGACGGGCACATCGTCATGGAGCGTGCCATCGCGGAGCGCGGCCGCTACCCGGCCATCAACGTGCTCAAGTCGGTCTCGCGCACCATGCCGCGGGCGGCTGACCCCGAGTTCCTGCCGGTGATCCGCAAGGCGCGGGAAGTGATGGCGACCTATGCGGACATGGAGGAGCTGATCCGGCTCGGCGCCTACCGCTCGGGCTCCAGCGCGGAGGTCGATGAGGCGATCTCCCTGCACAAGCCGCTCGAAGGCTTCCTCGGCCAGGGTAAGGAAGAGTCAACAAGTCTTACCGAAGGGTATCAGCGACTGGCTCAAATTCTCGCAGGCGCGGCAACAGAAAACTAACGTTGTGCTGCCAGATTTGGGGTCCGAACGGCGCAGAGCCGGAACTCGTTGCGATGAGGCGCGAGCCGGTTCCCCCCAACGCCATCGGGACTTCTGGGGAGTAGAATGTCGATGAAGTCGCGTGAGACACTCATTCGCCTGAAAAAGTTTCAGGTCGACGAGAAGCGGCGGAAGGTCTCGCAGATCGAAGCGATGATCGCCGATTTCGACCGCATGACGGCCGATCTCGAGCGCGAGATCACCACGGAGCAGGAGCGTGCCGGGATCCATGATCCGGCGCACTTTGCCTATCCGACCTATGCCAAGGCCGCGATGGTCCGTCGCGACAACCTCAAGCGTTCCGCCGACGAGCTCAAGGGTCAGCTCGAGGACGCGCGCAATGCGCTTGCGGAAGCCTTCGAGGAGCTGAAGAAGATCGAGCTCCTTGACGAGCGCGATCAGATGCGCGAGCGCGCGAGCGAGAACGCCCGCGAGCAGGCCGAGATGGACAGCATCGGCCTGCGCGCGCGCGGCGCGATGATCTAGCCGAACATTTCTGCGTATCGCTGATACTCATGGCCGGGCTTGTCCCGGCCATTCGCATTTGCGCCGTAGGGTGTGCTCGGCGCGCCGAGGTCATTCAGTCGGGCGTTGAGCTGAATCGCGCCGAGCGCACGCGTGCTGCGTCTGCGGCCGTACGCGTGCGCTCGGCGGATCGACGCGCCTCGTGATAGCGCAAGACTCCGGGCCGCCGAGCACACCCTACGAAGCAAGCCCCCTTCACTTGCCCTTGAACGCGGCCTCGAGCTTGGCGATGTCGAACTTCACCTGGTTCATCATCTCCTTGGCGACGCGTTGCGCCTTGGTCTTGTCCTTGTCCTTCATCATCCGCATGAGCGCGCTCGGGTAGATCTGCCAGCGCAGGCCGTAGCGGTCGTTGATCCAGCCGCAGGCGACTTCCTTGCCGCCATTGGCGAGGATGGCGTTCCAGTAGCGGTCGATCTCGGCCTGGCTCTCGCACGGGACGCCGAACGAGACGGCGTCATTGAACTCGTGGTGCGGCCCCGCCGACATCGCGAAGAACTGCTGTCCGAAGAGGGTGAAGTCCACCATCTGGACCGAGCCGGCCGGACCGCTTGGCGACTCGGCGGGAAGCGACGAGACGCTGTCGACGCGCGACTCCGGAAAGACGCTGGCATAGAAGCGCGCGGCCTCCTCGGCCTCCTTCACGTACCAGAGGTGCGGGACGATCTTCTGCATGAGGGAATTTCTCCTGGTTGAGGCCCTTCAGCCTGAAAGACGAATGGCTTGCTCTAGATCCGACACTGCCCCTCACGAACCCTGGGCTGGCGCCGCAACTGACGCTGGCCGGGCGGATTTTCGCACCATCAGCTTGCGTTGACGCTGCGAAAACGTCATGACTCGTATCGCGCTCATGGGGGATTGGGCGCGCCGACTCGCGGCCGTCAGGCCCGGGGCGGCCGGGCTTCGGGGCTGACGATGCTCACGGCCGGCGAACTCATCTGGCTCCTCGCCGCGGTCGCACGCGGCGACGAGGTCGCGTTCGAGCGGCTGTTCGCGGCGACGCGGGACCGGCTCTACGGGATCGTGCTGCGGATCCTGCGCCGGCCGGACGTCGCCGAGCGCGTGCTCTGCGAGAGCTATCTGCAGATCTGGCGCAGCGCCGCCGATTACGATGCCAAGCTCGCGACACCGATGACCTGGATGGTCGCGATCGCGCGCGGCCGCGCGCTCGACGTCGCGCGCAAGGGTCATCTCTTCTCCGACGACGAGACCGGCACGCGCGAAGCCTCGATCGAGGCGCTCGATCAGGCGCGGACCGAAGTCACGGACGAGTTGCGGCATCTCCTGTTCTGTCTCGCGCAGCTCGAGGATGTGCCGCGACAGATGGTGCTGCTCGCCTACTACAGCGGCTGGAGCCGCGATCAGCTGGCGGCCAGATTCGAGCAGCCCGCGCAGGTCGTGAAGGCAGCGTTGCGCACGACGCTGCTGCAGATGGGAGGCCATCTGCAGCCATGATGTTCGCCCGCGCCGAGGACCGCGAAGTGCTGGCCGCCGAATATGTGCTCGGCACGCTCGACGACGACGAGCGCGTGCAGGCGCAGGCGCTGACCATCCTCGATCCGGACTTCCTGGTGACGATCAAGACCTGGGAGCGGCGCTTCGGCGAGCTGCATGTGATGCTCGCGCCCGTGGAGCCGCCGGCCGACGCCTTCGAGCGCATCAAGGCGCAGCTCCACAGCACCGAGAAGATCGAGGAGATCTGGCTGCCCGAGACGGAGCCGCTGCCGGTGCCGCAGCCGGGCGCGGCCAAAGTTGCTGGCGCGGCGTCGGAAGCCGTGACGCCGGACAATAGCGACGCGCTGCGGCGCATGCGCGCGTGGCGTCGGTTCGCTCTCCTTCTGCTGCTGATCGGCATGGCGGCCGCGGCGCTTGTCGGCGTGCGAATCTATCGCCCGGATTTGCTGCCGCCGGAGCTGCAGCCGCGCGTGATCGTCAAGGAGGTGCCGGTCGGCTCGGCCAAGCCCGCGTATTACGTCGCGGTGCTGCAGAAGGAGCCGTTCGCGCCGCAGTTCCTGGTGACCTTCGATCTCGCCCGCACCACCCTGGTCGTGCGCATGCTCACGAAGCCGCCGGCCGGCCAGAGCTTCCAGCTCTGGATGATCTCCGACCAGTTCGCGGCGCCGCGGTCCCTCGGCGTGATCGGCAAGGACGAGTATCTGGTCCGCACCACCATCGCGGCTTTCGACCCCGTCACGATCTACCGCGCGCGCTATGGCATCTCGCTGGAGCCCGAAACCGGCTCGCCGACCGGTCAGCCGAGCGGGCCGATGCTCTACACGGGCCGGGTCATGGCCACGACGCCGGTCGGTTTCCCGGCGCAGTCGCCGTAGCGCAAAAAAAAAGCGCGCCCGGAGGGCGCGCAATCGGCAGTTCGGGAGGTCACTCTCTGCGTCGGCAGGTCCTGGTGGTTCAGGGGTCCTGCGTCAGCGAATGGTGGCATCGTCGCGGCTGGTGATCGCGACTGGCTTACCGGCCTTGATGACCGGGCCGCGGGCCTCGATGCTCGCGGTCTGGTCGGAATTCGTCACATGCGAGGTGATGCCCACGCCCACCACGGCAATCCCAGCGATCAGGGCCAGGACCACGATCTTCAGGTGGGTCGTCCGATCAGCGGTAACCAGTGAATGGTTCATGGCACATTCCCCATCGTCTCGATCATTGGTCGCGGGGACGCGGGAAAAGGTTCAGGTCGCGGCCTTTGGTCGTCACAGGATTTACGTATTGGGGCGCGGAATCGCTCCCCCCTCGGCTTTCACAACGCAGTGAAACCGGTCGCAGGTCCGTGATCGGCGAAAAATTTTTGCGAGGGGTACGGCGTTCACGCCCATTTCGCCCGGATCCGGCCGGGCGGCCGCCGCAATCCGGGCCGGACTGCGACCGTTTGGCTCAGGAGCCTCAGATCGAGCCCACCGTCTTGAGGCGGGCCCGGGCGTGGATTTCCGACTGGGACAGCACGGCGGTCTGGGCACGGAAGCGCTCCACGATCGAGTGCACGAAGGGCCGGATACCGGGGGAGGTCACGAGCACGGGGGCTTCGCCCTGACGGGCCGCATCCTCGAAGCGCTCGCGGACCAGGGTGATGAACTCGGAGAGCTTGGAGGGCTGCATGGCCAAGGCCCGCTCCTCGCCCTGTCCGACGATCGACTCGGCGAAGGCCTGCTCCCAGCGCGCCGAGAGCGCGATGAGCGGCAGGTAGCCGGCGAGAGAGGAGTGCTGGGCGCAGATCTGGCGCGCGAGGCGCGCGCGGACGTGTTCGACCAGGTAGGTCGGATTGCGGGTGACCGCGAGACCGTCCGTGATGCCCTCCAGGATGGTGCCGAGGTCGCGGATCGAGACGCGCTCGGTGAGCAGGAGCTGCAGCACCCGCTGGATGCCCGAGACCGTGATCTGCGAGGGCACGATCTCCTTGACGAGCTCGCCCTGCTCCTTCGGCAGCTCCTTGAGCAGCTTCTGCACCTCCGCATAGGAGAGCAGCTCCGACATGTTGGCCTTGAGCACCTCGGTGAGGTGCGTCGCCAGCACAGTGGCGGCATCGACCACGGTGTAGCCCTTGATCGAGGCCTCTTCCTTGAGCATGGCGTCGACCCAGGTGGCGGGCAGGCCGAAGGTCGGCTCGGTGGTGTGCACGCCCGGGAGCTGCACCTGGCCGCCGGTCGGGTCCATCACCATGAACTGGCCGGGCCAGACGCGGCCGGAGCCGGCGTCCACTTCCTTGAGCTTGATCAGGTAGGCGTTCGCCTCCAGCTGCACGTTGTCGAGGATGCGCACGGCGGGCATGACGAAGCCCATCTCGAGCGCGAGCGAGCGGCGCAGCGCCTTGATCTGCTCGGTGAGGCGATCTGTGCCATCCGGGCCGTTGACCAGCGGCAGGAGCGCGTAGCCGAGCTCGATCTTGAGGTCGTCGATCTTCAGCGCGGCCGAGATCGGCTCTTCGGTGGGCACGGTCGCTGCCTTGGCTTCCACCGCCGCCTTCTGCTGCTCCTCCGCAGCGGCCAGACGCGAGCGCTTCTGTATCGTGTAGGCAAGGGCCCCGGCGCCGCCGCCGAGAGCCAGGAACGGGATCATCGGGATGCCGGGAAGCAGCGACATCACGATCATCACGGCGGCCGACATGCCGAGCGCCTTGGGATAGCCGGAGAGCTGTTTGAGCAGCGCCTTGTCGGCGGCGCCCGAGACGCCGGCCTTGGAGACGAGCAGGCCGGCCGCGGTCGAGACGATCAGCGCCGGGATCTGCGAGACGAGGCCGTCACCGACGGTGAGCAGCGTGTAGGTGCGGCCGGCTTCGACGAAGGGCATGCCCTGCTGGGCGATGCCGATGATCATGCCGCCGATCACATTGATGAAGGTGACGAGCAGGCCCGCGATGGCGTCGCCGCGCACGAATTTCGAGGCGCCGTCCATGGCGCCGAAGAAGGCGCTCTCGTCCTCGAGGTGCTTGCGGCGGGTGCGCGCCTCCTTCTCGTCGATCAGGCCGGCCGAGAGGTCGGCGTCGATCGCCATCTGCTTGCCCGGCATGGCGTCGAGGTTGAAGCGAGCCGCGACCTCGGCGATGCGGCCGGAGCCTTTGGTGATCACCACGAAGTTCACGATGATCAGGATCGCGAACACGATGATGCCGATGACGAAGTTGCCGCCCATCACGAAGTTGCCGAAGGCTTCGATGACGTGGCCGGCCGCGGAGGTGCCCTCGTGGCCGTGGGCGAGGATCAGGCGGGTCGAGGCGAGGTTGAGCGCGAGCCGCAGCATCGTGGCGATGAGCAGCACGGTCGGAAAGGACGAGAACTCGAGCGGCGCATGAATGAACAGCGCCGTCATCAGGATCAGCACCGAGAAGATGATCGAGATCGCGAGGGCGAAATCGAGCAGCAGCGGCGGCATCGGCAGGATGAGGACGACGATGATCGCCATCACGCCGATGGCGAGACCGATGTCGCCGCGCTTCAGGAAGCCGGTGATCTCGGAAAAGGAAGAGCGGAGCCTGAAGCCGGTTGCGCCCGATCCCGCGGTGACGTCGCTCATCTGCCCAACCCCAAACGGCGCCCCGGCGGGGCGCACGTATCCATTGGGCAATTTTTGCCGGGTGCATGGTTAGCGGACCGTTAACGATGCGCCCTGAAGCCGCGAAAAGCCTGATTTTCAGGGGATCGCCGCGCGAGACGGCCTAGAGGCTGGTCAGCTTGCCGTGGGCGATGACCGGGCCGGTCGGCTGGCCGGTCGGGGAGCCGCCCGGGGGTTCCAGGGAGACCGCCAGCGTCGACTCGGCGCCGACGTGGCCGATCAGCTCGGCCGGGACCGTCACGCGGACGGGCTCGTTGCGGTTGATCAGGCCGAGTGAACGGGGCCGGCCGTCAGCCGGGATGATCCAGAGCTCGGGCACCCGCTGCTCGGCGGTGCCGAGGGCGGCCGGGACGATCATCAGGCTCTGGCGGTCGGGCGAAACCGCGGCGACGAAGCCGGGCTGCCCTGTGGTGGCGCCGAGAGCGGCCACCAGGGGCGCCTGAGCCGGCAGCGGCGGGCGCAGCACCGCGATCAGCAGCAGGGCCGCGAAGCTGCCGAGCGCGAGGCCGGTCGAGCCGAAGGCGAGGGTGCGCCAGAACGCGAGGCTGTGCCACAGGC
>JAEYAU010000055.1 GCA_023404705.1 Pseudomonadota bacterium
TCGCGAAGCTGCTGCACGATCTCGGCGTCGGTGGAGGTGAAGAACCAGATCGGCCCGCCCGCCTCTCGTTCGAGATGTCCCGTCATCGGCCTGGTGTGTCCCTCGTCCACGCCGGCGAGGCCGAGCATCATCGTCATGTCCGACTTCAGCGCCTTCCAGAATTGCGCTTCGAGCTCTGCGGGACTGGCCATCAGTGCCCCCGCAGTGCGGCCGGCTCGTCGCTGCCGATCGCTTTGAACATGGGAATGAGCTGCCAGACCGCCGAGGCGCCGACGAGAATATAGACGAGGCGCGCCAAGGCGGCGTTCTGCCCGCCGAACAGCGCGGCCACCAGGTCGAACTGGAACAGGCCGACCAGGCCCCAGTTCACGCCGCCGACGATCACCAGCAACAGGGTGATCAGGTTCAGAGCCTTCATTGCATTCTCCTCTTCAAACGGGATGTCGTGGCGCGTCGGCCCGATGCCGTCGCGTCTCGCGGCACCAACGCGCGACAGCCTTCCGCGTTTGATGACAAGTTCTTGAAGTGAAAATTAGTTTTCCTGTGGATCAAACCCGCGAGGGCCCGGTTGAGCGAGAGGAAAAAGGAGACGCCATGCTGTCCGAGACGCTTGCGAGCGGCCTCGCGGAATATCGCATCGGGCCGAAAATCAGAACGCTGCGCCTGAAGAAGCAGCTCGGCCTGACCCAGCTCGGCGCGCATACGGGGCTTTCCGCCGCCATGCTCTCGAAGATCGAGCGGGGCCAGCTGTTTCCGACGTTGCCGACGCTGCTGCGTATCGCGCTCGTGTTCGGCGTCGGGCTCGATCACTTCTTCCTCGCGCAGGACGACGGAGTTGCAGTCACGGTCGTCCGGCGCCAGGAGCGGCTGCGACTGCCCGACCGTCCCGAGGAGCCGCCCTGCTATTTGTTCGAGAGCCTCGACTTTCCCGTCAGGGATCGCGCCGCGGAGGTCTACTACGCCGAGTTTCCGACTGACTCGCAGCCTTCCGCCGCCCACCGGCATCCCGGCCGCGAGCTCATCTATATTGTCAATGGCCAACTGCAGCTCACGGTCGGCGAGGAACACGTCAGGCTCGCGCGCGGCGACGCGGCCTCCTTCGATTCCGACATACCGCACAGCTATTGCCGCGAAGGACGAACCGAGTGCAGCGCCATCGTGGTGACGGTGCCGCAGCGAACCGCGTGAGCAATGCGCTGCGATCCCCTCTTGTCTCTGGACTTTCCGGCGCCGCTTCCGCATGAGGTCTGCGGCAAAGAACCGGATGGAGGACCGCCCCCATGAGTCAGAAGAACGAATTCCACACCGTCGAGGATCCGGCGGACGGCCTCTTCCGCGAGCTCGGTCCAGGCGTCACCACGCGCATCTTCGCGGGCGAGCACGCCATGCTGTCCGTCGTGACCATCGCGCCGAACGCGCGCGGGACGCTGCACCATCATCCCGAGGAGCAATGGGGTCTGTTGCTGGAAGGCTCCGCCCTGCGCATCCAGGGCGACGAGGAGATCCCCGTGAAGAAGGGCGACTTCTGGCGCACGCCCGGCAACGTGCCGCACACCATGGTGGCGGGCCCGGACGGGGCGCGCGTGCTCGACATCTTCAGCCCGCCGCGGCCCGAGTACAAGAAGCCCGGCAAGGGGTTCGCGGGTGCGTAACCGCACGGGTGCGTAACCGCACCACGGGTGCGTAACCGCGCCGCGGGTGCGTAACCGCGCCACGCGGACGTAGCTCCGGACCCCGCTCACGCGAGCCGCTCCGATGCATGTGTTCGAGACGATCCTCGTCCTGCTGATTGGCGCGACGCTGCTCTCGTCACTGGCGCGGCGCGTCAACATCCCGTACCCGACCCTGCTGGCGGCGGGCGGCGCGCTGATCGCCTTCATCCCGGGCGCGCCGCGGCTCGATCTTCCGCCGGACCTGATCCTCGCGTTGTTCGTCGCGCCGATCCTGCTCGATGCGGCTTACGACGCCTCGCTGCGCGATCTGCGCCGCGACTGGGCGCCCGTGCTCTCGCTCGTGCTCGTGGCAGTCGCGGTCACCACCATCGCGGTCGCGGTCACGGCGCGCGCGATGCTCCCCGACATGCCATGGGCCGCCGCCATCGCGCTCGGCGCGCTGGTCGCGCCGCCCGATGCGGTGGCGGCGCTGGCGGTCATGCGGCAAGTGGATCCGCCCTATCGCATCCGCATGGTGCTCGAGGGCGAGAGCCTGCTCAATGACGCGTCCGCCCTGCTGATCTATCGCCTCGCCGTCGGCGCCGTCGCGGCCGGCAGCTTCAGCGCCTCCAGCGCGCTGCCGACCTTCGGCCTGGTGGTGCTCGGCAGCGTGATCGTCGGCTGGCTGCTCGCCTGGCCGGTGCGGCGCATCGTCAGTCGTATCGCGGATGCGCCGAGCTCCGTCATCATTCAGTTCGTGCTGACCTTCACGGTCTGGCTCGTCGCCGAGCGGCTCGGCCTGTCGGGCGTCGTCACCATCGTAGTCTTCGGCCTCACCATGGCGCGCGGCAATGTGGCCCAGATGGCGGCGCATCTGCGGATCCCCTCCTTCGCGATCTGGGAGACCGTCACGGTCGTGCTCAATGTGCTGGCCTTCACGCTGATCGGGCTGCAGCTGCGGCCCATTCTCGAGCCGCTCTCGGTCGCGGAGCGCTGGCGCTATCTGGGTATCGCGGTCGCGATCCTCGCGGTGGCCATCGTGGTGCGCATCGCCTGGGTGATGGTGCATCATTTCGGCGAGCGGCTGTGGGGCCGCATCTTCGCGCGCGAGGTCTCGACCGACATCCGCAAGCCGCTGGTTATCGGCTGGTCCGGCATGCGCGGCATCGTCAGCCTCGCGGCCGCGCTGGCGCTGCCGGAGCCGTTCCCGTATCGCGACTTCATCCTGCTCGCGGCCTTCGTCGTCGTGCTGGGGACGCTGGTGATCCAGGGCGTGACGCTCGGCCCGCTCCTCGGCTTGCTCAAATTCGCCAGGGACACGACGGTCGAACGCGAGCTCGGCCTCGCGCGCAAGGCCGCGATGAAAGCCGCGATGCGCGAGCTCGACGGCGACGAGAGCGCGGCCGCCGAGCGGCTGCGGCGCGAATATGCCGAAGCGCTCGACGAGGCGAAGCGCGGCGGCGATCCGCGCGACAGCACCGAGAATGCCATCCGCCGCCGGCTCGTGAGCGCGTCGCGCAGCGCCATCGAAGAGCTGCGCGGCTCGGGCGCGATCGGCGACGCCGCCTATCGCCAGGCCGAGGAAGAGCTGGACTGGCTCGAGCTGAGCGCGCGGCCGCGCGGCGCGCGCGAGTGACACGTTCCTTCGAGAGTGACAAAAACCATGACGATGCTTGGCTCAAAGCCCGACTGGCTCACCTTCGACTGCTACGGAACGCTGATTCAATGGGACGAAGGCCTGCTCGCGGCCGTCGAGACCATCCTGGCGAAGCAGGGCGCGTCCGGCGTGGACGCGCCGACGCTCATCCGGACCTACGACGCGTATGAGCACGCGCTCGAGCAGCAGCGGCCGCACAAGTCCTTCCGCGCGGTCGCGGGCGAGAGCCTGCGGCTGGCGATGCACGAGCTGCGGCTGTCCTTCGCGTCGTCCGACGTCGAGATCCTGACCTCGCGCATTGCGCAGATGCCGCCCTTCCCGGAGGTCATCGGGGCGCTCGCGGCGCTGAAGCGGCAGGGCTTCCGCCTCTGCATCATCTCCAACACGGACGACGACATCATCGCGGGCAATGTCGCGCAGCTCGGCGGCCACATCGACCGGGTGATCACGGCGCAGCAGGCGCAGGCCTACAAGCCGTCGCGCCAGATTTTCGCGCATGCGCATGAGGCACTCGGTGTATCGCTGAACGACGTCGTGCACATTTGCGCGAGCCCGCATCTCGATCACGCCGCGGCGCGCGACATGGGCTTCCGCTGCATCTGGATCGATCGCGGCACCGGCCGCAAACCCCTGCCCGACTACACACCGAATGCGGTCTTCCCGAGTCTCGACCGGGTGCCGCCCTATTTCGCATCGCTCGGCTGGGGCTGAGCGAGGCGCGCGGATCGGGCCGCGGTGAAACTCACCTGCGGCCCGCGCGGCCTTTGCATCAGCGGCCTTCGAGTCTGTCGCGATTGCGATCGTGGAGCGCCGTGTGCTCGGGCGTCATGACCTCGGCGAAGTCGGACATCTCGACAATCTCGCGGATCTCGATCTCGCTCGGGCCGGGCATCGGGTTGGGGCAGCGCTTCACCCAGGCGACGGCCTCCGCCATGTCCTTGACCTCCCAGAGCCAGAAGCCGGCGATCAGCTCCTTGGTCTCGGTGAACGGGCCGTCGGTGACAGTGCGGTTCGGCCCGTCGAAGGCAACTCGCTTGCCCTTGGACGACGGGCGCAGCCCCTCGCCGGCCTTCATGATGCCGGCCTTGATCAGCTCCTCGTTGTACTTGCCCATGGCCTCGAGCAGCTCCGCCGAGGGCATGGCCCCCGCCTCGCTGTCGGCGGTCGCCTTCACAATCACCATCACGCGCATCGGTCTTTCTCCACCTGGTTTTGAGGCCTCGATCGGCCCCTCGAGAAAAAGACGAACACAGCCATCCCTACCCGACATGAGGGGCAAAAGTATTTTTACGCGGCGCTGGGCCGTGAATTGGCCGCGATCAGTGGAGGACGATATCAGATGGCCGCAGGCGCGGGCGCAACCATCATCTCGGCGCCGCAGGCCGCGCAGCGCGCGCTGGTGCCGACGATCTCCGCGTCGCGTGTTCCCGCCTCCAGCACGCGCCGGCATTTCGGGCATGCGAGACCTTCAGGCCGGTCCGCGAAGTCGTATTGCGGGCCGACATAGGCGCAGAGCATGTGATGGATGACGGGCGAGAACGAGAGGCGGGTCGCCCCGCATGAGGGACATGTCGGCCGGTTCGCTTCGACCTGCATGGCGCCAGCCTCGTTCAACGCAGCCTGAGGAAATCCACCAGCGCGTCGGCCGCGCGGCCAATGGCGCTCGAATAGTACATGTGGATCGTCACATCGGCTCTCAGCGGCGGCGGCGGAGTGTCGGGGCTGAGCCGAATGCGCGCGATCTGCGCCGACTGGCGCTGGCTCTGCGCGAGCGCGTCGGGCGGCCCGAGCATGTCCGAGACCGGCAGGATCTCTTCGATGGTGCCGGTGATGCGTCTGTTGCCGTAGACCACGAACACCGGATTGCCCGCCCTCGGCTCGACCAGGCGGCGGTTCGGGATGTACCAGTCCACATAGATCCCGGTCGTATCGTAGATCTCCGCGATGGCGGCGCCTGCCACGAGGGATTGCCCGGCGCGCGCGAGGCGCCGGGACACGATGCCAGCGATCGGCGCGACGACGCGGCCACCCGCGAAATTGCGTTCGGCCTCGTCCAGACGCTCCTGCAGCCCTTGCCGGAGCCCGCTGAGGGTTTCGATCTGGGCCGACGTTTCCGCGGCCTCCGCCTCCTGCGAGGCGACCGCCTTCAGCGCCTGAGCGCGCGCGTTGCGGATGTCGAGCCGGTAGTTGAGGCTCATCCCTCCGCTTGTCGCCGCCTCAACGCGATTCACGGCCTCCTCGGTGAGCTCCAGATAGGCACGTGCCGCGGGGAGCGACTCGCGCGCGACACGCTCGCGGATGCGCAGCTCTGCCTCACGGCCCGCGAGGTCGACAAGCCCACGCATGTAGTTCGAGATGGTCTCGTCGCGCTGCGGCGAGCGGATCACGGCGATCTCGGCGCCCTTGGCCACCGTATCGCCCGGCTCGACCCGGAGGCTGACGACCTGCACGGTGACCGGAAGCGAGACCACCTGGCGCGGCGCCGAGACGATGCCGCTTCCGCCGAGAAAGACGAGCGGTCCGCCGAAATAGATGACGAAGAAGAGAAGCAGCCCGAACACGCAGGTGCCGTAGACGATGCGTACGAACCGGCCGGCCGCGCGCCGCCTGCTCTCCACCGGGTCCGGGAGCATCGGGTCGAGGCGGTTGAGCGCAACGTCCATGCCTCAGCTCTCCCCGAGCAGCGCGCGCCGCACGCGTGGCGGCACGAAGTCGTCGTGCCGCGAGGCCGCGAACAGGATCTCGGCCGAATAGGTCACGAAGCGGGCGGACTTCATCACGATCCCCTGATAGATCGGGAAGATCGGCGCCAGCGCGAAGCTGAAGAAGCTCGCGGAGGTGTTGAACAGCGCGAAGGCGAGGCCGATGTTGAACAGCGCGATGCCGAGCATCAGCACGAAGACGCCGACGAAGAACGGCAACGCATAATCGCCGAACACCGCGATGAGATAGACGAAGGCGAACGGGAACAGCAGCGTCGGGATGAGATCGAGAACGATGAAGTCCAGGCGCTGTAGCGTATCGCGCAGCATCTCGCGCGGCTGACGCAGGCGGAATTCACCGTACATCAGGAAGCGGACGCGGACAGCGTCGCGGTCCCAGCGCGCCCGCTGTCGGAAGAGACTCACGGCATTGGCGGGAACATGGGTGTCGGCCCAGGCGTCCGGCACGAAGCGGATCGCGTGGCCGAGCCGGCGCAAGCGCAGCGTGATCTCGAGATCCTCGCCGGGCCCGACATCGAGCCCACCTTGCGAGAGGAACACGTCGCGACGGTACATGGAGCACGCGCCCGAGCAGCAGGCGATCGCTCCGAGCGTGTCGAGGAACGAGCGGCCGGCCGAAAACGACATCAGATACTCGATGCCCTGCAGCCCCGTGATCAGCGTCTCGTCTTCGTTGGCGACGCCGATGTTACAGCTCGCGGCGGCGACGCGAGGGTCGTGGAAGGCCGCGGCCATCCGCGCGAGCGTGGTCGGATCGAACGTCGTGTCCGGATCGGCGGTGAGCAGCAGATCGCCGCGCGCGAAGCGCGCCGCAGCGTTGATGGCGGCGCTGCGGCCGCAGGGCGTGCCATGGCAGATCACCGTGTCGATCTCGCGGCGCGCGCGTGCGCGTTCCGCGACCGCGCGGGTCGCATCGGTGGAGCCGTCGTCCACGACGATGATCTCGAACGGCGGCAAGGTCTGCCGGCGCAGCGACGCGATCGAGGGCGCGAGGCCGTCGGCCGCGTTGAATCCGGCCAGGACGACGCTGATCCGCGCGTGACCGCGTGGCGCGGGCACCTGCAGCGGCCCTCTGACGAGCGCGAGCAGCGCGAGCGAGATCAGCGAGAAGGTGTAGCGCGGGATGTCGAGTATCAGCGCTGCGAAGATCAGCGAGAACAGGTTCTCACGAGCCAGGTCAAGCGCCAACTCGAGCATGGCCTTCGTCTCGAGACTGCGGCGTCGGTGCGCGCACCGCACCCTGCGCCGAGGCACGGGACGAATGCAATTATACGATGGGATGCGGAGGAATTGAGTCGAAGTCTCCGCACTTCGTTTCGTCAGCACACGACCTTGTTGCAGCGGCGCATCGCCTCGATCACGCCGCGCAATGCCTTGCGGCCTGGATGACCGAGCACCGCGACGTCGCCGATCACATA
Source organism: Pseudomonadota bacterium (assembly GCA_023404705.1). Taxonomy (GTDB): domain Bacteria; phylum Pseudomonadota; class Alphaproteobacteria; order Rhizobiales; family Xanthobacteraceae; genus FEB-22. The sequence goes on from JAEYAU010000055.1 coordinate 7,451, forward strand.
GGCGGGCGTCGCCTGCAGCTTGAGCGCATTGCCGAGCCGCACATGCGCCTTCATGGTGTCGGTGACGTCGTCGTCATTCGCGGTCGCGATCAGCTTGTCGTCCGTGAAGCCGAGCTCGCGCGCGACCGCGAGCGCGCGGGTGCCCTCGACCACGCCGCGCCCCGAGAAGATCTTGCGGTGGAATTGCCAGGCCTGCTCCGGCGTGCCGAGACGCGTCACGGCGAGCTCCACGCGCGCCGCCATGATGGACTCGATGCCGAGCACCGGGAACGGCACCAGCAGCAGCCGCAGCTTCTTGTCCTCCTGCAGCAGCGCCGCCATGTCGCCGGACGCCTTGCGGCAATAGGGACAGTTGAGATCGTAGAACTCGGCGAGCGTGACGTCGCCCTTGGGATTGCCGGCCACGACCACGCCCGGCAGCCGCTCGATGTCGCCGATCGTCTCGGGCGCAATCCGATGATTGGCGACGATGGCGCCGTCGTCGGCCTTGATCGGATAGGCGGTCTGCGCGGCGGCGGGAAACGCGACGGCGATGAGCAGCAGAACGAGAAGAAGGCGCATGGGAGGGGTCACTCGGTTTGGCATGCCTCCTCATGGCGAAGAAGTGCGTCAAGCCGGAATCAAAAAGCCGTGACGCTTGAACCTGCGCGGGTGCGCTGGCGACGCGCTCCGCGTGATGCGGGGTCGATGATCATTCTCTCCCCATATCGCCCTGATTTCCCACATTCCATCGCATTGACGTCCTGGGCGTCACGCAGCTTCACGATCAGATGAGCAGAAGTGAGTTGTCTCCTTCCCCTGCGTCGCCGATATGCGCGCCTCTGTGCTCGGACATGAGGAGAGACGCGTCATGAAATCCTTCGCCTTCGCGGCGCTGCTTGTCCTGGCCGCGGTTCCTGTCGCGCAAGCAGAGCCGATCGACCTCGCGGCCTTCAAGGCGCTGCCGCAACCCGCTCCCACGGCCATCCTCTCGTATGGGAACGCGAGTTCGCAAGCGGTCGACGTGTTTCTGCCCAAGGGCGCCGGTCCTTTTCCGGTTGCCGTGCTGATCCATGGCGGCTGCTGGCGCGATCTGCCCGGCGCCGGGCGGGAGCAGTTGCGTGCATTCGGCGCGGAACTGGCGCGCCGCGGTATTGCGGCCTGGAGCATCGGCTATCGCCGCGCCGACGAAGCGGGCGGCGGCTATCCGGGAACGTTCGCGGATATCGCCACCGCGATCGATCGGTTGCGCGCCGAAGCCGCACATTACGATCTCGATCTGACGCGAACCGTGGCGGTCGGTCATTCGGCCGGCGGACATCTCGCGCTCTGGGCCGCGGCGCGAGATCGGCTTCCGGCCGAGAGCCCGCTGCGCCGCGACGAGCCCTTCATCCCGCGCGCGGTCATCAGCCTCGGCGGCATCGGCGATCTCGAAGCCTTCGCGCGCTTCGTGCCCGTGCTCTGCGGCCCGGGCGTGATCGACAAGCTGGCGCCGGGCGGATCCTACGCCGAGGTCTCGCCGGCCGCGCTGCCGCCGCCCGAGAGCACCGTGACGATGATCAGCGGCATTCTGGATCGGCTCGTGCCGCCTTACGTGGCGCGTGATTATGCCAATGCGGTGCGACGCAAGCAGGGTGCAGAGGTCGCGCTCATGGACATTCCGGAAGCGGGCCACTTCGACCTCGTCGCGCCGGGCACCACCGCATGGGAGCACGTGCGCCGCCGGATCGAGTTCGCGCTGGAGCTGGACACCGACGGCGCAGACCGCGCATCGCGCGTGCCGGGAAAGCCGTGATGACCGGCATATTGATCCGGCCTGCCCTCCCGCACGAGATTCCCCAGATCGCGGAGCTCAGCGTCGCGGCCTATGCTCAGTATCGCGATGCCGTGCCCGCGCCGATCTTCACGGCCTATGTCGAGGATCTGCGCGGCCTCGAGCGCCACCGCGACGAGGCCGACATCCTGGTTGCGGAGCGCGATCGCGAGATCGTCGGCACCGTGCTGTTCTTCGCCGATGCGGCCTCCGAAGGGCTCGGCCTGCCGAGCCAGTGGGCCGGGTTTCGCAAGCTCGCGGTGCATCCCGGCCGGCGCGGCCAGGGTATCGGCCTGCGACTGGTCGAGAGCTGCCTCGATCGGGCGCGGCGGTTCGGCGCATCGGCGGTCGGGATTCACACCTCCTCGTTCATGTCGGCCGCGTGCCGCCTCTATGAACGCATCGGCTTCCAGCGCTGCGCCCAGTACGACCTGAGCGCGACCGATATCATGGGCATGGACAGCGGCGTCGGCGATGTCAGGATCATCGCCTATCGCGCGGATCTTGCGCTGCTCTAGAGGAGATGGTTTCCACACCGGCTGGGGCACGGTGGTCGATCGGCTCGTCGCGCATCTCAAGGCGACGCGGTGAGGTCGACCTCGTAGGGTGTGCTCGGCCGCCCGGGGCCTGGCCGCTTATCGAAGCGTTGATCGGCCGAGCGCACGCGTGCGCTCGGCGCGATCGATTCACTGCCTGACTGAAGCGCCTCGGCGCGCTGAGCACACCCTACAGCCGCGTTTCGAGGCCGAGCGCGGCCCGCGTCTTCTTCGACAAGCCCCGCGCCACGATCATGTGAGACTGCCGGATGTAGTCGCGCAACTCGGGGGTGCGCAGCCCGGGCCTGGCGAAATGCTGGATCCACTTCATGCCGCGCGACGCGAGATAGGGCGCGGGGCGGAGACCCCGCTGGTCCTTCAGCAGGTCGAAGGCGATGTCGCTCACCTTGAAGGATACGGTCGGCTGGCGCTCCGACCCGCCGATGATCGCGAACACCTTGCCGCCGACCTTCCAGACGTCGGCCTCTCCCCACTGCACGACATGCGTGGTCGCGGGAAGCGTGCGACAGAAGGCGTTGAGAGCGTCGCGGGTCATGGATGTGCCGAGCCGGAGTGGTGCTCGGCCGGTCATAACACTCACGCCGGGCATGAAGAAAGTCGCAAGCGCGGATCGGCGAGCGCCGACCCGAGCCTGGACGGCATCAGATCAGTCCCAGTTGACCGTGATGTGGATATCGTTCGGAAAGGGAGCGCCCTTCCCGGTCTCGAGCAGCGACTTCAGGCTCATCAGGAACGTCGCCCACTTGGTGCTGCAGTGGTGCATGAACTCGCTCGCTTCCTTCCAGTCCTGATGCTTGAAGAGGATCACGGTCGAGCCGTTGTCCTCCTTGAGGTCGAAGCCGATCTTGGTGCCGACCCAGTCCTCGGGCCCGTCGACCACTTGCCACAGCACGCGCTTGCCGGGGGCGAGCTCCAGCACCTTCATATCGAAGAAGCCGCGCGTTCCGAAGGTGAACTTGATCGTGCTGCCGACGGCGCCGCCGCCCTTGGTGTCGGTGGTCCACCAGCGGGCGATGCCGTCGGCGGTGGCGAGCGCGCGATAGGTGTCGTTGGCGGAGGCACGGACTTCAACACGGTTGAGAATGTCAGGCATAGCTCATCTCCATCTGGTTCATCGTGCCGTTCGCGACGGCGGTGACATCCAGATAGAGGAGCTTCGCCTCCGGGCAGGAGTGACAAGTGTGGCGGGATTTACGATCAGCTCTTCGGTGGCGCGTTGATCGCCAGCTGCGCCGCGAAAGCCCGCTTGTAAGCGGGGCGCTCCTCGCCGCGGGCCAGATAAGCCGCGAGGTTCGGATATTCATCCAGAATGCCCGATGATCGCACCCGCAGCAGCACCGACGCCATCATCAGGTCGCCGGCACTGAATCCGCCGTCGAGCCATTCGGCATCGCCGAGGCGATCGGACAGCTGCTTCAACCGGTCGCGAACGCGGTCCTCGACCAGCGGCAGGCGCTCCCTGCTCCAGGGCTTGTCCGACTCCAGAAGCTTGGCGTGGGCGAGCTCGAGGATCGGCGGCTCCACCGTGTTGAGCGCGGCAAACATCCAGGTGATCGCCCGCGCTCGCGCATTGGCATCGCGCGGCAGCAGGCCCGCATGGCGCTCGGCGATGTGGAAGATGATCGCCCCGGTCTCGAACAGCGCGAGATCGCCTTCCTCATAGGTCGGGATCTTGCCGAAAGGATTGAGCGCCAGATGCGCGGGCTCCTTCATGGCGCCGAACGACACAAGGCGGACCTCGTAGGGCTGGCCAACCTCCTCGAGCGCCCAGCGAACGCGCGTGTCGCGCGCCAGCCCCTTGCCGCCGTCGGGCGAGCGCTCGAAGGCCGTAATCGTGATGGTCATGGCTCCTCCTCGGCGAACATCATGGCTGCGGGCAGGTTGTCCGGATAGACCATTGCGAACGCGAATTCCATCTGGTGTGAGTCTCGGAAGCACAAGCCGCAGGAGCCAGCGCGTGGACGACTTCATCGACCGCCATCCCGGCGACGCATCGTGGGGCCACAACTATCTGCAGGATCACGAGGGCATCCGCCTGCACTATGTGCGGCAGGGCGCCGGCGATCCGGTGCTGCTGGTGCATGGCTGGCCGGGCTTCTGGTACGACTGGCGGCGTGTGGTCCCGCGGCTCGCGGCGCGCGGGTTCGACGTGATCGCGCCGGACTATCGCGGCTTCGGCGAGTCCGAGAAGCCGGAGCTGCCGCCCGAGGCGGCCTATTCGGTGCAGGCGCAGGGCGCGAGCATCCGCTCGCTCCTGGAGAAGCTCGACGTCGCGCCCGCGATCGTGGTCGGCTACGACGTCGGTGCGCGCGTCGCGCAGGATCTCGCACGCTCGGCGCCGTCGCGCATTCGCGCGGTCGTGCTGCTGAACCCGTCCTATCCGGGCATCGGCGCGCGCCGCCTCGCCTATCCGGCGCAGAGCGAGTTCTGGTATCAGCACTTCCACAACACGCCCATGGCCGACGCGCTCATCGGCCACAGCCGCGAGACGGTGCGGACCTATCTCGCGCATTTCTACGACCATTGGGTCGGCCGCAAGGAGAGCGTGCGGCCCACCGAGTTCGAGGCGATCGTCGATACCTATGCGGCGCCTGGCGCGGTGCGCGGCGGCCTCACCTGGTATCGGTCCGGCGCGGGCACAGGG
>JAEYAU010000120.1 GCA_023404705.1 Pseudomonadota bacterium
CCCCCCCGTTAATCCTCGCTGGCGCGCGCTCCCCGCGTCGGGGCGAGCCCTCGCACCTGAGGATGAGGGAATTGACGCTTGCGATTGCTTCACTCACTTCGCGGGCGCCGCGTCGGGCACGAAGCGTTTGCCGAACACCGGCTCCTTGTACGGCGTCGGCGGCAGCTCCCACGCACCGGTGGCGGGCGGGCGGATCTCGGCGTCCACATGGGCGTCGATCAGGAACGGCTTGTTCGCTTTGACCGCGTGTTCCAGCGCGCCCTTGAAATCCTCCGACTTCGTCACCGTGATCGCCTCGACGCCGGTGGCGCGCGCCCAGGCCGCGAAGTCCGGATTGTACGGCTTGTTGTTGGCGCCCTGATTGAACATGGTGCCGAGCTCGCGGCCGCCGAACATGCCGAGCTGGATATCACGGATCGAGACCCAGCCGAAATTATTCCAGATCACCCACACGACCGGGATGTCGTACTCGACCGCCGTGCACAGCACGTGCGGCACCATGGTGAAGCAGCCGTCGCCCGCGATCGCGACCACGGGCCTGTCGGGCGCCGCGAGCTTGGCGCCGAGCGCGCCCGCCGCGCCGAAGCCCATGCCCGAGAAGCCCCACGAGTTGAGCATGGTCTGTGGATGCCGCGCCTTCCAGAACTGCATGTACCAATTGTGATTGACGCCGACATCGCAAGCGAGGATCGCGTCCGGCGGCAGGACCGCCTGGCAATCCGCGACAATGCGCTCGGGCCGGATCGGCGAGGCATGAATGTCGAAGTTCGGCCGCGTGAACTTCTCCCATTCCTCCTGCCAGCGCCTGATCTCCGCATGCCAGGCCGCACGCGTATCACGCTGCGCCGGGCGGCGCTCGAGCTCGGCGAGGAGCTGGCGCAGAAAGGTGCGCGCGTCGGCGAGCAGGCCGAGATCCGGCGGATAGTTGCGGCCGAGCTCCGCCGGGTCGAGGTCCACGTGGATGAGCTTGCTGTGCGGGAAATTCCACGAATAGCCCGGCAGCCACGACGACGCCGAACGATCGTCAAAGCGCGCGCCGATCGCGATCACGAGATCGGCGCGGCGGCCCGCCTCGTTCGCCGGATAGGCGCCGTTGCGGCCGATGAAGCCGAGCGAGAGCGGATCCTCCATGTCGAGGCAGCCCATCCCGTTCGGCGACGAGATCACCGGGATGCCGAGGCGGTGCACGAACTCGGTGAGCTCACGGCTCGCTTCCGAGAGCGTGACGCCGTGGCCGATGAAGATGACGGGACGCTTGGCCGCAAGGACCATGTCCATGGCGGTCGCGATCTCGTCCGGCGAGGCGCCGCTGCGCTGCGCGTTGAGCGGCGGTGCGACCCGCGGCACCTCGACATCGTCCTCCTCCTGGAAGACGTTGAACGGAATATCGACGTTCACGGGGCCGGGCCGCCCCGACAGCATCGTGGTCATGGCCTGGCGCAGCGAGAGCGGCAGCATGTCGACGCGCGTCGGCTGGAAGCTGCGCTTCACCACCGGGCGGATGATGTTCGGAAAGTCCGCCTGGAAGTGCTTGTTGATCTCCTGGAACGGGCTGCGGTTGAACTGCTGGGTCGGCACATTCGCGGTGATCGCGAACACGGCCGATGAATCCGTGAGCGCGCAGGCGAGCGGCATCACGATGTTGCAGGAGCCCGGACCGCAGGAGGTGAGCGTCGCCACCGGCTCGTGGCGCACGCGGAAATAGGCGTCCGCCATATGCGCCGCGACCTGCTCGTGGCGCGGCGAGACCAGCTTGATGCGATCGCGCGTCGCATGAAGCGAGTCCAGCATGCCGACATTGCCGTGCCCGCAGATCCCGAATACGTAAGGGATCTTGCTGTCGATCAGATACTCGGTGATCAGGTCGGCGCCCTTCATTCTCGGCATTGGTCTCGTCTCATTTCGGATTCTGTCGGCGGAGAATCGCACGTTTCGGCGAAGGTCAGTTCTATCACGATATAAGTTGACGTGCAGTATTATGAAATGGTCGGCCATTTGAGGCGGGCTACAACCTTCGCGCGACTCGTCTTCTGTGCTACGCGTGGGCTCCCGCATGAAGGCCACTCATGTTCGGCAATGCCCGCCTCAATACCGCGATGCTCGACCGGCTCGCGCACACGCCCGTCACCCTGGTGCTCCCGCTGCAGGACGAGACGCTCGCCGGCTATCTGGCGCAGGGCGTGACCGAGAATGACGAGTGCATCCTGCTCGCGGCGCTGGCCGAGACCTGCCGGCCCTATGATCCGGCACTCTTCTTCGACCGCACCGGCTACGAATGCTTCGTCAACCACGTGCATATCGAGCACGGGCCGGACAGTCCGGACGAGCTGCGCGAAGCCTTCTCCTATGCCCAGCGCCTCGCCGGACTCCTCAACGCGGTCCAGGGCCCGTTCATGATCATCATCAGCCAGCACACGGCGACCTCCGAGGCGACCGTTCGCTTTCACAAGATCCGCCCCGACGAAGGCTGGCTCGCTGACGACCTGGAAGGCTATGCCGACGAGGCGATCCTCGCGATCGTATCGTCCGATCTTGCCCGCGTGGCTCGGGTGTGAGCCACGGATGCGCGGGGTTTCGTGGGGCGGGCCGCCTCGCGCCCGGCCTAGCTCTCCGCCTGCGCCTTGAGGCTGGCGAGCCCCGTCTCGAAGTCCTTGCCGACGATCTTGTCCATGTCCATGAACACGCCCATCACCTTCATCATGAAGGGGCGCGTTCCGGTCATCGCCCAGTTGACGTCGGTCGCGGTGTCCGCAGGCGTGAAGGTGAAGTCGGCCATGTTGCTCGCCGCGAACGGCTTGATGAAGTCGAGCTTGATCAGGATGCGCTGCGGCGTGCTCTCCAGGATCTCCATGCGGCCCTGGCCGACCTGGTTATTGCCTTCCCAGTTGTAGACCGCGCCGACGCCGCTCGGCGCGCCGCTCATGGTGCGCTTCAGGTTCGGGTCGCGTCCTTCCCAAGGCGACCACTGCCGCCATAGCGCAAAATCGTTCACCAGCGGCGTAATGCGCTCCGGCGGTGCATTGACGCGCGCGCGCCGCTCGATGCGGAAAGCATCGGGCCGCGTCGCCGCATAGATGAGCAGCAGCGCGATGAGCACCGCGATCGCAACCAGGATGGTGAGCAGAATTTGCATGAATGCTCTCCCCGACTAGTTCGAGCCCTTGAGCTCGACCGTGTTGCCTTCGGGATCGCGTATATAGATCGCGTGCCCCTCGCCCTCCGCCCCGTAGCGCGAGCCCGATTCCTGCACCGAGACGCCGTGGCTCGCCAGATGCGCGCGCAACACGTTCTCGTCATAGGGCCGCACGCCGAGGCAGACGTGATCGACGTTGCGCCCTTCCGCGCCGGGCGCCGCGCCGCCGGGACGGCCGAGCTTGCCGGTGACGTCCACGAGATCGATGAGCGAGCGGCCGGCGCGCAGCTGATAGAGGCCGAGTTCCTCCTGCTGGCGCTCGAGCACGCAGCCGAGCACGTCGCGATAGAAGGCGAGCATGGTGTGCACGTCGCGGACGCGGAAGACGATGTGGTCGATGCCGGTCGGCTCGAAGGGAGCTGCGGGGGTCATCAGCGCCTCCAAATATCTTGATGTCGAGACAATATATGGAATTGTCTCGATGTCAAGATAACTGGATAATCTCTTCGGGAGGTGCTGAGTCGTGGCTGAGGATCACATCGACCGCCTGCGCAGGCAGTGGGCGCGCGAATTGTCCGACGTCGATACCGAGGGCATGGCCGTGATCGGCCGCGCGCGCTGGATCACGCTCCGGCTGCGGCCCGAGATCGAGACCGTGTTCGCGCGTCACGAGCTTGATGCCGGCGAGTTCGACGTGCTCAGCACGCTGCGCCGCGCCGGCGCGCCCTACCGGCTCACGCCGACCGAGCTCTATCGCACGCTGATGATCTCCTCGGGCGGCCTCACGGACCGCCTTGCCCGTCTCGAGAAGGCAGGCCTGATCCGCCGCCTCCCGGCTTCGACCGACAAGCGCAGCATGCTCGTGGAGCTGACGAAGGCGGGCCGCGAGAAGGCCGAGACGGTCTTTCGCGAAGACATGGCGGTCGAGAAGAAGCTGCTCGCCGGTTTGAGCAAGACCGAGCGCAAGCAGCTCGCCGAGTTGCTGCGCAAGTTCGCGCAGACCATTGCGCCGGAGTGAGCCTCTACCCGCGCGTCACGCCCGTGCACTCGAGCTGCGCCGCCAGGCTTCGGTATACTGCTCGAGCAGCCAGCCCGCGAAGGAGCGGATGACATCCTTCAGATCGTCCTGCCGCTTCTTGAACACCGCGAAGTCGTTGGTGTGGTCGCAATCGACCCGCGCGGCATCGAGCTGCGCCATCTTGGCGCGGAGGAACTCGTCGGCATGCTTGTGGAAGATCATCGGATCGCTCGGGCGTAACGGCAAACCGAGCACTTCACAGAAGCGCGGGTCCTCCGGGAGCAGCGCGAGATTCCACTCTTCGTAGGGCGACATGCGCATGCGGATGGTCAGGAAGTGTCCAGTCTCGCCGTTCCAGCACGGCTCCGGGAAGATGTAGAACGGCTGCACCCATCCGCCCGTGCGCGCGTGAATGTCGTCGTTCAGCTTGCGCAGCTTCGTCTCGAACGCCGCGCGCTCGCTCGCGAGCCGCGCCGCGACGGACTCCGGCGTCGCCAGCAGGTTCTGCTCGTCGTCCGGGCTCAAGCCCGCGTCGCGCAGGATCTTGCCCATCTCGCCCTGAAACAGCTCGTCCGGAATGATCTTCTGCCGCGGCGGCTCCGCAGACTTGCGCTTTCCGAAGAACATGGTGCGTCTCCCTGATCTGCAAGCAGGACGGGTACAGCGCACCGCGCTAACGTGACGTAAGGAAACAGCCTTAAGCAAACGCTGTGGCGTTCGGGAGGATTTGAAGCGCAACCGAACGGCGGATGCCTATGTGCCGAGCCGCACCTCACCGGGTGCAGGGAGGCCGGCGCAGCTCAAGCTCTTGGGCAGGCTGAGCAGGTCGTGGATCTGATCTCCCGTCAACTCGCCGGTTTCCGCGGCCTTGATGCTCGCCTGGTAGAGCTTGATCGCGGCGCGCGTCTCGGAAGGCGGCCTCGCACGCTTGCCGGCCGCCGCGACCTGAACGAGCTTGCCCGGATTTCCGTCGATCTTCTTGATCGGGAAGCCTCGTTCGGCCAGAGCGTTTTGCACCCGCACCCATTCGGCTTGATTGAGAGCCGGTTCCGTGCGCCGCGGCTCCACGCGCTGCACCCCGTGGCATAATCGGCTGACCTCATCGCGCATGCCCGCGATCACCTTTCCGGCGTTTCTAGCGTCGACGACGAGAGCTTGGAGCTCCTTCAGCGGCTCGCGCAGCGCCTCGAGCTGCTGTTCGATCTCTCTCTTCCCGTCATCTTTCGCGGACAGCCACTGCTCGAACTGCAGCAGCCTAGCCTGTGCGCCGCCGATGCCCTTCGCGAGCTCAACGAGATCCTTGTCGCTGAAGCGCAGCGCCTCGGTCACCCGCTTGTGCAGCTGCGTGATTTCACTCTCCTTTGCCCGCGCCGTATCGACGAACCCGAACATGCTCTTCCCCGTGGCGTCGATCCTCTTGAGATCCTCGTCCATCCGACTGAGAGCCGTAGTCACAAGGCTGCTCTGGCCCGTCACGGTTGCGATCTGCTGGATCTGCTTCTCGATCACCGGCAGCGCGATCGTGTGCACGCCGGCCTTGCCGCGCAGCGCCGCGACTTCGGCCTGCAACGTGTCGAGGCTTGCCGTCGTGTTGTTGCGGGCCGTCAGCAGCGGCGCCACGATCTTCTCCTCCACGCTCCGCGCCGCGTTCCCGATCTCTAAGCTGAGCTCGCCGGTCCTCGTCTCCAGCTGCTTCTTGAGCGCGGCAACAACGGACTCGCTGGTCTCCGCCTTGAGCCGTTCCGACTGGCCGCGAAACTCGTTGACCTTATCCTTCACTTCCTGCCGCGCCTCGGTGACGAGCTTGGCAAAGCCTTCGCTCGTATTCTTGAGCGCCTCGGTCTGTCGCGTGATGGTGGACTGGGATGCTTCGACCTGCTTCTGCAAGCCGTCCCGGGCGCTGGTGAGAGCCTGTGCCAACGCGTTGTGCACGTTGTAGCTCTGGCCCGCGATGAACACGACGCCACCGCCCGCCAGCAGGACGGCAGCCGCCAGCGCCAGCCCCAGAAGGCGCACCGGCGTCGAGCCGTAGAGACGCTCGTACAACGAGCCGAGCACGGCGTTCTCCCATCGCGCCAGCTTCTGCGTATCCAGCGCCTCTGCATCGTTCGGTATATTGTCCTCGGGCGCCGGTGCCACACCGGGTGCGCTCGGACGCAATGCCTCGGCTGCGGGCGACCCCGGTCCCTTCAGCAGATCTCGTCGAACCTCCAGACGCCGCACGAGCTCGTCCCAGAGCACGGGCGCCATGCCTTCCATGCTTGGCCGAACCTTGATGAGAAAGGTCTTGTACTCGCTGTTACTCCTGAAGAGCCGTGGCAGCACGCCGCGTTGGATCAGGAAGGTCAGAACCATGTGGAAGCGCACGCCTCGTTCCGAAGCCGCCGGGTCCGGTGCCGGTGCGACGGGGCGAACGGGCGGTATGGATGCTGCTAACGCGCCGGAGTCAGCCGGCGCGCCACTCGGTGGAGTTTCCGTCGGAGGCGGCGACGCGCCGGAAGGTGCCGGCGCGCTCGCGGCGGGCATCGCCGATGGGAGGACCGCCGGGCTCAGCGCGGCCAGCGCCGCCTCGATGATTCTCAGTTCGTGGCTCTCTGATCCGAGCCGCACGAGAAGCCGATCACTCATGCCGTGGGCGATCATCCGGTGCCTCCATCGCTGCACAGGGCGGCTCCGACATCGTAGCCGATGTCGCGGCTTTTGCAATGTTAAGTTGCAACGTAACCTAGAAGTGTCCGCGGCCGCGCGGTGCGCGTCGCGGCTCAGAACAAGAAATATCGCTGCGCCATCGGCAGCACTTCGGCCGGCTCGCAAGTGAGCAGCTCGCCGTCCGCACGCACTTCGTAGGTCTCGGGATCGACCTCGATGTTCGGCGTCGCGCCGTTGTGGATCATGTCGCGCTTGCCGATCTTGCGCGTATTGGCGACCGGCACGAGCTCCTTGGCGACGCCGAGCTTCTTGGCGAGCCCCGAGCGCGCCGCCGCCTTGGAGACGAACACCACGGACGAGGCCGTGAGCGCGCGGCCGAAGGCGCCGAACATCGGACGATAGTGAACGGGCTGCGGCGTCGGGATCGAGGCGTTCGGATCGCCCATTTGTGCGGCCGCGATGGTGCCGCCCTTGATCACCATGTCGGGCTTCACGCCGAAGAAGGCCGGCGTCCACACCACGAGGTCGGCGAGCTTGCCCTTCTCGACAGAGCCGATGTGCTTCGAGACGCCATGCGCGATCGCAGGATTGATCGTGTATTTGGCGACGTAGCGCTTGGCGCGGAAATTGTCGTTGTCCCGGTCTTCCTTCAGCCGGCCGCGCTGCTTCTTCATCTTGTCGGCGGTCTGCCAGGTGCGGATGATCACCTCGCCGATGCGCCCCATGGCCTGGCTGTCCGACGACATCATCGAGAGCGCGCCGATGTCGTGCAGAATGTCCTCGGCCGCGATCGTCTCCTTGCGGATGCGGCTCTCCGCGAAGGCGAGGTCCTCCGCAATCGACGGATCGAGGTGATGACACACCATCAGCATGTCGAGATGCTCGTCGATGGTGTTGCGCGTGAACGGCCGCGTCGGATTGGTCGACGACGGCAGCACGTTCTTCAGTCCCGCCACCTTGATGATGTCTGGCGCATGCCCGCCGCCCGCGCCTTCGGTGTGGAAGGCGTGAATGGTGCGGCTCTTGAACGCCTTGATCGTGTCCTCGACGAAGCCCGACTCGTTGAGCGTGTCGGTGTGGATCATCACCTGCACGTCGTACTTGTCGGCGACCGACAAGCAGTTATCGATCGCGGCCGGCGTCGTGCCCCAGTCTTCGTGCAGCTTGAAGGCGCAGGCGCCCGCCTTGGCCATCTCCTCGAGCGCGGCAGGCCGCGACGCGTTGCCCTTGCCCGCGAAGCCGAGATTCATGGGGAAGGCATCGGACGCCTGGATCATGCGCGCGAGGTGCCACGGCCCCGGCGTGCACGTTGTCGCATTGGTGCCGGCCGCCGGTCCGGTGCCGCCGCCGAGCATCGTCGTGATGCCGGACATCAGCGCGTCGTCGATCTGCTGCGGGCAGATGAAATGGATGTGGCTGTCGAAGCCGCCGGCCGTGACGATCTTGCCCTCGCCCGCGATGATCTCGGTGCCTGGGCCGATGATGATCGTGACGTTCGGCTGGATATCCGGATTGCCCGCCTTGCCGATCGCGGCGATGCGCCCGTCCTTGATGCCGATGTCGGCCTTCACGATCCCCCAGTGATCGAGGATCAGCGCATTGGTGATCACCGTGTCGACCGCGCCCTGCCGGTTGGTGATCTGGCTCTGGCCCATGCCGTCGCGGATCACCTTGCCGCCGCCGAACTTCACCTCCTCGCCATAGGTGGTGAAATCCTTCTCGACCTCGATGATCAGGTCGGTGTCGGCCAAACGGACCTTGTCGCCCGTGGTGGGCCCGAACATGTCCGCATAGACGCGGCGCTGCATCCTGACCGACATGAGATCCTCTGAAGTTTAGAGCTTGCCCATCACGTCCTGGCGGAAACCGTAGACCGTGCGCTTGCCGGCGAGCGCGACCAGCGTCACCTCGCGGCTCTGCCCCGGCTCGAAGCGCACCGCCGTGCCGGCCGCGATGTCGAGCCGCATGCCGCGCGCTCGTCTGCGCTCGAACCGCAACGCCGGATTGGTCTCGAAGAAATGATAGTGGCTGCCGACCTGGATCGGCCGGTCGCCCGTATTGGTGACCGTCAGCGTCACGGTCTTGCGGCCCGCATTGAGCTCGATCTCGCCGTCCCTGATGAAATATTCGCCCGGGATCATGGCGTCACCGCTGGCGCAGGAAGCGCAGCAGCGCGACGCCGCCGAGAACGAGCGCCGCGCCGATCAGCAGCGTCGCCGTCTCGGGCAGCAGGCTCGCGTCGTGCGGATGCTCGTGCGGCGCCAGCGAGGGATGCGCAAGAGCTGCGGTAGCCAGAGTCGAGCTCGTAAGAGCCGTGAACGCCGTCGTCAGCAGGGCTCGCATGCAACACCTCATCGAATGGGATCGTGCACGGTGACGAGCTTGGTCCCGTCCGGGAATGTCGCTTCCACCTGCACGTCGTGGATCATTTCGGGGATGCCGTCCATCACCTGGTCACGCGTGATCACGTGGGCGCCGGCTTCCATCAACTCGGCCACCGTGCGGCCGTCGCGCGCGCCTTCCATGATGAAGTCGGTGATCAGCGCCACGGCTTCCGGATGGTTCAGCTTGATGCCGCGCTCGAGCCGGCGCCGCGCCACCATGGCGGCCATGGCAACCAGCAGCTTGTCCTTCTCGCGCGGTGTCAGGTTCATGCGGACCTTCCCCAATTGCGCATGATCTTGTCCGAAAACGGGTGTCCACTTTTCGCGATCATGCGCATGCCCCTACTGCAGCCAGAGTCGCGGCAGCGCCTTGTCGCGCAGCGCGGTGAGCACACGCATCAGATCGTGGCGCATCGCCGTGCCTTCTGCCGCAACGAAGCGGATCACGGCGCCGCCGTTCCACGCCGAGGCGCCGACCTCGCCGCGGAAATCCGACTCGAGCGTGCGGACAATCTCCGGGATCGCATCGTCCCCCGGCACCAGGATCACGGTCGCAACCGCAACCGCACCCTTGCCGATCGCGGGCAGCGCGAGCTTCTCGGCAATCTGTCCGTCGAGCCGTACGGTCTCTGCATAGACGAGCCGCCCTTCGCGGCGAATGCGCCAGCGATCCGTGAGGGCGCCGCGCTCGACGCGTTCGCCCATGCCGGTGCGCCCGAACACCAGCGCTTCGGCCAGCATCAGCCGCGCATCGGCGTCGACGTCGACCTCGATGGTGCGCGCGAGCCGCGACTGATCGAACAGGATCGTTTCCTGCGGCAGCCAGGCCAGCGACGCATGCGGCCCGACACTGAGCTTCACGTCAATCTGCGCGGCGTCGTCGAGCGCGCGATAGACCTTCTCGGCCGCGGCCGTGGAAACCGTGAGCTGCGCCCCCTCGCCCACCGCGATGTCGAGTGCGAAGCGGTCGCCGCCCGCGATGCCGCCGGCCGTGTTGACCAGCACAGCGTCGAGCTCGCGCGCGCGTCCGCCCGGAAAGCGCACGCGCAGCGAGCCCTCTTCATGCACGCGCGTCGCACGCGACGCGCCGGCCGTGACGCCGACGTCTAACGCAATGCCGCCGCGTGCGCGGTTCGCGGCAAAGATATCCCTGGTCCGGTCTGCGGCTATCGCCCCGGTCATCGTTGCAGTCCCCCCGCGGGCTTACAGTCCTTCTAAAGGGACATCGCCCGCCGCAATGCTCCCTCGTCGATCGTGTCGCGCGTGCAGCTGTAGACGACCTGCCCCCGATCCATCACGGCAAAATGGTCGCCGAGCTCCCGCGCAAAGTCGAGATACTGTTCTACCAGCACGATGGCAATCTCGCCGAGATTACGTAGGTACGTAATAGCCCGACCTATGTCCTTGATGATCGAGGGTTGAATGCCCTCGGTCGGCTCGTCGAGCAGCAACAGGCGCGGCCGCATCACCAGGGCGCGTCCGATCGCGAGCTGCTGCTGCTGCCCTCCCGACAGATCGCCCCCGCGCCGGCGCAGCATGTCCTTCAGCACCGGAAACAGCGAGTAGACGTCGTTCGGGATCTCGCGCTCGCCGCGCTTGAGCGGCGCGAAGCCGGTCTCAAGGTTCTCCTCCACGGTGAGCAGCGGAAAGATTTCGCGGCCCTGCGGCACGTAAGCAACGCCGCGCCGCGCGCGCTGATAAGGCTTGAGTGGCGTCAGGTCGATGCCGTCGAGCGTCACAGTGCCTTTGCTGATCGGATGATGACCGACCAGCGCCCGCAGCAGGCTCGTTTTGCCGACGCCGTTGCGGCCAAGCACACAGGTGACTTTGCCGGGCTCCGCCGTGAGCGAGACCTCGCGCAGCGCCTGCGCGGCGCCGTAGTGCAAGGAGATGCCGTTCGCTTCAAGCATGGCGACGTCCTACGTCCGTTCGTCCCCGCGAAAGCGGGGACCCATAATAGCGTGCATGAGCGTGTGGCCCTGGATGCCCGCTTTCGCGGGCACGAACGGAGGATGGTTCAGCTTCATCGAATGATCCCCTATCGCCCCAGATACACTTCGATCACGCGCTCGTTCTCCGACACCTGGTCGATCGAGCCCTCCGCGATCACGGTGCCTTCGTGCAGCACCGTGACCTTCACGCCGAGCTCGCGCACGAAGGTCATGTCGTGCTCGACCACGACCACCGTGTGCGTGCGGTTGATGGCCTTCAGAAGCTCGGCGGTCTGCTGCGTCTCCTCGTCGGTCATGCCGGCGACTGGCTCGTCCACCAGCAGCAGCTTCGGGTCCTGGGCGAGCAGCATGCCGATCTCGAGCCACTGCTTCTGCCCGTGCGAGAGCCCGCCCGCGACGCGGCCGCGGATGCCGTCAAGCCGGATGATCCGCAGAATGCGATCGATGCGCTCGCGCTCCTCCTCGCTCTCGCGCCAGAATAGGGTCCGGCGCACGCGCCGGTCCGCTTTCAGCGCAAGGCGCAGATTGTCCTCGACCGTGTGCATGTCGAACACGGTCGGCTTCTGGAATTTGCGGCCGATGCCGAGCTCGGCGATCTCGGCCTCGTCCATGCGCGTGAGATCGTGCGAGCCGTCGAACAGCACGTCGCCATTGTCGGGTCGGGTCTTGCCGGTGACCACGTCCATCATCGTGGTCTTGCCGGCGCCGTTCGGCCCGATGATGGCACGCATCTCGCCGGGCTCGACCGTGAGCGACAGATTGTTCAGCGCACGGAAACCGTCGAAGGACACGCGGACGGCGTCGAGATAGAGCAGCGCGGATGTGGAGCGGAGTTCCATGTCTCTCCCCTACTCGGCCGGCTTCGGCGCCGGCTCGGCTGCGGCTTCGATCGGCGCATCGGCTCTCGCGGCCGTGCGCTCGCGCCGCTGCTCCCACCAGTGCCGCACCGTGCCGACGATGCCGCGCGGCAGCAGCAGCGTGACCGCGACGAACAGGCCGCCGAGTACGAACAACCAGTACGGCGCGAGCATGCCGGTCGTGAACGAGGTCTTGCCGTAGTTGACCAGGATCGCGCCGAGCACGGCGCCGATCAGCGTGCCGCGGCCGCCGACCGCGACCCAGATCACGGCCTCGATCGAGTTCGCAGGCGCGAACTCGCTCGGATTGATGATGCCGACCTGCGGCACGTAGAGCGCGCCCGCGACGCCGGCCATGCAGGCCGAGAGCGTGAACACGAACAGCTTGTAGGACTCCACACGATAGCCGAGGAAGCGCGTGCGCGACTCGGCATCGCGGATCGCGATCAGCACCTTGCCGAGCTTGGAGGCAACGATCACACGGCAGATCAGGAAACCGAGCATCAGCGCCACGACCGAGATCGCGAACAGCGCCGCCCGCGTGCCCTGCGCCTGCACGTTGAAGCCGAGGATGTCCTTGAAGTCGGTGAGGCCGTTATTGCCGCCGAAGCCGAAATTGTTGCGGAAGAAGCCGAGCATCAGCGCAAAGGTCAGGGCCTGCGTGATGATCGAGAGGTAGACGCCGGTGACGCGCGAGCGGAATGCGAACCAGCCGAACACGAAGGCGAGCGCGCCCGGCACCAGCACGATCATCAGCAGCGCATAAGGGAAGTGTTGGAAGCCATACCAGTAGACCGGCAGCTCCGGCCAGTTCAGGAACACCATGAAATCCGGCAGGACCGGATGCGCATAGACGCCGCGCGTCCCGATCTGGCGCATCAAGTACATGCCCATCGCGTAGCCGCCGAGCGCGAAGAAGGCGCCGTGGCCGAGCGAGAGGATGCCGCAATAGCCCCAGATCAGGTCGATCGAGAGCGCGAGCAGCGCGTAGCAGATGTACTTGCCGAACAGCGAGACCAGATAGGTCGGCACGTGCCAGGGATGCGACGGCGGCAGCAGCAGGTTGAGCGCCGGCACGATGATCGCGACCGCGGCGAGCACCGCGAGGAAGGCGAGCGCGCTGGTCGAGAGCGCGCGAGTGGGGGTCGCGCCGTTCATGCCTCGACCGCCCGGCCCTTGAGGGCGAACAGCCCGCGCGGACGCTTCTGGATGAACAGGATGATCAGCACCAGGATCGCGATCTTGCCCAGCACCGCGCCCGCATAGGGCTCGAGAAACTTGTTGGCGATGCCGAGCGTAAAGGCGCCGACAAGCGTGCCCCACAGATTACCGACGCCGCCGAACACCACGACCATGAACGAGTCGATGATGTAGCCCTGTCCGAGGTTCGGGCTGACATTGTCGATCTGCGAGAGGGCGACGCCCGCGATGCCGGCGATGCCCGAGCCGAGGCCGAAGGTGAGCGCATCGATGCGGCTGGTGCGGATGCCCATCGAGGCCGCCATGGCGCGGTTCTGCGTCACGGCGCGCATCTCGAGGCCGAGCCGCGTGAAGCGCAGCAGCAGGAGCAGCAGCACGAACACGCCCAGCGTGAAGCAGATGATCCAGAGCCGGCCATAGGTGATCGAGATGTGGCCGACGTCGAACGAGCCGCTCATCCACGAGGGCGCGCCGACGTCGCGGTTGGTCGGGCCGAACCAGGTGCGCACCGCCTGCTGCAGGATCAGCGACAGGCCCCAGGTGGCGAGCAGCGTCTCGAGCGGCCGGCCATAGAGGAAGCGGATGATGCCGCGCTCGATCAGGATGCCGACCAAGCCTGCGACCAGGAAGGCGAGCGGCACCGCGAAGATCAGCGAGTAGTCGAACAGCGCCGGATTGGTGGCGCGGATCACCTCCTGCACGACGAAGGTCGTGTAGGCGCCGAGCATCACCATCTCGCCATGCGCCATGTTGATGACGCCCATGACGCCGAACGTGATGGCGAGGCCGATCGCGGCGAGCAGCAGCACGGAGCCGAGCGAGAGCCCATACCAGGCGTCCTGCACGGCGCCCCAGAGCGCGAGCTGGCGCTGGATTGCCGTGATGGCGTCGCTCGCGGCCTTCTTCACCTCGGCCGGCGTGTCCGCGGGCAGGCCCGCCAGCATGGCGATCGCATCCTGATTGCCGCGGGCCTTGATCAGCTTGATCGCGTCGAGCCTGTCGGCTTCGCTGGCGTCGCTCTTGTAGAGCACGACCGCCGCGCGCGCCTCCTGCAGGGCGCGCTTGATGCTCGCATCCGTCTCCTTGCCGATCGCCGTATTGAGCGCCGGCAGGGCGGCTGCGTCCTTGGACTTGAACACGGCCTGCGCGGCCTCCATGCGCTTGCCCGGATCCGTGGCCATCAGCGTGAGAGCGCCCATGGCGGCATCGAGCGAGCGGCGCAGCCGGTTGTTGATGCGCACCGTCTTGAGGCCGGCCGGCGCATCGAGGATCGCGCCCGTCACGGCGTCCGCGACCTTGCCGTCAGCCTGGCGGATATAAACCTTCTTGTCGGCAGGATCGAAGGCGAGCCGGCCGTCCTGCAGCGCCTGCACGACGGGCAAGGCACGCGCGTGCCCGCTCGCGGCGATCTCGGTGATGGCGGTGTCGGTCTCGCCGAAGCTGTCGGCGGAGAAGCGCGCCAGCGCACTTTCGAAGCTCTGCGCCAGTCCCGGCGCGATGCCGAGCGCGAGCAGGAGAACCGCGGCAAGAAGCGCGGTGAGAGAATGGGTGAGAACCCGCATATGACTTGATCCCGGCAGGGAGATGGGAGGCGGCACGCTACCGCCTCCCGGCATTGTCAAACCAGAGACGGCATCAGGTCGCGCCGCCGCACTTCTTCGTCACCTTGTTGTAGTTGCCGCACTTGAGCTTCACCCAGTCGGCCTCGAGGTCCTTCGAGCCTTCGAGATGCGGCGACCAGGCGGCGCCCGGCACGAGACCTTCGGTCTTCCACACCACGTCGAACTGGCCGTCGCCACGCACCTCGCCGATGAACACCGGCTTGGTGATGTGGTGGTTGGCGAGCATCTCCGACGTGCCGCCCGTGAGGTTCGGAACCTTGATGCCCGGGAGCGCGTCGATGACCTTGTCGGGATCGACGGTGCCGGCCTTCTTCACGGCTTCGACCCACATCGCGAAGCCGATCACGTGCGCTTCCATCGGATCGTTGGAGACGCGCTTCGGATTCTTCGTGAAGGCCTTCCACTTGGCGATGAAGTCCTTGTTCTCCTTCGTGTCGATCGACTCGAAGTAGTTCCAGGCCGCGAGATGGCCGAGCAGCGGCTTGGTGTCGATGCCCGCGAGCTCTTCCTCGCCGACCGAGAAGGCGACGACCGGAATGTCCTTCGCGGCCACGCCCTGGTTGCCGAGCTCCTTGTAGAACGGCACGTTGGCGTCACCGTTGATGGTCGAGACCACCGCGGTCTTCTTGCCTTCCGAGCCGAACTTCTTGATCGCGGCGACGCGCGTCTGCCAATCCGAATGGCCGAACGGCGTGTAGTTGATCGAGATGTCCTCGGCCTTCACGCCCTTGGACTTCAGGTAGGCTTCGAGGATCTTGTTGGTGGTGCGCGGATAGACGTAGTCGGTGCCTTCCAGCACCCAGCGCTGCACCTTCTCTTCCTTCATCAGGTAGTCGACAGCAGGGATCGCCTGCTGGTTCGGCGCCGCGCCGGTGTAGAACACGTTGCGCTCGCTCTCCTCGCCCTCGTACTGCACGGGGTAGAACAGGATGCTGTTGAGCTCCTTGAACACCGGCAGCACCGACTTGCGCGACACCGAGGTCCAGCAGCCGAACACGGCGGCGACCTTCTCCTTGGTGATCAGCTCGCGCGCCTTCTCGGCGAACAGCGGCCAGTTGGAGGCCGGGTCGACCACCACGGCTTCGAGCTTCTTGCCGAGCAGGCCGCCCTTCTTGTTCTGCTCGTCGATGAGCATGAGCATCACGTCCTTCAGCGTGGTCTCGCTGATGGCCATGGTGCCCGAGAGCGAATGGAGAATGCCGACCTTGATGGTGTCCTGCGCCTGGGCGGGCATTGCCGCCAGACCCATTGCCAGAGCCGCCGCGGCGAACAGCGACCGGCGGGTCATACGATTGGAATGAAACATGGGGTCCCTCTGCGTTAACGCGCGCGTTCAGGTTCCCGGCCCGACCAACACGCAGAGGGGAATTCGCAAGGGCCGTGCCAAGCCCTGTGGACAGGCCCAAATCCTTGAAGAAATGTGAAGAATCGAGGGGCGCTGACCAGTTGCCCATTTTCCGGTCAGGTGCCACTGGGTAGGCACTGAGCATTCTGCACAATTATTAGGCAGCCCAACTGACGGTCAGTCAGGTCTGAATCCGGCGCTGCGCCGCCGGGGTCTTTTCGCGCGCGGTGGAGACTTGTATGGCCATCCCCGGCACCCCGCTCACGACAAGCAAGAATTGGAACGCCGATGGCCAAGGAGCCCAATCTCGATATCGCGCATCTCGCACACCTCGAGCTGCTGACCCCGAAATTCGAGCAGAGCCGCGATTTCTTCGTCAATGTCTTCGGCATGACCGAAAGCGGCGAGCAAGGGGATTCGGTCTATCTCCGCGGCTGGGACGACTACGAGCGCTACACGCTCAAGCTCACGGCCTCGAAGACCTCCGGTCTCGGCCATGTCGCCTATCGTTGCCGCAGCCCCGAGGCGCTCGAGCGCCGCGCCGCAGCCCTGAAGGGCTCCGGCTTCGACATCGGCTGGACCGATGGCGATCTCGGCCACGGCAAGACCTTCGTGTGCCGCGATCCCGACGATCATCGCATCGAGCTCTATTACGAGACCGAGTGGTACGAGGCGCCCGCCGACAAGAAGCCGGCGCTGAAGAACCAGGCGCAGCGTTACCCGGGCCGCGGCGTCAACGTGCGCCGCCTCGACCACTGGAACGGGCTCGCGGTCGACATCAAGGCGAACCGCATCTTCTTCGAGGACTATCTCGGCTTCCGCCTGACCGAGACCATCATCCTCAACGACGGCAGCGAAGCCGCGATCTGGATGACGGCCACCAACAAGAGCTACGATTTCGCCTATACGCGCGACCACACCGGCACCAAGGGCCGCTTCCACCATATCACCTATGCCCTCGACAGCCGCGAGGACGTGCTGCGCGCCGCCGACATCTTCCTGGAGAACGGCGTGTTCATCGAGACCGGACCGCACAAGCACGCGATTCAGCAGACCTTCTTCCTCTATGTCTACGAGCCCGGCGGCAACCGTGTCGAGGTCGCCAATGCGGGGGCGCGCCTCGTGCTCGCGCCCGACTGGAAGCCGATCGTCTGGACCGAGGAGGAGCGCAAGAAGGGCCAGGCCTGGGGCCTGAAGACCATCGAGTCGTTCCACACCCACGGCACCCCGCCGGTGGAGCACGTGAAGAAGGCGGGGTAATCTCCGTTTCTTCGTAGGGTGTGCAAAGGCGGCCGAGGCCGAGCATACCTTGCGAAGCGCTTGTCCCGCCTTTGCGCACGCGGTGCTGACTCGCGATTCAGCACGCGTGCGCACGGCGCGATCCGACACAGAGTGAAGACCGCATACACCTCGGCGCGCCGTGCACACCCTACGAGTCGAGACTCAGCATGCCCACCAACGGACACCCTCACCTCTGCTTCATCGGCTTCGGCGAGGCCGGCCAGGCGATCGCGGCCGGCCTGCGCGAGGCAGGCATCACGAGCATCGCGGCGTGGGACATTCTTTTCCCCGCGCCCGAGGGCGAGCGGCTCAAAGCTGCGGCGACGCGCGTGAACGTGCGCATCGCGAGCTCCGCGGCAGATGCCGTGACGGGCGCCGATATCGTGATCTCCGCCGTCACGGCGGCCTCGAGCCTCGAAGCCGCGCGGTCGGTGCTGCCGCATCTGCAGAACGCGCCGTTCTTCCTCGATATCAACTCGGTGTCGCCTGGCCGCAAGCAGGAGACC
Source organism: Pseudomonadota bacterium (assembly GCA_023404705.1). GTDB lineage: Bacteria > Pseudomonadota > Alphaproteobacteria > Rhizobiales > Xanthobacteraceae > FEB-22. The sequence continues at coordinate 17,948 of JAEYAU010000120.1, forward strand.
GCGGCGTTAATCGGCGACAAGGCGCGTTACGTCGACCTCGCCGTGATGGCGCCCGTCTATCCGGCGCGGCACCAGACGCCGATGCTGATCGCCGGCGCGCACGCGACCGAGATCGAGCCCGTCCTCTCCGGCTGGCAGATGCGCGTCTCCGTCGCAGGCGCCGAGGTCGGCGCCGCGGCCGCCATCAAGATGGTGCGCAGCGTGATGGTGAAGGGCATGGAAGCGCTTACGCTGGAGTGCTTCCTCGCCGCGTCCCGCGCGGGCGTGCTCGAGCAAGTGATGGGCTCTCTCGCCAAGAGCTTTCCGGGCCTCGATTGGCCCAAGATGGTCGCCTACAACATCGAGCGCATGGCGAGCCATGGCGCGCGCCGCGCCGCTGAGATGGAGGAAGTCGCCGACACCTTGCGCGAGCTCGGCGTCGAGCCGCTGATGGTCACCGCCACGGTGCAGCGCCAGCGCGAGATGAGCCAGATCGGCAAGCAGCCCACGGTGCGCGACACACTGCAGGCTGGCCACGTGCCGCTGCTCAACGCCGTGAGCGCCGCGGCGCGGGACCGGCATTGAGCCGCTAACGCGTCGCGGCGAGCGCCGTACGGCGCGCATGCCGGGCCTCGGCATGCGCGATCAGGATCTCCATCAGCTGGTCCTGCGGCAGGCCGCCGGCCTCCCAAAGCTTGGGATACATGCTGATCGCCGTGAAGCCCGGCAGCGTGTTGACCTCGTTGACGAAGACGCGGCCCTCGCCCCCTGCCTCCAGGAAGAAGTCCACACGCGCCATCCCTTCGCAGCCGAGCACGCGGAAGGTGTCGATCGCGAGCGCGCGCGTGCGCTCCGCGGTCGCGGCCGACAGATCAGCCGGAATGCGCAGCAGCGCGCCGTCGGCGTCGAGATATTTCGCATCATAGCTGTAGAAGCCGTGGCTCGCGGCCGGCACGATCTCGCCCAGCAGCGACGCCTTGATCTCACCCGTCGGATACTCGAGAACCGAGCATTCGATTTCGCGTGCGCCCGGCACGCTGCGCTCGACCAGCACCTTGCTGTCGAACCGGAAGGCCTGCGTGCAGGCGCGTGCGAACTCCTCCGCGTTCTGCGCGCGTGAGACGCCGACCGACGAGCCCATATTCGCGGGCTTGACGAAGACATCTGTTCCGAGCAACGCCGTGACCGCCGCGAAGTCGGTGCGGTCCTGCGCGGTCAGCGCCAGGAAGGGCACGATCGGCAGCCCCTTGTCCCGCATCAGCCGCTTCGCGACGTCCTTGTCCATGCCCACCGCCGAGCCGAGCACGCCCGCGCCCACATAGGGCACATCGGCCAGCTCCAACGCGCCCTGCACGGTGCCGTCCTCGCCGTTCGGCCCGTGCAGAACCGGAAACACCGCGTCCAGCCGCAGTGCCCGCGCGGCATCCCCCAGCACCATGAGCTCGCCGCCCCCGCCCGGCACGAGCGCCACGCGCGGCGCGCCGTCCGGGATCTCCAGCGACCGGGCGCCCGTTCCGGAGCCGTTGCCGCTGTCGCAAAGCAGCCAGCGCCCGGCGCGGTCGATGCCGATCGGGACGACCTCGAAACGGTCCGGATCGAGCGCGCGCAGCACGTTGGCGGCCGACAATTTGGAGACGTCGTGCTCCGCCGAGCGCCCTCCGAACAGGAGGCCGATTCTCTTGCGCGCGTGCGTCATGGGCTGTTCCTGAAGCTAAAGAGGCGAGCGATCCGCGTCAGACAACCACATTAAGGCGAAAACGGGTCCACTTGCTCAAGCCGCAATTCCCTCGCAAGCTCGGAACCGCGCCCGGGGTTGCACCCTTGAGATGGGTCGGGACGTACCTATCTCGCGGGTCTCCGGCGTCTGACAAAGAGGAAACCGATTGTGCGAACCGCCGTCTGTGTCCTGCTGGCGCTCTTCAGCCTCGCCCGGCCCACCTCAGCCGAGGTGCGTATCCTGGCGAGCCCCGGCGGCGCGGTCGGGCCTTACCTCGAGCTGTTCGAGGCGGTGCGCGCCTCGGGCGAGCGCGTGATCATCGACGGGCCCTGCTTCTCGGCCTGCACCCTCGTGCTCAGCGTCGTTCCGTCGGACCGCATCTGCACCACCCGGCGCGCGGTGCTCGGCTTCCACGCCGCCTGGTCGCGCGACAAGCGCGGCCGCGCCCGGCGCGAGCCCGAAGTGTCGCGCATCGTGCTCGCCAACTATCCGGCCTCGGTGCGTCAGTGGATCGAGCGACGCGGCGGCCTCTCCTCGCGCGTTCTCGTACTGCGCGGCCGTGAGCTCGCCGCGATGTATCCGCGCTGCCGCTGAATCGGCGCGCCGCGATCGTGACGGTGAACGCGCGGTGAACCTCGCCGGTGAAAGACCAGGCCGGCGATAAACGCCGCGTGAAGGCTGTACGACGCAGGTACGGGAAGACCCCTAGAATCTGACTACAATTTTACGCTTTGTTCCGCTTTGTCCGCGAAGGTCCGGCTCGTCCACAAAGCCAGTCGGATCGAAGCCATGCATCAGCTTTCCGCGCGACTGCTCGTTGGCTGCCGCCGCTTCATCGCTTCCCGCAGCGGCAATGTCGGCATCATCTTCGGCCTGCTCTCGGTCCCGCTGCTGGCTGCTGTCGGTCTCGCGATCGACTACGGGCGCGCCGCGCAAGTGCGCGCCGACCTGCAGTCGGCGGCCGACGCCGCGAGCATCGCGGCCATCGCCAAGGCCTCCGCGGGCTACAAGGCCGCGGCCAGCATGCAGGGCGACGGCTCGATCGAGGCCGCCGTCACCGATGCGCAGAACGTGTTCAAGGGCAATCTCGCGACCAGCGGCGTCAAGGGTTACAGCAACCTCGACCTCAAGGTGACGGTCACGAAGTCCGGCACCATGCTGACCTCCAAGGTCACGTTCACGGCGGACGTGCAGACCAGCATTCTCGGCGCCTTCCAGGGTTCGCTCGGCAAGGGCACCATGTCGATCGGCGGCTCGGCCACGGCCGGCAACGAGATGCCGCTCTACATCGATTTCTATCTGCTGCTCGACAACACGCCCTCGATGGGCGTCGGCGCCACCACGGCCGACATCAACAAGATGGTCGCCAACACGCCCGACAAATGCGCCTTCGCGTGTCACGATCTGTCGGCGGGCGGAAACGACTACTACGCGCTCGCCAAGAAGCTCGGCGTGCAGATGCGCATCGACGTGCTGCGCGGGGCGACGCAGCAGCTGATGGACACCGCCAAGATGACCGCCGCCGTGTCGACCCAGTTCCGGACCGCGATCTACACCTTCGGCGCCTCGGCCACGAGCCGCGGCCTCACCACCATCCAGTCGCTGACCTCGGATCTCAGCAAGGCGAAGACCGCCGCCGCGAAGATCGACCTGATGACGGTGCCGTACCAGAACTACCAGAGCGACACCCTGACGAACTATGGCGAGGTGCTGCCCGACATCAACGACGCCATCGCGACACCGGGCGACGGCAGCTCCTCGTCCAAGCCGCAGAAATACGTCTTCTTCGTCTCCGATGGCGTCGCCGACCGCGTCAACGGCACGCCGGGCTGCTCCGAGGCGGTCACGCAGGGCAAGGACCCCGAGACCGGGGTGAACTATGCGCGCTGTCAGGAGCCGCTCGACGTCTCCTACTGCACGAAACTGAAGCAGCGCGGCATCAAGGTCGCGGTGCTCTACACGACCTATCTGCCGCTGCCGACCAACTCCTGGTACATGAGCTGGATGTCGCCTTTTAACAGCAAGATCGGCAAGAACATGCAGACATGCGCCTCGCCCGGCCTCTACTTCGAGGTCAGCCCGAGCCAGGGCATCGCCGAAGCCATGGAAGCGCTGTTCAAGAAGGCGATCTCCACGGCGCACCTCACGAAGTAGCGCATGATCCCGAAAAGTGGGGACCGGTTTTCGGAGAAGATCATCCGCCAATAAATGGCGCTTCTACTTGGCATTCGCGCTCTCGGCGATGCGCTCCAGCACGGGCTTCCAGACCTGCTGCTGCTCCTGCACGAAGGCGAGCGCTTCGGCGGGTGACATCGGCCGCGCGTAGGAGCCGCGCGCCGCGAGCTTGTCGCGGATCTCGGGCTTGCTGAGCACCGCCCGCAGGTCGCCACTGACCTTGCCGATGATCGCTTCCGGCGTGCCGCGTGGCGCGACCACGATCTGCCAGCCGGTCGCGATGAAGCCCGGAAACGACTCGGCGAGGGTCGGCAGTTCGCGCACATCGGGAAGCCGCTCCGCCGACGCGATCGCGAGCGCTTTGAGCTGTCCCGACTGAAATGCGCCGGCGAGCCCCGTATAGCCCTCGATGATGATCGGGATCCGCCCCGCCATCACGTCCGCGACCGCCTGCGAGCCGCCCGAATAGGGCACCATCTGCAGCTTGATGCCGGCACGCAGCTGCAGCATCTCGCCCGTGAGATGGGTGAGCCGGCCGACGCCGCTCACCACATAGGAGAGCTCGCCCGGTTTCTGCTTCGCGAGCGCGATCAGCTCGGCGAGCGAATTGATGCCGAGGGCGGGCGATACGCCCACCGCCATCGGCTGCTCCGCCGTGAAGCCGATCGGCGTGAAGTCGCGCGGCAGCACCACCGGCAGGTTCGGCGTTTTGCCGGGCAGCGCCACGAACACCGAGAGCGCCGGCGCATAGAGCGCGTAGCCGTCCGGCGCCGCCTCGGACGCGACGCGTGCCGCGATCGCGCCGCCCGCGCCCGGATGGTTGAACACCACGACCTGCTGCCCCCAGGCCTGGCTCAGCCCGTCCGCGATGATGCGCAGGCTCGTATCCACGGCCGCGCCCGGCGCCGAGTCCGTGATGATCTTCACGGACCGCGTCGGATAGCTCTCCGTCTGCGCGCGCGCCTCGCCGACGGCCGAGACCACGAGCAGGGCTGCAAGAGCGAACCACCGATAAGACATCTCGGCCCCCTTGTCGGATCGCGCGGCCGCGTGGGC
>JAEYAU010000141.1 GCA_023404705.1 Pseudomonadota bacterium
ACATTAGAGGGACTCGCGTGAGCCTCAGGCTCACGCGAAAACTTGTTAAGCGAAAGTCTTGGCGTAGGTGTCGACCACGGTCTTGAGCTTGGCCGCGGTGGCATCGTCGAGATCGCGCGTGGTGCGGATCGACTCGAGGATGTCGTTGTTCTTGGTGCGGACCAGCGACAGGAGGCCGTCCTCGAAGGCGCGCACGCGCGCCACCGGGATCGGGTCCAGATAACCGTTCACGCCGGCATAGATCACCACGACCTGCTCTTCCATCTTCAGCGGCGAGAACTGCGGCTGCTTCAGGAGCTCGGTCAGGCGCGCGCCGCGGTTGAGCAGGCGCTGGGTGGTGGCGTCGAGGTCCGAGCCGAACTGCGCGAAGGCCGCCATCTCGCGATACTGGGCGAGCTCGCCCTTGATGCGTCCCGCGACCTTCTTCATCGCCTTGGTCTGCGCGGCCGAGCCGACGCGCGACACCGAGAGGCCGACGTTCACGGCCGGGCGGATGCCCTGGTAGAACAGGTCGGTCTCGAGGAAGATCTGGCCGTCCGTGATCGAGATCACGTTGGTCGGAATGTAGGCCGACACGTCGTTCGCCTGCGTCTCGATGACCGGCAGCGCGGTGAGCGAGCCGGCCTTGTTCTCGTCGTTCATCTTCGCGGCGCGCTCGAGCAGGCGCGAGTGGAGGTAGAACACGTCGCCCGGATAAGCTTCGCGGCCCGGCGGGCGGCGCAGCAGCAGCGACATCTGGCGGTAGGCGACGGCCTGCTTCGACAGGTCGTCGTAGAAGATCACCGCGTGCATGCCATTGTCGCGGAAGTACTCGCCCATGGTGCAGCCCGCGAACGGCGCGAGGAACTGCATCGGCGCCGGATCCGAGGCGGTGGCCGCGACCACGATGGAGTATTCCATCGCGCCCTGCTCCTCGAGCGCCTTCACGAACTGCGCGACCGTCGAGCGCTTCTGGCCCACCGCGACGTAGACGCAGTAGAGCTTGATCTTCTCGTCGTTCGACTGGTTGAGCGGCTTCTGATTGAGGATCGTGTCGAGGATGATCGCGGTCTTGCCGGTCTGGCGGTCGCCGATCACCAGCTCGCGCTGGCCGCGGCCGATCGGGATCAGCGAGTCGATCGCCTTCAGGCCCGTCGCCATCGGCTCGTGCACCGACTTGCGCGGGATGATGCCGGGCGCCTTCACGTCGACGCGCTTGCGCTCCTGAGCCTGGATCGGGCCCTTGCCGTCGATCGGGTTGCCGAGCGCATCGACCACGCGGCCGAGCAGGCCCTTGCCGACCGGCACGTCCACGATCGCGCGGGTGCGCTTGACGGTCTGGCCTTCCTTGATGGCGCGGTCGTCGCCGAAGATCACGACGCCGACATTGTCGGTTTCGAGGTTCAGCGCCATGCCGCGGATGCCGTTCTCGAACTCGACCATCTCGCCGGCCTGGACGTTGTCGAGGCCGTAGACGCGGGCGATACCGTCACCGACGGAGAGCACCTGGCCGACCTCGGAGACCTCGGCCTCCTGGCCAAAATTCTTGATCTGCTCCTTGAGGATCGCGGAGATTTCGGCGGCGCGGATGTCCATCAGGAGACCTCTTTCATCGCGTGCTTGATAGAGTTGAGCTTGGTGCGGAGCGACGCATCGATCATGCGGGAGCCGAGCTTCACCACGAGCCCGCCGATGATCGCCGGATCGACATTGACGTCGACCTGCACGTCCTTACCGGTCACCGATTTGAGGGCGTCCTTGATGGACGCGAGATGCTGGTCGTTGAGCTGCTCGGCCACCGTGACCTCGGCCGTGATCTCGCCCTTGTGCTTGGCGACCAGGGCGCGGAAGCCGGCGATCATCTGCTGGAGCGCGAACAGGCGGCGGTTGGACGCGACCACCTTCACGAAGTTGGCCGCGGTTCCGCCGATGCCCGCCTTCTCGAGCACCGCGCCCATGGCGCGGGCCTGTTCCTCGGCGCCGAACGCCGGGCTCTTCACCAGGCGCTCGAGATCGGGATTGGCGGCGATGAGGCCGTCGAGCGCGTCGAGATCGCGCTTCACGGCGTCGATGGCATTCGCTTCGGCGGCGAGCTCGAACAGAGCGGTCGCGTAGCGTCCGGCCATGCCGGAGACGATTCCGTTTTCACCTGCCACGGTGTTGCGTCCGGAGCTTTCTCTAATGACCACGACCAGGGCCCGGCACCGTCCCGAAGGCGCGGCGGCCAAGTCCTTGGATTACAAGCGAGACTTGACGTTGGCGGGACCGCGAGAGCCGGCGCCCCGCGAAAATCGTGGGGTTGCTAACACAGCCCGAACGGCGGTGCAACAGAACCGGGCAATTAGCGTAGCGGCAGATACGCATGGATAAGAGGCGATTCGACGCATGCATGGTCTGTCGTGCCGGTCAGGCTGGCGGACACTTCGCCGGCGCACAGGCGCAAGGTGATTTCCCGGCGAAGAAATACCTTCACCTCCGCGACGCATCTGCGCCCGGAGCTTTATCGCAGCTCCCAGAGGGAGCGGAGCGCCGAGAAGGCGCGGCCCGCTTGCGAGGCGAGCCAGAGGTCGGGCGTTAGCCCGACCCGAGGCAACGCTTGCGAGGCGTTGCCGCGGGCTCCTTGCGATCGGAGACCCGCGCGCCTCTCGGCGCTCCACTGCGGTTCCCGGTCTCTGTGCCCCCGTTAGGGCGGCCCATGACCGTCACGGTCTCGAAGCAGCGCTTCTGTGACGATCCCCTGAGAGGATCTCGTCACGCCTAGCAGGCTCCCTGCGCCCCGAGCGTTGTCTCGGAGTGGCTGTTCTTCGAACCGCCCCGGGCCGGCTGCCAGCCTGGCCGGAGGACCGCGCCCCTGCTCTCGTCTCGGCGGCACCGGTGACGCCCCTCGTGAGCAGGAACGAGGCGAGTATGCACGTCTTTCGGAAAAACGCAAGAGGATATTTTGAAAAACCGAAATCACGGCACGCTCCGCCGCGTCACCGGCTCATCCGATTGCGCCGCGCGAGCCAGCACAGGAGCATGCCCACGGCTCCGCTGAGCAGTGAGCCGATCATGGCCGGAGCCATGCGGCCGCTGAGCGGGCTGGGCTCGTCCGCCGGGCTGATGCCGGTGTCGATGAGCAGGCCGAGCGTGCAGAAGGCCGGCAGCAGCAGCAGGATGCCGACCACCGTCAGCAAGGCGGCCGGCGCGCGGCGTGGCGGCCTCGGCCAGTCCGAGAGATCGTCGCGCGATGTGCTCATGCGGCCGGGCTCATGCGCAGGCACCTCAAGCCTGGGCGGCGCGCGCGGCGGCGCGCCGCGCGGATCATCAGGGCGCCGCCGAGGGAGATCAGGAAGGACAGTGCCCACACCGTCACCATGATCGCGGCCATCGGCTCGTCGAAGGAGAGCCAGTTGCCCTCCGCGATGAAACCGATGATGAACGCGAGCGCCCAGACGCCGGGCAGCAGCAGGATGATGCCGGCCAACATCAGCGTGACGGTGGTGCCACGACCCGCGGGCATCTGAACGGACGAGTTGTTCATATCGCGCCTTCCGCAACACGCGGCCTGACCTGAGTGAGCGCCAGGCCCGCAGAGGCGGGCCGCGCGTCAGACCTTGGTCGTTTCAGGCGCGGTGCCGGTTCAGCGGATCGCATGGCCGCGGCGAGCGGAGCGAAGGGATGAAGCTTGCTTGCGCGGCTTACGGCTTCGCGAAGCCGTCCATGGTCGTGAAGATGCCGAGGCGCTTCTGGCGCAACGTGCCGGGCTTGTACTTCTTCAGCCAGCTGTCGTTCTCGGCGAGGAACAAGGTCTGCTCGTCCTGCTTGCGCTTCTCGTCCTCGCTCAGCACGCGCTCCGTCGCCTCCTGCACGGAGCGGAAGTAGTAGTGATAGAAGAGGCGATTGAATTCGGTGAAGTAGATATCGGCCACGCGCTGGTCGCCGCGGATGACCAGCATGTTCTCGTCATTGTCGTTGGTCGAGGCCTTGCTGAAATTGGCCGAGCCCGTCACCACGATCGGATTCTTGCTGAGCGGATCGGCGAGCAGGAATTTCGAGTGGATGTAGCTCACATGGTTGTTGAGCTGCAGGAACTTGGCATTGGTCTCGCGCGCCCATTGGTAGAGCGGCTCGTCCAGGAACGAGCCCCACGCCTTGTAGATGTTGTTGGTCGCGTTCAGCTTCACGAACGGGCCCTTGGCGCGCGGATTCGGCTTGTCCTCCTTCTCGAGCAGGAAGAAGCCAATATGGCTCTTCTTGCTGTTGTCGCTCAGCACGTTCTTGAAGGCCGCGCTGATGCCGAAGGCGAGCGTGATGCAGGAGACGTCGTCGGCCTCGTCCACCATGGCCGCATACATGTTCAGCACGCCCGGCCCGCTGCGCGGACTGAACACCGTGGTGATGCCCTTGCCGAAGTCCTTCCAGGCCTTCGGCACCGCGTTGATGCCCTCGACGCTCTTGCGGAACGCAGCGTTCTTCTTGTTCGCGGTCGAGCGGTCGTCCTTCTCGGTGCCGCCCGGATCGTCGCTCAGCACCTCCCAATAGTCCTTGAAGCGTGCCGCCACATTCTTGTCGCGCACCCAGTGCCCGACATTGGTCTGGCCGTGAATGCCGCCGTCCGAGACGTTGGTCGAGCCGGTCCAGACCTCGGCGGGCGCCTTCGACTTGCCCTTCAGCAGCACCATGAACTTGTTGTGCTGGATGTTGCTCTTCTTGGCCTCGCGGCGGATGACGCGCTCGCTCGGGATGCCGACGTCCTTGATCAGCGCCAGATTGTCCTGGCGCGGGAACGGCGCCTTGGCCTTCTTGGTCTTGGTCTTCTTCGTGCCGTTGTTCTTGGCATCGACGATCAATTGCACGTCGACCTTGCGCTTGATCGCGTCGCGCAGCGCCTGAGCGACCGGCCGGTAGCGGAATTCATAGAAGCAGCAGAGCAGCGTGTCGCCCTTGCGCGCGTTGGCGATGAACTTGAGCATCGCCTCGTCGAGATCGCGGCTCAGCCACTGCCGGGCCTCCGCGGCCTTCTTCGGCGAGGTCTTGTCCAATTGACCGGGCGACTGGTTGCCGAACTTGCGCGTATAGGCCTGGCTGCTGGCAACGCCACGATTGAAGAAGATGTCATGCGCGAATGTCGAGAACAGCGGCTCGGTGCGCACCTCGATCTCGATCGGCGTCGCGCTGCGGTCGAGGTTCTTCGGTGTGCCCTTGAGGGGGTGGAAGATGTAGGTGTAGGGGCGGTCCGGCTTGCCCGTGAAGTCGTCCCACAGGAAGCTCTGCACCGGATGATCGCTGGTGCGCACCGTGGTCTTCTCGTCGGGCTCGGGAATGATCGAGGGAAAGACCTTGAAGCCGAAGGCGAAGAACTGCTCGTTCTCGGTCGGATCGATGCGCTCGACCGCGAAGCCGAGCAGCCCCTTGGTGTTGGCGCTGCGCGGATCGATCGCGAACGAGATCGTGTTGGTGCCGCTGACCGCGAAGACCTGGTAGCCGCCCTGGACCTTGGATTTGAAGCGCATGACGCCCCCCGCGTGTTGCTCCGCAATGTAGGCGTATTCGCGTTGAAAAACAACCAGAAAGCGAGAGCGGTTGTGCGCGTCAGACGCCCGCCGGCCGCCGGCCCCAGGGGCCGAAGCGCACGCCGCTCGGCAGCGCCTCGCGCACCATCAGCATCTCGGCGATGGTCTCCGACGAGACGAGCCCGACGAGCCGGCCCGTGACATCGACGACGCCGATCGCGGGCGCCTGCTTCTCCTGCAGCAGCCGGAACGCCTCCTCGAGCCAGGCGCGCGCGCCGATGGTCGGCGGGTTCGCCTGCATGGCGTCGGCGACGCGGGCGTCGGGGCCGAGTTGCTTGAGCGCGCGGATCATCTCGTCGCGGCCGAGCAGGCCGATCATGCGGGTCCCGGCGTCGACAACCGGGAAGTCGCGCTGGCTGGTGCGCAGCAGCGTGTCGATCGCCTCGTCGATATGCGCTTCGGGTGCGAGCGTCGCGTATTGCGTGATCATCGCGGCGCTCACCGGCACGTCGCGCGACATGGCGCGGATCGAGACGAGCTGCGCCTCCGAGGAGGCCGCGAGATAGACGAAGATCGCGATGAAGATCAGCAGCGGGTTGCCGAACAGCCCGAGGAAGCCGAGCACGAAGGCGAAGAACTGGCCGATGGTGGCCGCCACCTCGGTGGCGCGCAGATGCCCGAGCCGGATCGAGAGCAGCGCGCGCAGCACGCGCCCGCCGTCCATCGGGAAGGCCGGAATCATGTTGAAGGCGGCGAGAAACAGGTTCACCGAGGCGAGCTTGTCGAGCATCGAGACCTGCTGGCTGTCCATCGCGGCGAGCGACTGCGTGCCGATGCTGGCGCCGAACACCATCAGGATGAGCGCGATCACGACGTTGACGGCCGGGCCCGCGATGGCGACCAGGAATTCCTCGCTCGGCTTCTCGGGGATGCGCTCGAGGCGCGCGACGCCGCCGATCGGGAGCAGCGTCACGTCGGGCGTCGCGACGCCGAACCGGCGCGCCGCGAAGATGTGGCCGAACTCGTGCAGCAGCACGCAGAGGAACAGGAGCAGCATGAAGACGAGCCCACTCCAGGCCGCCTGCGGCCCGCCCTGCGACCAGCTCGCGACGAAGATCCACACCAGAAACAGCAGGAACGTGAGGTGGATGCGGACCGCGGTGCCCGCGATCGTGCCGATATTGACTGACCAGAGCATAGCGAGGCCCTCTTCCTCCGACGAAAATAGGCCTGTTGCGGCGACTTTTCGAGGGCCGGCGCCTCGGTCGAAATATCGCCCCGCCGCAGCGGAACCGAGTGGCAGGCCCGCCGTTGTCTCGTGACCCCGAAATTGGAGTGCGTGCACATGGCCGACGATACGGATCGCGTTTGGGCGCTGATGGAGAAGATCTCGATCTGCATGCTCGGCACCCGCGACGGCGAGCAGATCCGTTCGCGCCCGATGGGCGCCTATGTGCGGCGGCAGGAGAACGCGGTCTATTTCCTCACCGACGTGCGCCGCCACAAGGACGACGAGATCCAACGATTTCCGAACGTGTGCCTCGCCTTCGCGGACGCGAGCGCCCAGAAATACGTCTCGCTGACGGGCCAGGCCGCGGTGTCGAACGACCGCGCCAAGATCCGCGAGCTGTTCTCGACGCCCGCGAAAGCCTGGTGGGAGTCGGCCGAGGATCCCAACATCCGCGTGCTGAAGGTGACGCCCAACGACGCCGAATACTGGGACAGCCCCGGCACCGTGGTGAGCTACATCAAGATGGCGGCCGCCGCCGCAACCGGCACGCGGCCGGACCTCGGCGACAATCGCAAGGTTGCGATGTAACCACAGACATCTGTGTGTTCGAGTGAGTGGGTCGCGCGGTTCGCGCGGCCCGTGAGGAGGAGGGCCTCACAGCATCGCCATTATTCCGGACCAGCATCGCGATGATCGGTTCGCGCGCCGTGGGGACGCGCACGGATGCGAAACCATGCGCCGCCCGGCGCATGAACCGGGGACATGGTCTTCATTCAGGTCTGCTTCATCCCACAAGTCGTCTCATTCCAATCAATGCCCAGCACCAACGAGCGATCCATCATGAGCACGAGAAACCTGCTTCTGGCCGGCACGATCCTGTCGTCGGTCGCCCTGCTCCAGGGTGTCGAACCGGCCGCGGCGCAGTCCGCCACGATCAGGATCGCGCAAGCGACCGGGCCGACCGGCCAGCCGACGCCCGAGCAGCAGCAGCAACAGAAGAAGGGCCCGCCGCCGGCCGCCAAGCCGCCGGCTCCGCCGCCTCCTGCGGC
>JAEYAU010000152.1 GCA_023404705.1 Pseudomonadota bacterium
GATCACGGGCCGCGGCTTCTCGCGCGTCTCGGGCGCCGCATCGGTCGCAGCCGGATTCGGCGCCGCGGCCTGTGCGGGCCGGACCGAGCCGACGCCAGTGGCTTCGCGCCGCTCCGCCTCGATCGCCTCCAGCTGCTTCGCTTGGCGCTCGATCGAGCGCAGCATCAGCCAGCCCGACAGGGCGGCCACGTCGATCGTGCGCTTCGGCGCCTGCGCGGGTCCCTTCAGCGTGACGAACACGTCGGGCCGCACCGCGCTCTCGGTGCTCTGCGCGCCCGAGAGGACGAAACGCGCCTCGACGCTGGTATCGTTCAGGTTGGCGTTGCCCGACATCATAAGGTCGGCGCCGCGGCCTTTCACCACCGTATTGCCGAGCCGGACATAGCCGCCATTGATCGTGAAGGCCGCGTCGATGCGCGGCACCGACAGCCGGCCGCCGTCGAGCAGTGTGGTCACCACATCGCGCAAGCGCGCGCTGTCGATCGTGAGCCCTTTGTCGACGGCTTGCGTGACCGACTCGAAGGCCTTCGGATTGAGACCCGCGAGCTCGCTGTCGACCGCCGTGATCGTGCCGGAACCGCGCAGCGATCCGACCAGCGCCGCGGGACTGAGACCGTTCGCCTCGCCCTGCACCTGCAGCGACACGCGGCCCGTCACGGCCGAGCGCCCGCTGTCGGGCAGCAGCGTGGCGGCATCCACATCGGCGAGTTCGAGGCGGCCGCGCACGTCGAGGCCCTCGCGCCGCTGCAGCGTGAGCTCGCCGGTGAGCCGGCCTTCATCCACCGCGCCCTTGAGATCCTCGAGCGCGATCTCGCCCGGCGCCAGGCGCAGCGTGCCGCTCAGCTGTCGCACGCTCGACAGCGGCCAGAGCGCCGATTTGCCGACACGGAAGCCGAGGCGTCCCTGCAGCCGGCCGAACATGCCCTCGCCGAAGGGCTCGGCCGACCAGGTCTCGCGTTTCGCGCCGACGCGCGGCGCCCCCGCCAGCACGCCGATCAGCGCCGAGCCGTCGAGCGTGTCGAGGTCGAGCTGCCCCTCGAGGCTCGACCCGTCGCGCGCGAGCTTGAGCCTGCCGCGCAGCGGCGTGTCGCCCACCGTGCCCGAAAGATCCTCGAGCGAGACATCGGACGCCGTCGCGGCGACACGCATGCGCACGCCGACCGGCAGCGGCCCCGCGGCGGCCGGCGCATAGCCGCGTGCGAACGGGCTGACATCGGCCGCGCGCCACGTGATATCGAGCTTCGCCGTGACATTGTCGGTGAGCCGCATCGTGCCGCTCGCGGTCGCATCGAGCCCGCCGGCTGCAAGCCGCGCCTCCACCGCCATGTCGCCGCTCGCCGGGCCGCGCGCCGTGAACCGGAAGTTACCGGGCTTACGGTCGACCGCGACCGTGTGGTCGAGGCCCAGCAATGCGACCAGCACGCCGCCGTCGTCATGCGCGATCTCGCCGTCGAGGCGCAGGGCCGGTAGCGCGCGGGTCGCGGCGTCGCCGGTCGCATCGGCATTGAGCCGCACGCGCGCGCCCTTGGCGCTGCCCGTCAACGCGAGCCGCGCCGCGCTGGGACCGGCGGCGCCCGCTTGCGCCTCCTCGACCTGCAGCGTCGTGCGCAGGCGCACCGGCACGATGCGCGAGGCTGTCTTGCGCACGCGCTCGCCCAGCTCCGGCGCGAATTTCGCGAGAACGTCCACGGCCGCGTCGAGATTGCGGCCGTCGATATCGAGCGTGAGGCTGCCGCGCGGCGTCGCCAGCGGCCCGTCGATCCGGCCATTGAGGTCGAAGCTCGCCTGCCCGAGATCCGCGACGCGCGCGCGATCGATCGCGAGGCCGTTCCGGTCGAGCTTGAGCTTGGCGCTCACGCCCTTCGCCTCGTAGCCCGCAATGGTGGCGCGATTGACCTCGGCCGCGAGAGCGATCTCGCCCGGCCACTCGAAGCCGGTGCCCGCGAGCGCATTGCGCGCGAAGCCGATGAGCGCGTCGACGTCGAGCTCGGCCGCCTTCAGTTCCGCGTCGAGCCGCGGGGGCCGCCCGGCATTCGCCCACGCATAGGCGAGCCGGCCCTCGATCGTCTTGCGGTCCACTTCGACCTTGAGCCGATCGACCGCGATCTCCTGCGCGCCGATCGTCATGGCGCCACCGGCCTTGAGCGGCCCCGCGATGATCGGCGCCGCACCCGTGCGGCCGTCGAGCCAGGCGACGAAAGCCTTCGGATCGGTGGCCTCGATCTGGATCGGTCCCTTGAAGGTAACGTTGTCGCCCGCGAGCGCCACGTGCCCGCTCATGCGCACCTGCGCGAAACCGGGCGCGCGGAATTCGAACGTCTCGAGCTCCCATCCGTCGGCCGCGGTCCGGATGTCGCCGCGCACCCCGAGCAGCGTGCCGCCCGCGAGCGTCACGGTGTCGACGCCGATGCCGAGCTTCACCGGCATCGAAGGCCGGTAGGTCGAGCCGAACGGCTGGATCAGGCTCCTCACCGCGGCGAGCGGCAGGTTGCGGCTCGCGTCCGGCAGGGTGAGCGTGTGATCGAGATCGACCTGGCGCGCCGTGAGAATTCCTTCGGCGCGGGGGAAGCGGCCGAAGAGAATCTCGGCGGTGCCGCCGAGCTTGAGGGCGCGCTCGTCGGGGCCGTACTGATACTCGATCTCTTCCAGCAGCGCGCGCTTCGGCGTCGCGGTCAGGCGGCTGGTCGCGCGCCACGGCGTGCTGGCGATGCCGCCGCCGCTCGGCAGCGCGATCCCGGCCGGGCGCGCCATGGTGAACGTGCCTTCGAAACGCGGCGCCTGCCCGTCCAGGCTCACCACGCCATCCGCTTCGAGCGACAGCGGCCGGTCGCCCGGATCGATCCCGAGGCGCACCTTCATGGTGCCGTCGTCGCCGACCCGGCTGCCCGTGATGCGGTAGCCGAAGCGCTCGCCAGCGCTCGTGAAGCCGCCCTCGCCCTTCACGGGGCCCAGCAGCGAGCGCAGCTCGCCCGTGAACCAGAACCGCTCGAGCTCGATGTCGGTGCCGCTCGCAGCATCGGCAAGGAGCACGCGCCCGTCCTCGATCGCGACGCGCTCGACGGTGAGCCGCTCCGGGCTGAAGCCGATGCTCGCGCTCGGCCACGCGAGGCGTCCGTCCTCGCCGAGACCCAGCCGCACCTCCGGCCCGACGATGCGCAGCTCGGCCGCCCGCACCTCGCCACGCACGAGCGCGCCCAGGGCGGCTTCCATGTGCAGCTCGCGCGCCGCGACCTGCGGCTCGTTCGAACCCACCTCGATCTGGGAAAGCTTCAGGCTCGGCGTCGGCAGGATGCGCAGGTCGATCGGTCCCGCAATGCGCACGGGCGCGCCGACGAGCCGAGTCGCCTCGGCCTCGAAGTAGGATCGATATTCGGTCCAGTCGACGAAATGGGGCCCGACCAGCGCCGCTACCAGCGCCAGGATGATCGCGATCCCCACTCCCAGCAGTGTTGCCTGCACTGCGCGCTCCGCGGCCGTTCACCCGGTCAGGCGTTGCCGCTGTCTCGTGACCCCCGATAGGTCAGCCCGAGCGCAGCTAGGCCTCGCCATATCGGCGAATATATGTCGTTCGGCCCGCGATTGCTCCATCCCTAAAAATCTACGGACTTTCCGGGATTCATGATGTTCTGCGGGTCGAGCGCCTGCTTGACGGCGCGCATCGCGGCGAGCGTCGCGGCGCCGTGCTCGAGGCTGAGATATTTCATCTTGCCCTGGCCGACTCCGTGCTCGCCCGTGCAGGTTCCCTCCATGGCGAGCGCGCGTTCCGTGAGTCGGCCGACGAAGGCCTTGGCGCGGGCGATCTCCTCCTCGGAGTCCATGTCGACCAGCAGCGAGAGGTGGAAATTGCCGTCGCCGACATGACCGACGATCGGCGCCATCACGCCGCTCTCGGCGATGTCCCGCTGCGTCTCGGTGACGCATTCGGCGAGCCGCGAGATCGGCACGCACACGTCGGTCGCGAGCGCCTGCGCGCCCGGCCGCAAGCCCCGCGCCGCCCAATAGGCATCGTGGCGCGCCTGCCAGAGTCGCGAGCGGTCCTCCGCCTGGGTGGCCCAATTGAACGGACCGCCGCCGAACTCCTTGGCGATCTCGCCGAAGCGCGCCGACTGCTCGGCGACGCCGGCTTCGCTGCCGTGGAATTCGACGAACAGCGCCGGCGTCTCGGGCAGGGTTAGTTTCGAATAGGCATTGGAAGCCTTCATCTGCAGCTCGTCGACGAGCTCGATGCGCGCCACCGGAATGCCGGACTGGATCACCGCAATCGTTGTGTCACAGGCCGCGCCAACGCTCGGGAAGGGGCAGACGCCGGCCGCGATCGCTTCCGGAATGCCGTGCAGCTTCAGAGTCAGCGAGGTGATGACGCCGAGCGTGCCCTCCGAGCCGACCAGCAGCCGCGTCAGGTCGTAGCCCGCCGAGGACTTCTTGGCGCGCCGCGCCGTGGTGATCACCTCGCCATTGGCGAGCACCGCGGTCAGCGCCAGCACATTGTCCTTCATGGTGCCGTAGCGCACCGCATTGGTGCCCGACGCGCGGGTCGCCGCCATGCCGCCCAGCGAGGCATCGGCGCCCGGATCGATCGGGAAGAACAGGCCCTGGTCGCGCAGATATTCGTTGAGCTGCTTGCGCGTGACGCCCGGCTCGATGACGCAGTCGAGATCCTCGGCATGCACCGCGAGGATCCGGTTCATGTCGCGGAAGTCGACCGACACCCCGCCGAACGGCGCGTTGATATGGCCCTCGAGCGAGGTTCCGGTTCCGAACGGGATGACCGGTGTCCGGTGCGCCGCGCAGATTTTCACGATCTCCTGCACATCATCGGCCGACTGCGGGAATACCACTGCGTCGGGCGGCTGGTTCGGGATCCAGGTCAGCGTGTTCCCGTGCTGCTCCCGCACCGCCTGCGAGGTCACGACCCGGTTGCCGAACTGCCGCGTCAGCGCCGCGATCGCCGCCTGCACGGCGCCCGGATCGCGCCGCTCCTTCTGTCCACTCATCGTTTGCTGCGCCGCCAAAGTCATCATGCTGATCCCGTGGTCACGTCTCCGAGCCCGTTAGAGCATGTTCCGCCCCGGGAGGCACGAGGTTCAGTCGAGAAAATTGTCGCAAAGCAAATCGCGGATCGAACCAAGCGGGGGATCCATGTATTCGCGCGGAACATGCGCCCCATGCCCAAGAATCCTCAACATTCATCGTCAGAATCTGGCATGATCGCTTCGCGCCGGGATGTTGCCATGCTGGATCGTACCGATCTCGACCACCCCTTGTTCTTCGCCCCCTTCGTCTCCTCGGTGATGCGGGTCGAGAAGGGCTGGATCGACTACAACGGCCATCTCAACATGGCCTACTACAACGTCCTGTTCGATCGCGCGGTGGACGAGGCCTATGATCTCATGGGCATCGGCGAGCATTACGTGGCGAAGCGCCGCCGCTCGAGTTTCACGGCGGAAGTGCATGTCCGCTACCTGCGCGAACTGCATGCCGGCGACCCGGTGCGCGTCACCTTCCAGCTGCTCGATTTCGACGACAAGCGGTTGCACTACTTCGAGCAGCTGTTCCATGCCAGCGAGGGCTGGGTCTCGGCCACCTCGGAGAACATGGCCTTGCATGTGGACGTGGACCTGAAGAAGACCGCACCCTTCCCGTCCGACGTCATGGCGCGCCTCGACCAGATGAAGAAGGCGCACGCCATGCTGCCGCGCCCGGAGGCCGCCGGCCGGCACATCGAGATGCCCTGCAAGTAGCCCGACCTTGGGGCAAGCAGTGCGCGGCGCTGGTTGACGCCCGCATCCTGAGTTGATTCAAGCCTGTGGACGGATCCTCGGGCCGCGCCGCGGGCGAGCATCAGGGCTTGCCCAGCCCTCGCCAAACCGGGCCCGCGATGCCATTTTCCTTCTGAACCGGAATCGTCGAGACCCTCGTGGCCGATCCCTTGCGTCATTCTCCTCCGGGCCATTCCGGCCCCGCTCCTGGCGGCATCGCGGCCCGTGCGCGCGCCGCGGTGGCGACGCCGTACCTTGAGGGGCTCAATCCGGAGCAGCGCCTCGCGGTCGAGACCCTCGACGGCCCGGTGCTGGTGCTGGCCGGCGCGGGCACCGGCAAGACGCGCGTGCTGACGACGCGCATCGCCCACATCCTCAGCCTCGGCAGAGCGCGGGCGTCCGAGATTCTCAGCGTGACCTTCACCAACAAGGCTGCGCGCGAGATGAAGGAGCGCATCGCCCACATGGTCGGTGAGGTCGTCGAGGGCATGCCCTGGCTCGGCACCTTCCACTCGATCGGCGTCAAGATCCTGCGCCGCCACGCCGAGCTGGTCGGCCTCAAGCCCGACTTCACGATCCTCGACACCGACGACCAGATCCGCCTGATGCGGCAGCTGATCGAGGCCGAGAACATCGACGAGAAGCGCTGGCCCGCGCGCGTGCTCGCGACCCTGATCGACGGCTGGAAGAACCGGGGCCTCACGCCGGACAAGGTGCCGCCCGGCGAAGCCGCGAGCTTCGCCTCGGGCCGCGGGCTCGCGCTCTACACGGCCTATCAGGAGCGCCTCAAGGTGCTCAACGCGGCCGATTTCGGCGATCTCCTGCTCGAGAACATCCGTCTCTTCCGCGAGCACGCCGAGGTGCTGCGCATCTACCAGAACCGCTTCAAGTTCATCCTCGTCGACGAGTATCAGGACACGAACGTCGCGCAGTATCTCTGGCTGCGCCTGATCGCACAGAAGGGCGAAGGCAACAGCAGCCAGAACATCTGCTGCGTCGGCGACGACGACCAGTCGATCTATGGCTGGCGCGGCGCCGAGGTCGACAACATTCTGCGCTTCGAGCACGACTTCCCGGGCGCGCAGATCATCCGCCTCGAGCGCAATTATCGCTCGACCGCCCATATCCTCGCGGCCGCCTCGCACCTCATCGCCCACAACGAGGGCCGGCTCGGCAAGACGCTGCGCACCGAGGACGAGCCGGGCGAAAAAGTCACGGTGACCTGCGCCTGGGACTCCGAGGAGGAAGCGCGCAGCATCGGCGAGGAGATCGAGGACCTGCAGAAGCAGGGCACAAGGCTCAACGACATCGCGATCCTGGTGCGCGCCTCGTTCCAGATGCGCGAGTTCGAGGACCGTTTCGTCACCCTCGGCCTGCCCTATCGCGTGATCGGCGGCCCACGCTTCTACGAGCGCGCCGAGATCCGCGACGCGCTCGCCTATCTGCGGCTCGTCAACCAGCCGGCCGACGACTTGGCCTTCGAGCGCATCGTCAACACGCCGAAGCGCGGCCTCGGCGACGCCACGCTCAAGCTCCTGCACGATCACGGCCGCGCGCGCCGCGTCTCGCTGATGGAC
Organism: Pseudomonadota bacterium; assembly: GCA_023404705.1. GTDB lineage: Bacteria > Pseudomonadota > Alphaproteobacteria > Rhizobiales > Xanthobacteraceae > FEB-22. Next base: position 7,337 of record JAEYAU010000152.1, read on the forward strand.
GCGTCACGCGCAGTGGTCGAGACCGACGAGCTCAAGCCGAAGCCGCGCGGCGCGCTGCGCGACGTGATCGCGATGTTCGACCGCTGGCGCGGCCAGCGCGATCACATCCCGCACAGCGAGCTCGCCGAGATCGTGCTCGACGAGTCCGGCTACACCGAGATGTGGCAGAAGGACCGCTCGGCGGACGCCGCGGGCCGGCTCGAGAACCTGAAGGAGCTCGTGCGCTCCATGCAGGAGTTCGAGAACCTGCAGGGCTTCCTCGAGCATGTCAGCCTGGTGATGGACGCCGAAGGCGGCGCCGATGCCGACGCGGTCAGCATCATGACGCTGCACTCCTCCAAGGGCCTCGAGTTCAACACCGTGTTCCTGCCCGGCTGGGAGGAAGGCCTGTTCCCGCACCAGCGCGCCCTCGACGAGCAGGGCCGCGCCGGCCTCGAGGAGGAGCGACGCCTCGCCCATGTCGGCCTCACGCGTGCGCGCCGCCGCGCTTACGTCTACTTCGCTACCAATCGCCGCGTGCACGGGCTCTGGCAGTCGAACGTGCCCTCGCGCTTCCTCGACGAGCTGCCGGCCGCGAATGTCGAGGTGACCGAGGCGAAGGGCAGCTTTGGCTTCTCGGGCTACGCGGCCTCGCGCTTCGATCAGATGGACACCTATGCATCGAACTACACCACGCCCGGCTGGCAGCGCGCGCAGGCGCGCCGCGGGCGCAAGTTCGACGAGCCGGAGACCGAATACGAAGCCGACGACATGGCGAGCCAGGACCACGACCCGTTCGTGCAGCCACCGCGCCTGAGCCCGCCTCCGCGTGCGCCGCGCCGTGGCCCGATCACCATCGAGGGCGAGCTGGTCGCGAAATCGTCGGGCTCCTCGAGTTTCGCGGTCGGCGATCGCGTGTTTCATCAGAAGTTCGGCAACGGCAACGTCACGCATGTCGACGGCAACAAGCTCACCATCCAATTCGACCGCGCCGGCGAGAAGCGTGTCGTGGACAGCTTCGTCGAGCGGGTCTGAGCCGCGGGCCCGTCGCGCAGGCGTGCCGACGCCGGTGCGCCCCTGAGGCTCGACAAAGCCCGACTGCGGGCGCAGGCTTCCGGGCATGCGGGGCGCGGGCTTTCCAGTGGCCATGATCGGGGTCGTGGTGGTCGCCACCGCGCTGCCGCTCATGGCCGGGCTGCAGGTGCCGAGCGCGATGGGGCTCTGCAAGGAGCCGCCCATGTCGGTGCTTTCCTGCCTGAAGGAATGGCAGGAGCTCGTCTCGGGCCTGCTCGCGGTCGGCGCCGCGCTCATCACCATCATCTGGTTGCGCCGCCAGCTCCTCGAGACGCGTCGCCAGGTGATTGCGGCCGAGCGCCAGGCCGGGGTCGCGATCGCGGACCTGTTGCACCGGCGCGCGACCGGCGTGCAGAAGCTCTTCAATCTGGTCGAGCAGGTGACGGCCAACGTCGAGCACCTGGCCATTCCGGCCATGCTGCGGCGCTTGCTGGAGGATGCGCGGGCCGGAAAGCAGCAGTCCGAGATGCAGCGCATCTATGCAGAGGAGATCGATGCCCTCACGGCGCGCTTTGCAGAATTAAAGGCTTTATCGGACGAGGTGATGCTGCGCACCGACACGCAGCAGAAAGTGCTGGGAGTGATCTCGTCTGTCGACACGCTGCTCGCGGATGTGCGCAAGGCTTTCGCCGTGCTCAGAGGCGGAGCCGACGCCCTGGCCGACCAGCGTTGGGATGGTTTTCTGGCGGAGGTGGACCAGCTCGTCGACGAGCTGCACGTCGAGGAGATCGCCTGCAGCGTCGCGATGGCGATGGAGCGCGCCGAGATGCAGATCCAGATGGACGCCGTCATGCGGCCGCTCGACACAAGCGCCGGGGAGCCCGCGTGAGCTCTCAAAATGCCGATGCCCGGCACGAGGCCGGGCATCAGGTAGAACTTCGCTGCGCAAGAAGCCGGGCGAGGCTTACTGCTTCGCCATCTTGGTCGTCGGCTTCTTCTTCGCCAGCACCTTCTTGATCGTGAACTTCTTCGCCTGAGCGACCTTGCCCTTGGCGCTCTTGCCGGCCTTCGCGACGACCTTGCCCTTGCCCTTCTTCTTCGCGAACTTCTTGGCGAGCGCCTTGCGCTTCTGCTCCTCGAGGAAGGCCTGGTAACGCTGGCAGGCCTCGGGCTCGCTGCGCATGAGCTGGCGCCGCTCGAGGCTGGTCGGCTCGCGGAAGAACTCGTGGCGTCCGGCCTTCACGACTGGGACGAACTCCTTCTGGAAGCGGCACTGGTTCTTCAGCGGCGTGTATTCGGCATTCATGTAGTAGCGGATCATCTCGGGCGGGCCGTGGTTCTGGCCTTCAAGCGCATCGCGCGCGATCTCGGCCGAGAAGCGCCAGAGATGATTGCGCCGCGGCGTGCGCTGCGCCTTCGGCAGGCACGCGAACGAGAACTGGCACACGCCCATGCGCTCGTAGAAGACGACGCCGCAGATGGTGGAGCCGCCCCAGATCTGGCGGTTGGAGTTGGCACGCTCGACGATGACGCGGGCGATGTGGCGCAGTCCCTCTTCGGGCTCGCCGATGGAGCCACCCTCGAAGTAGAGCCCGAGGGTCAGGCAATAGAGCTCCGTCTCCGCCGCGATGTCACGCTGCGGCACGGGCTCTTCGACTTCCTTGACCTCCTGGTCGTAGACCGAGACGGCCGATGCGGGCTGAGCCAACATCCCGCAGAACGCTGCAAGCACGCTCACCATAAGAAGGCGCATCGACAGGTCCCCCCTGTTTGTGACGCCTGCCAGTATTAGGGCGCGGTAGAACCGCTCGTTCAAGCATCTTGCGCCCGGCCCCTTTCGGATTTCGTAATTTTTCCCGCAGGTGTTGCCAGAATGCGCCGATTCACTACTATTTTGGGGCATGAAGCCGCCCCGGAGAGCCGCAAACGCCTGGGTTTTGCGGCCTTTAAGTCGCTTTTCGCACTTATGATTGCTGAAAAGTAGACGGAAACCTGGGTATTCGCCCTGCTTTCCTGGAATCACCCGCGAGGATGCGAGTGACCGCCCCCCGTCCGATCACAATCTTCGTCGATGCCGATGCCTGCCCCGTGAAGGAGGAGGTCTATCGCGTGGCCGAGCGCCACGGCGTGAAGGTGATCGTCGTCAGCAACCGGCCGATCGCGGTGCCACGCGCGCCGTTCATCGTGCGCGAGCTCGTGCCCGCGGGCCCGGATGTTGCGGATGATTGGATCGCGACGCGCGCGACCGAAGCCGACATCGTCATCACGGCCGACGTGCCGCTCGCGAGCCGCGCCGTGAAGGCCGGCGCCACCGCGATCGCGCCGAACGGAAAACCGTTCAGCGAAAGCTCGATCGGCATGGCGCTCGCGACGCGCAACCTGATGGACTCGCTGCGCAGCGCCGGCGAGACGACGGGCGGCCCAAGGCCGTTCTCGCCGCGCGACCGCTCGACGTTCCTCTCCGCGCTCGATCTCGCGATCGTGCGACTGAAGCGGAAGGGGTTCACGGCCGCGCCGGAATGAAAAGGGCCCGGCCGAAGGCCGAGCCCCTGCGGTTCATGCGAGCCGCATTACTTTGCTGAACCGGTCGTGCCTTTCTGATGCCCCGGCGCGTAACCCGACGCGCCCGGCATGTTGTTCTTCTCGGCCTTCTTGGCATCATTGAACTGCTGTCCCGGTGCATATCCGGAGGCACCAGGGTGATTGCCCTTCTGCATCTTGTCATTCGCGTTGTACTGCTGCCCCGGAGCGGACGAATTTCCCTTCGTCGTTTGCGCCAACGCGCCGCCTGTCATTCCGAACACCAGTGCTGCCGCCGCGGCGGCCGAAATCAGTTTCGCATTCATGCTTGTTCTCCTCATGGAACGCCCGGGTTTAACGCGGCACTGCGACTCCCCGTTCCGGCGTCTGCGGTACTGGCCTCCCGCTGAAGCGAAGAAACTGGGGCGAAATAGGATGCTGCTCATCCACGAGTCGTGGCGCAGGGCGCCGCGATAACTTTGACGTGACCCGCCACATTTCGGCGCGGGAACCCACCGTAGCTTTGCGCACTTGTTGAGCGTCCCTCATGCATCGAGTTCCTCCATGGGTCATGTGTTTGTGCTCGCCTTCGCCGCCCTGCTCTTCCTCGGCTCGCCCGCGACAGCCGCCATCCTGGTCACGATCGACAAGTCCGCGCAGCAGATGACCGTCGCAAAGGACGGCGCGCTTCTCTATCGCTGGCCCGTCTCCACCGGCCGGCAGGGCCGCGAGACTCCCAACGGCCGCTTCCGCGCCTTCCGCATGGAGCGCGACCATTTCTCCAAGGAATGGGACGACGCGCCGATGCCCTTCTCGATCTTCTTCACCGAGAAGGGGCACGCGATCCATGGCTCCTATGAGGTGAAGAAGATCGGCACGCCGGCCTCCGCTGGCTGCGTGCGCCTTCATCCGGATCATGCGGCCAAGCTGTTCAATCTCGTCGAGGACGACGGTGTGCTGAAAACCACGGTGGTCGTCACGGGTGAGACTCCCGCGCCCGCCGTTGCACGCCGCAACGCGCCGCGGAGCGCGCCCGACGACGTGTCGGCCGTTCCGCAGCGCGGACTGCGCACGGGCGATCGCACGGCCGGTGCACCTTTGGGGGTCTCGCCCGAAGCGCGACAGATCGACGGGCGGCAGGTGGTCGAGGATCCCTACGAACGGCCGCGTTATGATCCGTATGGACGGCCGCGCTACGATGCCTACGGCCGCCCGTATTACGACCCATACGAGCGGCCGCGCTATCCGCGGCCCTTCCCCTGGGATTGAGCCGCTCTGATTGAGCGGCGCTAATCGCGACGGCGCTGCCCGAGCGGCCGGTCCTCCGCGGCGCGACGCACCGCATCCTCGGTCTCGTCGAGCCCGTCGACGGTCTCGTTGGTGGACCCGGGCTCGAGGTCGCCCGTGATGTCGCTGCGCGGCCGTCCGCCGAGCGGATGCGAGGTCACCTCGGCCTCGAAATCGCTCATCGTCTCGTCTTCGGCCAGGCCCTCTTCGCGGCCCGTCTCGGACGGCAGGGCCGGCTGATCGCTGCCGATCACGTCAGGCATGTTGGCATACTGCTCGCGCATGGGGGTGGGACGTCGCTCGGACGCCCGGTCTCGTCGTGGCATTACGGTTCTCCCGGTTGTGGAGTCTCGATGGCGGACTCCACGGCTCTGATTTGGCGACTCTGGTCGCCGAGCCTCTTTGGGCCAACCGATGCGGCTCCGAGGGGTTCCGCGCACCGCCCACGATCAGCAATTTGAATAAAGAATCGGCCGGCTCGCGGTCACGGATTCGCCGCGCCTGCGCGCAAGATCTCGCGCCACCCATGCGATTCCGCGCCTCACGAGTGGCTTGCGCCGAACCGCGAGACAGGGCAGGTTCTCGGCGTTCCGCCGTCTTACATCCCCCTGGAGATCATGATGCCGACTGGAACTGTGAAGTGGTTCAATCCGACGAAAGGTTACGGCTTTATCCAGCCGCAAGGCGGCGGAAAGGACGTGTTCGTCCATATCTCGGCCGTGGAGCGGGCCGGATTGAGCTCGCTGAATGAAGGCCAGCAGATCGAGTATGAGATCGTCACCAACCGCGGCAAATCGTCCGCCGAGAACCTGAAGGTGCGGTGACGCGACGGACGCAGCGCCCCCACGCTGGCGTCTGTTGCATTCGACACTCTCGACCGGGCGCTCACTCTCGCGGGTGAGCGCCCGTTGCATTTCGAGAGCCCTCGAACGGCCCGCGAAACATCACGAACCATCCTGTGTGCGTCGCGCAACGCGCATGCATCACGATCAGCCCATGAGCAAACGGTTGCACAGAGTCTGATAGCTGCTGCTCCGACACGCTGTCGAGGCCGGCAGGACGAACGTCAGGCGACCACCGCAATCCGCTTCTGCGCTTCGATTTCCTCGTCGCTGCGCGGGGCCGGCGGCAGCTGCAGCACGGTCGCGTGCTGACCTTCCTTCAAGCGCGTGAGCAGCACGACCTCGCCGTTCGGGAATTCGAGCGCGTCGTGGTGCACGTTCGGCAGATGCGTGTCGATCTGACGGAAGCGCGCCACCTTGGCGCCGACCTTCTGATTGGCGTAGCCGAGATAGTTCTCGTACTCGACCTCGTCCTCGAACGCGATCTCGGTGCCGGGAAGCAGGCACACCGCCGTGTTGGCGTCTTCGACCGAGGCGAAGCCGCGGCTGATGGTCTGGCTGAAGCCCGTGGAGACGAGCTTGTCGCCGACCTGAGCTGGTCGCGAGGCTACGAATTGCAGGCTGTAATCGCACATGGAAGGCTCTCCTGTTGCATGTGGATCCCTCCGCTGCGCTGATAACCAAGCCCGAGCACGCCGGTTCCACTCTTCAGGAACCAGCGGGGCCGAAAGGCATTTCAAGTGATTCACCGAATCCGCGCGCCCTGCTGCGTCGATCGCGCGCGAAAATACGCGATCGCATCACGGCGAGGCCGATCAGCATTCAGGGGAGGCCCGCGTCATGCGCCGCGGGCCACAACGGCCGGATTTCCGCTCCGGCACCATCCCCCGTATTCGACGCGCGTCATCGCGTCGCCGTCTTGCGGCAAGTCGGAAATCCGACATGCGTGATCGTTGGGAGCCGCCCGGTCACCACTCTCGGCAGCCCCGCGAGAGGTGACCCGGCTTGATTTCATCAGGCCGCGCGCTTGTGCATCGGGTTGCCGACGCTGGCGCCGTGGATCGCCTTCACGGACTTCTCGATCGCCGACCACAACCGCGCCATCTCGGAGGCGGCAGCCGACTCCGCGTCGAATTCCTTGACGCCCTCGCCGTGCTTGAGCGCGATCGAGTAGTTGCTCCGCTGGGTGATCTGGCCCCCCCACACGGGCACGCGCAGCTTGGCGAGACCCTCGCGCGCTTCCGTCACGAGCGGCGACTCGTGGTCGTCGCGCTTCGTCGGCGCCGCATTGATCACCACCGCGTAAGGCTTGCGCACGGAGCGGCAGAGATCGATCGTCTCCTTCACGGCCGAAAGGTCGAACACGGTGGGGCGCGCCGGGATCACGACCAGCGTCGCGCAGCGGATCGCCTCGGTCACCGCGGCCGACATGGTCGGCGGGGTGTCGACGAAGGCCCATTCGTAGGTGTCGCGGTTTGCCTTCACGATGCTCTCGATGCCGCGCAGGCCGCTCTTGAGCACCGGCTCGCCGGTGCCGCGCAGGCCGTGCCAGAGGGTCAGCGACCCCTGGGGGTCGGCATCGATCAGCAGACAGGGTCGGGTCGCCTTGTGTGCATGTGCAGCGAGATGAGCCGTCAATGTGCTCTTGCCCGACCCTCCCTTGCGTGAAGCAACCACGATCACGTTCATGAAGCGCACTCCCATGCGGTTGGAAAAAGTCGACAACCGAGGGTGTTCGGATATGGTTAATGTCGGGTTAATGACTCGGCAATTCTTGCCTAGGCGCCCCCTCTCTATCGTATTTTCCCGTATGGACCGTACTGCTGATCGGCACACCGCGCTTGCCCGCCTCGTCTGTGATGAGAAGACCGCCAACGCGGTCGCGGACGCGCTCTCCGAGATCTTTGCACCCGGCGACGTCGCGGTCGCGGCCTTCGAAGGCCCCGACGGCACCTGGAGCATGGAGGCCTATTTCTCCAGCCCGCCCGACACCGGACAGGTGCGCGCGCTCATCGGGCAGGTCGCCGGCGAGGACGCCGCCGCTGCGCTCGTCTTCGACACGGTCGCGGCCGAGGACTGGGTGGCGAAGAGCCTCGCCGGGCTGACGCCCGTGGAGGCCGGCCGCTTCCTGGTGCACGGCGCGCACGACCGCTCACGCGTGCGCGCGAATCGGATCGGCATCGAGATCGAAGCCGCGCTCGCCTTCGGCACCGGACATCACGGCACCACGCATGGCTGCCTCATCGCCCTCGATGCGCTCGCCAAGATGCGCGCGTCGCGCCGCGTGCTCGATGTCGGCACCGGCACCGGCGTGCTCGCGATCGCGGCCCACAAGGTGTTTCGCCGGCCCGTGCTGGCGAGCGACATCGACGCGCGCTCGGTCGCGGTCGCGCGCGAGAACGCGCGGCTCAACCGCGTGCCTGCGGGCGTCGAGATCCTGCATGTGGCGGGGCTTGGCGCGCATCGCTTTCGCGCACGCGGCCGTTACGATCTCGTCTTCGCCAATATCCTGCTGCGACCGCTCACGCGGCTCGCGCGTCCGATGCGCCGCCTGCTGGCGCCTGGCGCGCGGGTCGTGCTCTCGGGCCTCCTGCCCGCGCATGCGAGCGCCGCGCTGGCCGCCTACCGGTCTCAGGGCCTCTATCTCGAGCGCCGGATCACGCTCGAGGGCTGGACGACGCTGATCCTCTGGCGCACCCGCGGGCGTGCCGAAGGATCACGCTGAATGGGCACGGGCTAGTGCGCCTTGCCGCTGTCATTGGCCCGACGATCCCTGTCCTCGAGCTCCTCCTCGGGAAGATGCTGATGGATCTCGTGCTCGGCGTGCCGCATGCGCGACTCGGCCATGGCCTCGAACCAGCGGGCGAAGAAGCCCTTGCGCTTGGGCGATGATGCACCGCGATCGACAATGGTCATGGGTCTACTCCCTTGAAAGGGACCCCCAGTCTTCACCTGAGCTAATCTTCAACTCCGACCGGATACAGGCGTTGCCCTCCGCACGCCCTCATGGCTGCCTTGCGGCACCGGCATGGAACGGGAGGCGGCCGATCTTGGCCTGGAACGCACCTGGATATGCGGCAGGCGCAACGCGCATTCTGCGCTGAACCGCAACGGCCGCTGTGCCGACAAAGCCCCGCAGCCTCTCAACGCGGGAACCGATTGTGCACCGATTCCGGATTTCCTTGCTTCTTCTGCTCGCCGCGAGCGCGCCTGTCATGGCCAGCGACGAGATTACGATTGCGCCGTATACGCCGCAGGTCGGCGAGGCCGTGATCTATCGCAGCGAGCGCGAGGTCACGCGCGACCGTCGCGGCATCCTCGACCTCGGCGCCTACACGGTGCACGGCGCCTTCGACAAGACCATGACGGTGGTCGCGCGCAACACGAAGTCGATGCGCGTGCAGTGGCGCTTGAGTGCGGAGGTGCCGACGCTGCCCTCGCCGCGCTCCGAATATCGCGCCAACGAAGGCTTTCGCACGACACTGTCACTCTGGGGCGTGGATCGGCTGACCCTCGAAGCGGATCTCGGCGGCGTGCCGACGAAAATCGTCGAAGCCGCGCAGATCGGGAAGAGCATGGCGAAGCGGATCGCGCAGTCGCCCACCGATCCCATGAACGGCCTGATCGACAAGATGCGTAAACGGCTCGCCGCGAACGAGCTGGTGCTGGTCGAGGAGCTGATTCCCGAAGCCGAGCTGATCGCCCTCGCGCAGTTCGACAGCGCGGTCGAAATTCGCGTCGGCCAAACCGAGGATACCGAACGGGACGTCGCGGTCGCTGACACCGCCGTAAAGGCCCGGACGCTGTGGACCTTCGTGGCCGCGGATGCCGAGACCGTCACGGTCACGTGGATCGAGTCCGTGGATCCGAAAGCCCTCAGCGACGCCTATGGCCCGCGGCTCGAGCGCGCGATCTCGATCGTGCGCAAGCGCGAAGGCGAGCTTTCGGAGGAACGTATCGCCGAGCTGCGGCGGATGGTCTGGACCAACACAGGCCGCGCCGTCCTCTCGCGCAGGACCGGCGCGACTCTGGAAGCGAGCGAAGTTCGCGAGCGCTGGGCCCTCGGCGACCTCGAGCGGATCACGCTGTCGGTCAAGCGGCTGCCGGGACCCCCCGCCGGGCGCGCGGCGGGGGGG
>JAEYAU010000223.1 GCA_023404705.1 Pseudomonadota bacterium
CCCGCCCCCCCGCCCCGGCGGCGCCCCGCCCCGCGCCCCACCACTGGGCGCGATCTACGAATGGCGTGACGAACGGATTGCCGCCGCCCTCGCGCAGCGCGTGGCTCACGGCGGCGCCGCGCTCGTGATCGACTACGGCCATGCCGAGCGCGCGGCCGGCGACACATTACAGGCCATGCGCCGACATGGCTTCGCGGATCCGCTGGTCGATCCCGGCGAGTCCGATCTCACGGCGCATGTGGATTTCGCGGCCCTCGCCCGCGTCGCAACGCGCGCCGGCGCTCGCCCGCACGGTCCCGTTCCGCAAGGCGAGTTCCTGATGCGTATCGGCCTTGCGCAACGCGCCGAGCGCCTGCGCGCCCAGGCGACGCCGCAACAGAAGGGCGACATCGACGCCGCCGTGACGCGGCTCACCGCGCCCGACCAGATGGGCACCTTGTTCAAGGCGCTGGCGATCGCGGATCCGCGACTTGGCGTGCTGCCCGGATTTGATAATTAGACAGTCCGAATTAAGGAAGCTCATGCTGCAGGCCGACACGCTCACACTTCCCGGCATCCGCCACGCCTTCTTCACGCGCCAGGGCGGCGTGTCCCAGGGCATCTATGCCAGCCTCAACGGCGGCATCGGCTCCAACGACGCGCAGGAGCACGTGCGCGAGAACCGCGCCCGTATGGCGGCCGCGCTCGGCGTCGCGCCCGGCAACTTCGTCACCTGCTATCAGATCCATTCGCCCGACGTGATCGTCGCCGAGGAGCCGTGGACGCGCGAGAACGCGCCGCGCGCGGACGCCATCGTCACACGCGTGCCGGGCCTCGGCATCGGTGTCACCACCGCGGACTGCGGCCCGATCCTGTTCGCGGATGCGCAGGCGGGCGTGGTCGGCGCCGCTCATGCGGGCTGGAAGGGCGCGCTCACGGGCGTGCTGGAGTCGACACTTACGGCCATGGAAAATCTCGGTGCGGCGCGCGCGAACATCCGCGTCGCGCTCGGCCCCATGATCCGCCAGTCGAACTATGAGGTGGGCCCCGAATTCATCGCCCGCTTCATGGCGGAGGATCCGGACAGCACCCGCTTCTTCGCGCCCGCGGCGCGCGCGGGCCACGCCATGTTCGATCTCGCCGGCTTCATCGCGGCGCGCCTCGCCCGCGCCGGCGTGGCGCAGGTCGAGGACCTCGGCGCCTGCACCTATGCGGACCCGGCGAGCTTCTTCAGCTATCGCCGCACCACCCATCGCGCCGAGCCCGACTACGGCCGCCACGTCAATGCCATCGCGCTGGTGCCGTAACGGCCTCGTAACACTCGCTTAACCATACCCCTGGACCTCGCCCCCGATTGGGGTTACGCCATCAGTGCGGCGGGCCGGATTTCCCTCGGGGAAGCCATCACAGAACGGATGAACCGTTCGGACCCCGCCCAGGGGTGTCGATGGGGACTGGAGCAAGCCCGCGCGTTGCGCGTGCGCCTGTGCGGCACGGCGTGTTCGCCGCGCTGGCGCTCGCGCTGGCGGCCTGCAACCACACCGGCTCCACCTCCCCGACCGCCAGCGCCATTGGCGCGACCGGCTCAACCATCGCGTTCGAGTCGATCGACGGCCCGCCCGTCGGCGTTTTCCACAAGCTGGTGCAGAACCTCTCGAGCGAGGCCGACACCCGCAATGTGAACGTCGTCTCCCGCGAAGGCCCGGCGCAATTCCGCGCGCGCGGCTACATGGCCGCGCACGTCGTCCGCGGTAAGACGCACATCGCCTGGGTCTGGGACATCTACGACACCGAGCAGCGCCGCGCGTTGCGCATCACGGGCGAGGAGACCGGCGGCAAGGCCCGCGATCCCTGGACCGCCGCCGATGACGAGATGGTGCGCCGGATCGCGCGCGCCAGCATGGACCGCATCATCGCGTTGCTCGGCGGCCAGGACGTTCCGGAGGCGCCCGCCAACCGCGCCATCGCGGCGCGGACGCCCGAGGTCACGGTCGGCCTCGCGGCCGCCTCCGAATAATGGCGATTTTCCCGGATTTCCCCGGGCGTTAACCGCCCCAAAAAGCATCGGGACAACCGGGTCAGCCCTTATTGCCGCAGTCAGGGCGGCTTGTTATCACGCCTCGCGCGTTCCGGGGCGAGTATGGAGAGGGCGAATGGCGGGCAAGAACGGGGCGATCAAGCTCGTCGCCGGTAACTCCAACCGTGCACTGTCGGAAGCGATCGGCGCCTATCTGGCGGTCCCGCTGGCCAAGGCCGTGGTCCGACGCTTCGCCGACATGGAGATCTTCGTTGAGATCCAGGAGAACGTGCGCGGCAGCGACGTGTTCGTGCTGCAGTCGACCTCCTTCCCGACCAACGACCACCTGATGGAGCTGTTGATCATCATCGACGCGCTGCGGCGCGCCTCGGCACGACGCATCACGGCGGTGCTCCCCTATTTCGGCTATGCGCGGCAGGACCGGAAACCGGCCGCGCGCACCCCGATCTCGGCCAAGCTGGTCGCCAACCTGATCACCCATGCGGGCGCCGACCGCGTCATGACGGTCGACCTGCATGCCGGGCAGATCCAGGGCTTCTTCGACATCCCGACCGACAATCTTTACGCCTCGCCCGTGATGGTGCGCGACATCCGTGATCGCTTCGACACCTCGAAGGTGATGGTGGTGTCGCCCGATGTCGGCGGCGTGGTGCGCGCCCGCGGACTCGCCAAGCGCATCAACGCACCGCTCGCCATCATCGACAAGCGGCGCGAGCGCGCCGGCGAGTCGGAAGTCATGAACGTGATCGGCGACGTCGACGGCCACACCTGCATCCTGGTCGACGACATCGTCGACTCCGGCGGCACGCTGGTGAATGCCGCCGATGCGCTGCTCGAGAAGGGCGCCACCGAAGTGTACGCCTATATCAGCCACGGCGTGCTCTCGGGCGGCGCCGTCGCGCGCATCACGGCGTCGCGCCTGAAGGAGCTGGTGATCACGGACTCGATCCAGCCCACCGAAGCCGTGCGTGTCGCGCGCAACATCCGCGTGCTGTCGATCGCGACACTGATCGGCGAAGCGATCGGACGCACCGCCAGCGAAGAGTCGGTCTCCAGCCTGTTCGACTGAAACGAGTCCCGCGCGGCGCTCTCGCGCATTGCGACGCCTGCGGCGGTTTGACTCGGGGTGCTGTTTCGCTGTGGACGGCCCGCCCGCGCGGATTGCGCGATTCACGCGAATCTTCGATCAAGACAAAGGGTTAGGGACGGTTTTGAAACGGCCTGACTCGTCCGGTTATAGTCGGTGGGTCAAGTGATTCGCCCTTTGCCTGGGGCGGCACCGACATCGAGTCTTCCGGCGGTTCGTCACTGTAGGCACGCGTGCTCTCGTCCCCTTCTTTCCTTTCGTCCTGGAGCTCCGTGGAGCCGGCATGACACTGATCGAGCGAGCCGAAGAACGACTCAACAATCCGGTCGACGTGGTCGAGAACGTGGCCGCGCTGCATGACTGGGCCTTCGACCGCGCCGGCGACGACGAGATCGCGATCTCGGTGCGCGGGCGCTGGAGCGATTATCAGGTCTCCTTCACCTGGATGACCGAGATCGAGGCGCTGCATCTCGCCTGCGCCTTCGACCTCAAGGTGCCGGACGCGAAGCACGGCGAGGTGCTGGCGCTGATGGCGCTGATCAACGAGCAGCTCTGGGTCGGCCATTTCGATCTCTGGGCGAAGGACGGCATCGCCATGTTCCGCCACTCGCTCCTGCTCGCCGGCGGCGCCGAGCTGGTCGGCCGCCAGTGCGAGGCGCTGCTCGATGCCGCGCTCGACGCCTGCGAGCGCTACTACCAGGCGTTCCAGTTCGTGATCTGGGCCGGCAAGACCGCGCGCGAAGCGCTCGACGCGGTCGCGTTCGAGACCGTCGGCGAGGCCTGAGCCCTTCGAGACCGTTCGTCCCCGCGTAAGCGGGGACCCAGAGCCGCGCACACCGCGCTTGTGGCCCCTGGATGCCCGCTTTCGCGGGCACGAACGGTGAGCTGTTCGAGCCCACCGAAAAATTCTCTGACGACGTAGGGACTCGACGCCCGGCGCGCGAGCCGCCAAAGTCCGGCGCCCCTCAGCAGGGTCGTGATCAGGGACTTTGAAATGTCGACATCTTCGAACGATACCTCGCTGCGCGATTTCGCGGGCACGCTGGTGCTCGTCGGCGCCGGCAAGATGGGCGGCGCCATGCTGGAAGGCTGGCTCGCGCTCGGCCTCGACCCGCGCCGAGCCGTCCTCCTTGAGCCGAAGCCCGCCCCCGAGATCGCCGACCTCCAGGCGCGCGGTGTGCGCCTCAACCCCGCGGAGCCAGTCACGGACGCGGCCGTTGTCATCCTCGCCGTGAAGCCGCAAGTCGCGCCCGACGTGGTGCCGCCGCTCAAGCGTGTCGTGGGTCCTTCGACCGTCGTCGTCTCCATCATGGCCGGCAAGACCATCGGCTTCCTCGAAAGTGCGCTCTCGCGCGACGCCGCCATTGTCCGTTGCATGCCGAACACGCCCGCCGCCATCGGCCGCGGCATCACGGTCGCGGTGCCGAACCCCAAGGTGACCGCCGCGCAGCGCGACCTCACCGACCGCCTGCTGCGCGCGACCGGCGCGGTCGAGTGGGTCGAGGACGAGGCGCTGATCGATGCCGTCACGGCAGTGTCGGGCTCGGGCCCGGCTTACATCTTCCTGCTCGCCGAGAGCCTCGCGCGGGCCGGCGAAGCCGCCGGGCTGCCGCCCGCGCTCGCGGCCAAACTCGCGCGCGAGACCGTGTCGGGCGCTGGCGAGCTGCTGCACCGCTCGCCGCTGCCGCCCTCGACGCTGCGCGAGAACGTCACCTCGCCGAACGGAACCACGGCGGCGGCGCTCGGCGTGCTGATGGCCAAGGACGGCATGGACCCGCTGCTCGAGAAGGCCGTCGCGGCCGCGGCAAAACGATCCCGCGAATTGGCCGGGTGAGCCATGCGCGCGCCGCGCATGCGGCATCGCTGCCTTTGAAGCGCCGCCCCTGCGCTCCTACACTTTGCTCCAACGCCATCGATCGGAGCCCGCCATGTCCGAGACGCCGCAGCTCGAGCCGCCGAAAAGCGACCGCGAGAAGATCATCGAGACCTTCATGGCGATCCTCGGCGAGAAGCCGATCGAGAGCATCGGCTTCGGCGAGATCTCGGCGCGCGCCGGCGTGCCGCTCACCCAATGCCGTGCCGAGTTCGGCTCGGTCCTCGCGATCCTCGCGGCGCACGCCAAGGAGCTCGACCGCCAGGTGCTGGGCGGCGGCGAAGGCGACATGGCCGAGGAGCCGCCGCGCGAGCGCCTGTTCGACGTGCTGATGCGTCGCATCGAGGCGCTCGGGCCGCACAAGAATGCGGTGCGCTCGCTGATCCGCTCGGCCTCGCGCAATCCAGGCCTCGCGCTTACGCTCAACGCCATCGCGACGCGCTCGCAGAGCTGGATGCTCACCGCCGCCGACATCGACGCGTCCGGCCCGCGCGGCATGATCCGCGCGCAGGGCCTCGCCTGCCTGTTCGCGCAAGTGCTGCGCACCTGGGTCGATGACGACGATCCCGGCATGGCGCGCACGATGGCGGCACTCGACCGCGCGCTCGCCAGCGGCCAACGCTGGTCCGGCTGGCTCGACGATCTCTGTCGCTTGGCGCCGAGCCGCTTCCGCCCGCGGCGCCGCCGCTACCGCGATCGCGACGAAGGCGACGAGCCGGTGGTCGCGGCATAGATCTGCGGGCCCGGCGAAAGCCGCGTCCCGATCAGATCATCCGCTGTGGAGAATTCCGGCTCCGGAATATCGCGACCGTCATCGCGATAATCGCGGATCTTGTTGCGGAGCGAGCGCACCGAAATGCCGAGCACATGGGCCGCGTGGGTCCTGTTGCCGCGATGGCATTTCAGAGTCTCGATGATGAGCTCCCGTTCGATCACATCGATCGAGTGCCCGACCAGATCCGCACACGCAACTCGGACTGCAGCCAAGTCCAAGGCTTCCAAGACATCACTGGGCATCGGCGATACCAACTCGTCCGCCGCCCCCCGCGCGAACAGGCTGTGCCGCGTTGGTTAACAATTCCCTAACGACGGGACATGCGCCGGCCCCGCGCTACCTCCGCGCGCAGATGTGATGAGCGCCCTAGACCGGCACACGTACGGTCGCGCGCAATCCGCCCATCGGGCTCTCATTGAGCGAGATGTCGCCGCCATGCGAACGTGCGATGTCGCGCGCGATGGCGAGGCCGAGGCCGGTGCCGCCTTCGTCCTGATTGCGCGCATCGTCGAGGCGCAGGAACGGCTTGAACACTTCCTCACGCAGCTCCGGCGCGATGCCGGGCCCGTCGTCGTCCACCGTGACGGTGAGCCAGCGGTGATCGCGATGACCCGTGATCGCGATCGCGTCGGCGAAGCGCGCGGCGTTCGACACCAGATTGGCGAGGCAGCGCTTGAACGCCGCGGGCCGCACCGTGACGACCGGATGGCCGTGGAACACGACGCTCGCCTTGTGGCCGTGCCGCTCGGCGTCGGACCGCAGCTCCTCGAGGAAGGCCGCCATGTCGGTCGGCCCCGGCTGCTCGCCCGTGTCGCCGCGCGCGAAAGCGAGATAGGCCTCCAGCATGCGGCCCATCTCGTCGACGTCCTTCTTCAGCGCCTCGACCTCCGGGCTGCCTTCGAGGAATGCGAGCTCCAACTTGAAGCGCGTGAGGATCGTGCGCAGGTCATGCGACACGCCGGCGAGCATCGTGGTGCGCTGCTCCAGCGTGCGCTCGATGCGGCGCTTCATCTCGATGAAGGCGAGCGCCGCGCGCCGCACCTCGCGCGCGCCGCGCGGCCGGAAGCCCGGCACGTCGCGGCCCTTGCCGAAGCTCTCGGCCGCGTCGGCGAGCGCCAGGATCGGTTTGATCTGGTTGCGCAGAAACAGGATCGCGACGCCGAGCAGCACCAACGACGTGCCGACCATCCAGAGCAGGAAGATCTCCGAGTTCGACGCATAGGCCGCGCTGCGCCGCGCGAACACGCGCATCACGGTGTCGTCGAGCTTGATGCGGATCTCGACCAGATTGGAGCGGCCGACCGTATCGATCCAGAACGGCCGCCGGATCTGCTTGCCGATCTCGACCGAGAGCGCCTGGTCGAGCAGCGAGAAGAACGGCTTCGGCCCGGGCGGCGGCATGTCGTTGACGGGCAGGAAATCGACCACGAGGCCGAGTCGCTCCTGCGCGATGCGGCGCAGCTGCGTGCGGCCCGCGTCCTGCGGGAAGTTGTTGTGCACGTCGATCAGCGCCGCGATGTCCTGCGTCACCGCGGCCGAGAGACGATAGGTGACCGTGTTCCAGTGGCGCTCCATGAACACGAAGGCGACCACGGACTGCAGGATCACCATGGGCGTCGCGATGATCAGCAGCGAACGGGCATAGAGGCCCGTCGGCATGAAGCCTTTCACCCAGCGGCCGAGCGCGTCCCAGGCCGAGTTCACGCGTCCCGCGGCGGTGCGGATCTGTCCCGCGGCTGTCCGGAGCGTCGCGAGCCCGAGATCGACGCCGCGGTCGAGGCTGCTCACGGCGAGACCACCAGCCGATAGCCGATGCCGCGCACGGTCTGCACGATCAGGGGATTGGCGGGATCGCGCTCGATCTTGCGGCGCAGGCGGTTCACTTGCACATCGACGGCGCGCTCGTTCGAGGCGCTGCCATTGCCCGCGAGTGCGAGGCGCGGCACCGTCTCGCCCGGCGCGGCCGCGAGCGCGCGCAGCATCTCGCGCTCACGATCCGTGAGGTGCACCGGCTCCTCGCCCTTGCGCAGCTCGCCGCGGCCAATATGGAAGACGAACTCACCGAAGCGCACGGACTCGACCGCGACCGGCGCCGCCGGAAGCTGGCGCTTGAGGATATTGGCGATGCGCAGCGACAGCTCGCGCGGCTCGAACGGCTTGGACAGATAATCGTCGGCGCCGAGCTCGAGGCCGAGAATGCGGCTCTCGGCTTCCGCGCGCGCGGTCAACATCAGGATCGGCACGTGCGAATTCTCGCGGATCGCCTTGGCGAGCTCGAAGCCGGACTCGCCCGGCATCATCACGTCGAGAATGAGCAGGTCGAAGGAGAGACCTTCGAGCTTCGCGCGCGCTTCGGACGCATTGGTCGCGGTGGTGACACGATAGCCGCCGCCCACCAGGAAGCGCGAGAGCAGATCGCGAATGCGCCGGTCGTCGTCGACGACGAGCAGGTGCGGCGCGTCGTCGGGAAGCTGGGCCGCGAGACTGGTCATCTCCCCTCCCCTCAAGGGAGCGCGCGCCGCGCGCGATTGCCGCGCGCGATCAGGCGCAGCACCTCGTCACGATCTTCCGCATTGATCATGGCGGCAAGAAAGCGTCGCGCCGCGTCCTGCGCGGCCGGATTGAGATCCGCGAGTGCGCCCGCGATGCGCTCGGTCTGCAGGCCCGCGAGCTTGAGCGCGAGCGCCTCGCCCTTCTGCGTGACATAGAGCAGCCGCTGGCGCCGGTCGTTCGGACCGGCCTTCTGCACGATGTAGCCCTGATCGATGAGCTGCTTGAGCACGCGGCCGAGCGACTGCTTGGTGATCTTCAGAATGTCGAGCAGGTCGGCAACCTTCATGCCCGGATTGCGATTGACGAAATGCAGCACCCGATGGTGCGCGCGCCCGAATCTGAGGCGCTCCAGCACATGGTCCGGATCGCCGACGAAGTCCCGATACGCGAAGAACAGGAGCTCGATGATGTCCCAGATCGGCTCCAGTGCCGATTTGTCGGCGTCCGCGGGCTCGGCAGGCCGATTTGGGCGGGCGGAAAAATTTATGTCAGCCATATTGACATATTTCGGTTTGATTGTTACTCAGAACCACGCTTCGACGAAACGATCGTGCCCGGATGTCCGGACCACGATTTTCTGCCGGCCCACGAAGCGCGGTCCATTAGGATCGATTCTTCGCCCGTTCTCGGGCCCGGCAAAACATATCGGGTGTTGGCGAAGGACGCAAAAACGGCCAATACGGTCGCGCGGTCCGGCGGCACACTCGCGGAGGACACACCATGGCACTGACATTCGACCAGCGTGACGGCGTCATTTGGCTCGACGGGAAGCTCATCCCGTGGGCGGATGCCAGGCTGCACGTGCTTTCCCATGGCCTGCACTACGCGAGCGCCGTATTCGAGGGCGAGCGCGCCTATGGCGGCGAGATCTTCAAGTCGACCGAGCACTCGGAGCGCCTCAAGCGCTCGGGCGAGATCCTCGACTTCACGATCCCCTACTCGATCCAGGAGATCGATGCCGCGAAGCGCCTGGTGCTCGAGAAGAACGGGCAGAAGGACGCCTATGTGCGGCCGATCGCCTGGCGCGGCTCCGAGATGATGGGCGTCTCGGCGCAGCAGAACACCATTCACCTCGCGATCGCGACCTGGGAGTGGCCGAGCTACTTCGACCCGGCGCAGCGCCTCAAAGGCATCCGCCTCGACCTCGCCGAGTACCGCCGCCCCGATCCGAAGACCGCGCCGACGCTCGCCAAGGCGGCCGGACTCTACATGATCTGCACCATCTCCAAGCACAAGGCCGAGCGCAAAGGTTATGCGGACGCCATGATGCTCGACTGGGAAGGTCGCGTCGCCGAGTGCACGGGCGCCAACATCTTCTTCGTCAAGGACGGCAAGATCCACACGCCGATCGCCGACTGCTTCCTCGACGGCATCACGCGCAAGACCACGATCGAGCTCGCGCGCCGCCGCGGCATCGAGGTGGTCGAGCGACGCATCATGCCGGACGAGCTGACCGGCTTCACCGAGTGCTTCATCACCGGCACGGCCGCCGAGGTGACCGCGGTGTCCGAGATCGCCAACTGGCGCTTCACGCCGGCTGCGATCACGCAGCAGCTCATGGACGACTACACGGCCGAGGTGCAGCCCAAGGGCAAAGCCGCCGCCGCCTGATCGCCGAAAGACTTTGGTTCGCGAAGGCCCGCTGCACCCGCAGCGGGCCTTTGTGTTTGTGGAGCTTCGTCGGGTGGGCTCGGGGCGCGGAGACGCCGAGATGAAGACACCGGGCCCGATCGCGCCGAGCGCACGCGTACGGCGAGCCAGCACGCGTGCGCTCGTGCGGATCGGGCCATGAGCACATCGCAAACTCATCGGCCGCACGAGCACACCC
>JAEYAU010000233.1 GCA_023404705.1 Pseudomonadota bacterium
ACCTCCGGCGGCGCGGCGTAGGGCCCCCCCACGACGATCAACATGGAGATGAAGATCGCGGCCGCGCGCGCGCTCGCGGATCTCGCGCGCGAGGATGTGCCCGACGAGGTCGCGGCCGCCTATGGCACGCGCCCGAAATACGGGCCCGACTACATCATCCCGGTGCCGTTCGATCCGCGCCTGATCTCGGCGGTGCCGCCCGCGGTCGCCAAGGCCGCCATGGATACGGGCGTCGCGCGCAAGCCGATCCTCGACATGGACGCCTACCGCCAGCAGCTGCGCTCGCGCCGCGATCCGGTCGCGAGCGTGCTATCGCGCATCTTCGACCGCCTGCGCCGCCAGCCGAAGCGCGTCGTCTTCGCCGAGGGCGAGGAGGAGCAGGTGATCCGCGCGGCCGCGAGTTTCGTGCATCAGGGCCTCGGCACCGCACTGCTGGTCGGCCGCGAGGACCGCGTGCGCGAGACCGCGCGCAACACCGGCATCGAGCTCGGCGACGGCATCGAGATCGTCAATGCCCGGCTCTCCAGCCGCAACCCCGTCTATGCGACCTATCTCTACGAACGCCTGCAGCGCAAAGGCTATCTGGTGCGCGACTGCCAGCGTCTCGTGAACCAGGACCGCAACCACTTCGCGGCCTGCATGGTGGCGCTCAACGATGCCGATGCCATGGTGACCGGGGTCACCCGCAACTTCTCGACCGCGCTCGGCGAGGTGATGCACTGCATCGATCCCAAGCCCGGCCACCGCGTCATCGGCGTCTCGCTGGTGCTGGCGCGCGGCCGCACCGTGCTGGTCGCCGACACGGCCGTCACCGAGATGCCGGACGCCCAGGACATCGCCGACATCGCGATCGAGGCCGCCGGCGTCGCCCGCAAGCTCGGCTACGAGCCGCGCCTCGCGCTGCTGGCCTTCTCGACCTTCGGCCATCCGCCCGGCGAGCGGTCGCTGCGCGTGAAGCAGGCCGTGGAGATCCTCGATGGGCGCCGCGTCGACTTCGAATATGACGGCGAGATGGCGGCCGACGTCGCGCTCAATCCGGACTTGATGGCAGCCTATCCGTTCTGCCGTCTCTCCGGGCCCGCCAATGTGCTGATCATGCCGGCGTTCCACTCCGCGGCGATCTCCACCAAGATGCTGCAGGAGCTCGGCGGCGCCACCGTCATCGGTCCGCTGCTGGTCGGTCTCGACAACTCGGTGCAGATCGTCAATCTCTCGGCGAAGGACACCGATCTCGTGAATATCGCTGCGCTGGCGGCGTACAACATCAGCGGCTAGAACACCGCGATCCAATAAGGAGAATAACCGTGAGCAAGCCCGCTCTTCGCGGCGTCATCGCCGCCATTGCGACGCCGGTGGACGAGCGCCGCGAGCCCGATACACAGCGCGCCGTCAAGCTTGCGCGCTTCCTGCTCGACAATGGTTGCGACGGCCTCAACGTGCTCGGCACCACGGGCGAAGCGACCTCGTTCTCGCTCGAGCAGCGCAAGCGCGTGATGACGGCCTACGCGGAAGCGGGCCTTCCGGGCGCGCGGCTGATGGTCGGCACCGGCGCCGCCGCGGTCGGCGATGCGGTCGCGCTCGCGCGCCACGCTGCGGAGCTCGGCTTCGCGGGCGCGCTGGTGCTGCCCCCGTTCTATTACAAGGGCGTGCCTGACGACGGCCTCGTCGCCTATATGGACGCGATCGTCTCGGCGACTGCCGACAGCGCGCTGCCGATCTATCTTTATCACTTCCCGGCGCTCTCCGGTCTGCCGTGGCATGTCGCGCTGATCCGCCGTCTGCGCGAGACCTTCGGCGCGCGCATCGCGGGCCTGAAGGATTCCTCCGGCGACATGCCTTACGCGCGTGAAGCCGCGACCATCGCAAAAGACTTCGCGGTGTTCCCCTCGACCGAAGCCGTGCTGCTCGAGGCGCGCGGCGGCGCGTTCGCGGGCTGCATCTCGGCGACCGCGAATCTCAACGCGGATCTCTGCGCGCGCGCGTTCCATAGCGGCGACGCTGCGGCACACGAAGCGGCTGTGACGATCCGCAAGCTGTTCGACGGCAAGGCCCTGGTTCCGGGCATCAAGGCGCTGCTCGCCCATATCCATGGCGATCCGGCGCTCGCGCGGGTGCAGCCGCCGCTCGCGGCTTTCCCGGCCGCCGATCGGGCGGCCGTCATCGCGGGCTATGACGCCACCCGGGCCAAACGGGTCGCCTGAGGCCCCGAAAACGGGCTTTTCCGGGCATTCCGGCCGTTGACGCCCGAGGGTCGTCCCTGTATGCATGCGCCCTTCGGCGGGACGCATGTCCCGCCCTCGCTTTTCACACAATGAGTGGTGTGTTGGACGGACCTGAGCCGGCTGTCACATTCCACGGACGGAACCGAGATGGCCAATACGTCTTCCGCCAAGAAAGCGACGCGCGTCATCGCCCGTCGCACCGAGGTCAACAAGTCGCGCCGCTCGCGCATGCGCAGCTATCTGCGCAAGGTCGAGGAGGCGATCGCCACCGGCGATCAGGCGAGCGCTGCTGCCGCGCTGAAGGCGGCCGAGCCTGAGCTGATGCGCGCCGCGCAGAAGGGCGTCGTTCATAAGAACAGCGCGAGCCGCAAGGTGTCGCGCCTGGCGCATCAGGTCGCCAAGCTCGCCAAGTGAGCTGAGCGCCGCTGTTCGCGGCGTATCAATCATCGCTGATAGACGCTGGTTTCCGGCTCTCGCGCGTGTCACGCTGCGAGAGCTTTCGCATGCGTGCGCGCGACGCTCGCGGCGCTCTGTGCAGTTTTCATTTCATTTGCTGAGAAGCGCTGTTGCGCGATCGTCACAAGCGAATGGAATCGTGACAACGCGTGCGCACGCGCATGTTTCCCCTCTCCCGCAAGCATTTTTTCGCGCGGGTTACGTTCATCGGGCGCGCAGAAAAATTCGTAGCCGCGCAATCATTTATCCCCCTCACGCGACGAGGTACTTCGAATCTTGCGGCGCATCGGTGATTCACCGCACTCCCTCGATGCGTGTGCGCGCGCTGTCTGTGATCCTTTCGCGACATGGTTTACGCGCCGATTCCATGCGGTGATTCAATCATTTGATATTCCGTATCGAGGCGCGCGGCCGCTGTCGCGTGCGCGCTGTCGCGGTTACGTAATATTTCGTTAACGGAAGTCCTTGCGTGGGGCCGATCGCTGTGTATCCTGCAAAACACAGCGGCCGCTCCGGCCGACCTCAATAAAACGCTTAGTGTTGCGTCCCGGCGGGCTAGGGAGTCGTAGTACTTTGCGTAAAATCAAGAGATGTCGGGTCGGCTCCGGTAGTATCCGTCTGATAGAGAGGAAAGCGAAGACTCCACCGACCTGTCTGATGTCGTAAGTCTCGTGTGGCATCGGGCGGGGAGAACCAAAACAGGACTTGCACGAGGCGTCGTGGACGGCGGTCGCGACGCACCAGGGGGCGCTATGAAACCAAGACTGCAGGAGCCGGTTCTGCCGGCGGAGCTACGATCATTATCGCATGCGGCGAGCGGATGGCGGATCCGCGTGTCGGCGTGTCCCTATGGCCGGAGGGTGAGTATCGCCGGCAACTGGCGTTCGGCGCCACCGGGCGGCTGAGTCCGCTCTTCTTCTCCAACAAGTCATGACCGGCCTGCCCCGTGCAGGCGCTGCACCTTCGAGGCTGCAAGCGATGGCGCGTGCCCGCGTGGCACCGCAGGGCACTTCTCGATGCGAGCAGGGTTGAACATTCAGAATCTGAGTGAGGCCACAACGATGAACAATGCCGAGCAGGAGCGCTGGTCGCGCGTGAAACAGCGGTTGCGCACGGAAGTCGGTGACGACGTGTTCTCCAGCTGGTTCGCCCGCATGGACCTCGATGCGGTGGAGGGCGACACGGTGCGCCTGTCGGTGCCGACCCGGTTCCTCAAGAGCTGGATCCAGTCGCACTACACCGAGCGCGTGCTCTCCTGCTGGAAGGCCGAGCTCTCCTCGGTGCGCCGCACCGAGCTGGTGGTGCGTTCCGCCGTGCTGCGCACGATGCAGAAGGCGAAGCCCGAGCAGGCCGCCGAGGTCGTGCACGAGAGCCGCAACGGCGTCGAGCGCGCGGAGCTGCGCATGCCGAGCCTGCCCGCGCAGACCGCGCACGAGGCACTCGGCGGCTCGCCGCTCGATCCGCGCCTGTCCTTCGACAGCTTCGTGGTCGGCCGCTCCAACACGCTCGCCCATGCGGCTGCCAAGCAGGTCGCGACCGCGCGGCGCGGCGATGCCGTGATGTTCAATCCACTCTATCTTCACGCGGGCGTCGGCCTCGGCAAGACGCACCTGCTGCAGGCGATCGCCTGGGCCGGCAATGGCGGGCACGAGCGCAAGGTGCTCTATCTCACGGCCGAGAAGTTCATGTACGGCTTCGTCGCTGCGCTGAAGGCGCAGACGGCGCTCGCCTTCAAGGAGGCGCTGCGCGGCATCGACGTGCTGGTGATCGACGATCTCCAGTTCCTGCAGGGCAAGTCCACGCAAGTGGAGTTCTGCCACACGCTCAACGCGCTGATCGACGCCGGCCGCCAGGTCGTGATCGCGGCCGATCGGCCGCCCTCCGACCTCGAGAGCCTCGACGACCGCGTGCGCTCGCGTCTCGCGGGCGGGCTCGTGGTCGAGATCGGCTCGCAGGAGGAGGATCTCCGCCTCGAGATCCTCAAGACCCGCGTCGCCGCCGCGCGCACGCATCATCCGGGCTTCGATGTGCCGCATCCGGTCCTTGCCTTCATCGCCAGGACCATCACGCATAACGGCCGCGATCTCGAAGGCGCGCTCAATCGCCTGCTCGCGCACAACAAGCTCACGGGCCATGCCGTGACCATCGAGATGGCCGAGCGCGCGGTGCGCGATCTCGTCCGTCCGCAGGAGCCAAAGCGCGTCAAGATCGAGGACATCCAGCGCGTGGTCGCGCGCCAGTACAATGTCAGCCGCGCCGATCTCCTCTCCTCGCGCCGCACCGCCAATGTCGTGCGCCCGCGCCAGATCGCGATGTACCTCGCCAAGACCCTGACGCTGCGTTCGCTCCCCGAGATCGGCCGCCGCTTCGGCGGGCGCGATCACACCACGGTGCTGCACGCCGTGCGCAAGATCGAAGGCCTCGTCGATCAGGACAACGTGCTCGCCGAGGAGATCGAACTCCTGAAGCGCCTGCTGCAGGAGTGACGGCTCCTCAGTGGTCATCCCGGACGCCGCGCAGCGGCGATCCTGGATCCATAGCCCCGGTGGTCCAGATGCGGACAGACAGGGGTTATGGAGCCCGGGTCGCTCTCGCGCGTGCTGCGCACCCGCTCGCTTGCCCGGGATGAGGCGGAGTGCGTCAGCGGTTCGGATGGAGCTCCGGCACAAGAATCTTGGGATCGCCCGGTCTTCCGCGCCCGCCGCCCTTGCCTAAGGCGCTCCGGCGCGCCATTTTCGGCCCCCGGCGCCGGCGTTCCTCGGGCCGGGCTCGCGCGGTTCCGAGGCCGTTCGCCTCCCGCGTCGGGCGTTCCCATCTTGCCTGCGGGGTCTGGCGATGAAAGTCACGGTCGAGCGCGCCGCGCTCCTCAAATCCCTCGGCCACGTGCACCGCGTCGTGGAGCGGCGCAACACGATTCCGATCCTCGCCAACGTGCTGCTGCGCTCCGACAAGGGCAAGCTCGCGCTCAAGGCGACCGACCTCGATCTCGAGGTGATCGAGACCCTCGCGGCGGAGGTCGGTCCCGGCGGTTCGACCACGGTGCCGGCGCATATGTTCTACGACATCGTGCGCAAGCTGCCCGAGGGTTCGCAGATCGTGCTGGAATCCTCCGGCGATCGTGCCGCGCTCTCGATCCGAGCCGGCCGCTCGCGCTTCTCGCTGCAGACGCTGCCCGAGAGCGACTTCCCGGATCTCGCGGCCGGCGAGATGAGCCACAAGTTCACGCTCGCGGCCAAGGATCTCAAGCGTCTGATCGACAAGACCCAGTTCGCGATCTCCACCGAGGAGACGCGCTACTATCTCAACGGCATCTATCTGCACGCCGCCGCGAGCGGCAAGACCGCGAAGCTGCGCGCGGTCGCGACCGACGGCCACCGTCTCGCGCAGGCCGAGCTCGACGTGCCAAAGGGCGCCGAGGGCATGCCCGGCATCATCGTGCCGCGCAAGACCGTCGGCGAGGTGCAGCGCCTGATCGAGGATCCCGACGCCGAGATCGCGATCGAGCTCTCGCAGAGCAAGATCCGCTTCGCCATCGGCGACGTGGTGCTCACCTCGAAGCTGATCGACGGCACGTTCCCGGATTACGGCCGCGTCATTCCGATGGGCAACGACAAGACGCTCGTCGTCGACAAGCCGGATTTCGCCAATGCGGTCGATCGCGTCTCCACCGTGTCGAGCGAGCGTGGACGCGCCGTGAAGCTCGCGCTCTCGGCCGGCAAGCTCGTCCTGACGGTGACCAATCCGGATTCCGGCAGCGCCACCGAAGAGCTCGAAGTCGAGTACGACGCCGAGCCGCTCGATATCGGCTTCAACTCACGCTACCTGCTCGACATCGCGGGCCAGATCGAGGGCGAGGTCGCCGTGCTGCGGCTCGCCGATCCGGGCTCGCCGACACTGATCCAGGATAAGGATACGGGCAACGCGCTCTATGTCCTCATGCCGATGCGCGTGTAATCGAACCTCTGGTTCCCGTCCTGCGGCTTGATTGTCGGAAACCGTGCTTCGCTCGGCTCGTAGTCGGGTATCGGTTGCGAGAAGCTGCGCAGTGCTTCGGTCCAGAACTCGACCGCATCGATGTCCGTATGGAGACGATCGATCGCCTGGCGCAGGTGCTCCTTCAATGCTTCTTGTGCCTGTTCACCATTGACCATTGCATCGCCTCCATCAGATGCAGCGTCCGTTCTCCCTACTCGGGTCTGTTGAAGTGTTAATCGCCCGGCTTTTTCTTGGTTCCGACATTCCGTGTCGCAGGACGGACATGATTTCCATGCGTGTTCGTCGGTTCCGACGAGTTCCCGACGCAACATGATCTTATCGCGTATCCGCCGACTGACGTTGACGAATTTCCGCAGCTATCGCGCGGCGAGCGTCGGC
The DNA here is from genome assembly GCA_023404705.1 of Pseudomonadota bacterium. GTDB lineage: Bacteria > Pseudomonadota > Alphaproteobacteria > Rhizobiales > Xanthobacteraceae > FEB-22. The sequence continues at coordinate 7,053 of JAEYAU010000233.1, forward strand.
GTGGAACGCGATATGGTGGTGCTCACCGGGCAGAACGGTGCCGGCAAGACCAATGTCCTCGAAGCGCTCTCGTTTCTCACGCCGGGCCGCGGCCTTCGTCGCGCCACGCTGGACGAGGCCGCATTCACGGAAGGCGATGGTTCCTGGGCCGTTTCAGCGCAGGTCGAGGGCGCTCTCGGTCTTGTGACCTTGGGAACCGGGATCGAGGCGCAGCTCGCGGCCGATCAGAATTCCATTCGCCGCTGCCGCGTCGACGGCGAACCCGTCGCTTCCGCCTCGTTCTTCTCCGACCATCTGCGCGTTGTCTGGATGGTTCCCGCGATGGACGGCTTGTTCCTCGGCGCTGCGTCAGAACGCCGCCGCTTCCTCGACCGGCTCGTGCTCGCGGTCGATGCGGAGCACGGCTCGCGCGTCAATGCGCTCGAGCGTTCGCTGCGCTCGCGCAACCGGCTGCTCGAGCAGCCTAGTCCCGATCCGCACTGGCTTGACGCCGTCGAGCACGAGACCGCGGAGGTCGCCATTGCGGTGGCGGCGGGCCGCGGCGAAACCGTGCGTCGCCTCGCCGGCGCGCTCATGCGCAATCGCGACACCGACACGCCGTTTCCCTGGGCCGGCATCGCGCTCGACGGCTGGATCGAGAACGCGCTCGAGACCGAGCCCGCGAGCCGCGTCGAGGATCGCTATCGTGTCTCGCTGCGCGAGAACCGTGCGCGCGATGCCGCCGCGGGCCGCACCACCGACGGCCCGCATCTCACCGACCTCGAGGTGCTGCACGGCCCCAAGGGCATCGCGGCCGCGCAGGCCTCCACGGGCGAGCAGAAGGCGCTGCTCATCGGCCTCGTGCTCGCGCATGCCGGACTCGTCGCCGAGATGACCGGCCTCGCGCCCTTGCTGCTGCTCGACGAGGTCGTCGCGCATCTCGACCCGACGCGCCGCGCTGCGCTTTATGCCGCGCTCGCCGGCCTCGGCGCGCAAGTCTGGATGACCGGCGCCGATCCGGCCGCCTTCGCGGATATCGCAGGGGACGCGCAGGTGCTCGACGTCAGCCCGGGGCGCATCACGCCGCGCGCGTGAGCCGCGATGAAGGCGAACTTACGCGGATAGCTGTTGCGCGATGATGCGTCGAGGCGCATCCTCAAGGTGTGGGGCTGGTCCAAATGCGTCGCGGCACGATCGTCGGTCGACGACGGGCATCATGGGACCTCACCCGTCGATCGGATTCCGACCGAGCCGCCTATCGCTGGTCCCGGGAGGAAGCCATGAGTCCAATATCGCAAAATCGGCGTGAGCTATTGCGGAATGCAGCCGCCGTGTCGGCGGTTGTTTCTTTGGGCCGGTTCGGCACGACAGGCGCCTTCGCGGCAACCGAGGCCGTGCGGGCGGCGGCGCGGCGCAACCTCGATCTGCTTCTGCATCAGGCGACGGAAAGCCGGGACATCGCCGGCGTCGTCGCGGCCGCGGTGGACCTGGACGGGATCCTCTACGAGGGCGCGTTCGGCAAGCGCGACCTCGCCAAGGGCACCGACATGACGCTCGATTCGGTGTTCTGGATCGCGTCGATGACCAAGGCAATCACATCGGCGGCCGCCATGCAGCTGGTCGAGCAGGGCAAGCTCCAGCTCGAGCAGCCGATGGGCGAACTACTTCCCGATCTCAAGTCGCCGCAGGTTCTCGAGGGCTTCGACGATAAGGGGCAGCCGAAGCTGCGGCCCGCGAAGTCGGCGATCACGCTGCGGCATCTGCTCACCCATACGGCCGGCTTCACTTACGACGTGTGGAATGCCGACACCGCGCGCTACGCCAAGCACGCCGATCTGCCGGGCATCATCACGTGCAAGAATGCGGCGCTGAAGACGCCGCTCGCATTCGATCCGGGCACGGGATGGGAGTACGGCATCAACATCGATTTCGTCGGCAAGGCCGTCGAGGCGGTGAGTGGCCAGACGCTCGACGCCTACCTGCGCCAGAACATCTTCACACCGCTCGGCATGAAGGATACGGGTTTCATCATCGGTCCCGACCAGCGTGCGCGCCTGGTCAGCGTGCACGCCCGCAAGCCCGACGGCGCGCTCGAACCGATCGAGTTCGGCATCCCGCAGGATCCGGAATTCTTCATGGGCGGCGGCGGGCTGTACGGCACGGCGCGCGACTACCTGGCGTTCCTCGAGATGCTGCTGCACAGCGGCAAACGCAACGGCAATCAGGTGTTGCGTCCCGAAACCGTGGCGTTGATGTCGAAGAACCACATCGGGGCAATCAACGTCCCCGGCCTCTGGAAGACGACCGCGCCCGATGCGTCGCTCGATGTCGATCTGGCGCAGATGTTCCCGGGCCAGGATTTGAAGTGGGGCTTGAGCTTCCTCATCAACACGCGCGAGGGCCCGGCCGGGCGCTCGGCCGGGAGCCTGACCTGGGCCGGATTGGCCAATACGTTTTTCTGGCTCGATCCGAGCCGGCAGGTTGCGGGGGTGATCCTGACGCAAAGCCTACCCTTCGTTGATCCGAAGGTCGTCACCCTTTACGGCCAGTTCGAATCCGGCGTGTACAAGGCCCTGACCGCGAGCTGATCGCGGCCTGGGCGCTGGATCGCGCTCCGGCTCGGGGCCGAGGGCGCGATGATTCCTCACCGCGCGCGCTGTCGGATATGCGCGCGCGGACCTCGCACGAACCTGGCCGGATGATGCCGCGCCTGCCTCGCGGCTCGCGCCTTGCGACCCCGTCGGGGCGAGGGGCGCGCCGCCCGCGATCGTGCTATGGATCAAGCACTGCAGGTTCGAGGGAAGCATCATGGATCTCGCCGCGCTCGCCGTGTTCGCTGTCGCGCTGTTCGTCGCCGCCGCATCGCCCGGTCCGGGCATTGCGGCGATCGTCGCGCGCGTGCTCGGTCATGGCGCCTCGGGCGCGGTCGCGTTTACGGCCGGCGTCGCTATTGGCGACATCGTCTGGCTCACCTTCGCGGTGCTCGGCCTCGCCGTGGTGGCGCAGACATTCCACGGCGTGTTCCTGGTCATCAAGTATCTCGGTGCCGCCTATCTGCTCTATCTCGCCTGGAAGCTCTGGAGCACGCCGGTCGTCTCCGCCGACGTCGCGGCGCAGCCGCCGCGCGAACGTCCGCTCGCGCTGTTCCTCGGCGGTCTCGCGGTCACCATGGGCAATCCCAAGGTGATGGTGTTCTATCTCGCCCTGCTGCCGACCCTGCTCGATCTCGGCCGCATCACCTTCCTCGGCTATGCCGAGCTGGTGGCGCTCACGCTCGGCGTCCTCACCCTGGTGTTCAGCGGCTATGTGGTGCTCGCGGCCCGCGCCCGGCGCCTGCTGCGCAGCCCGCGCGCCATGCGCCTCGTCAATCGCGGCACTGGCGCCATGATGGCGGGCGCTGCCGCGGCGGTCGTCACCCGCTGACAACGTCTGGTCGCGCAACGTCATCGCGCCTCGTCGCAATCCGGGTCCGCAGTAATCCGGATGCGCGAACCCGCGCTTGCCTCGCGAGTTGGGGCAAAGTTAGCGTGATGAAGCGCTTGCACTTTCTGCCGAAGCACACCGGTTTCGGCGCCAGATATTGCGACCCGCGAGACAATCCCGTCCGCCGCATCCTATCACCGGGGATCGCGACGTATGCCGCAGCAGATGGAAGAACTGCGCCTGCGCGCAGTCGTGGAGACTGCCGTCGACGGAGTTATCCTGATCGACGCGCAGGGCTGCGTGCAGTTGTTCAATCCGGCCTGCGAGAAGCTCTTCGGCTACAGCGCCGACGAGGTGATCGGTCGCAACGTCAAGATGCTGATGCCCTCGCCCTATCGGGATGAGCACGACCGTTATCTCGAGAACTATCGCCGCACAGGCGTCAGGAAGATCATCGGCATCGGCCGCGAGGTGAGGGGGCAGCGCAAGGACGGCTCGACATTTCCGATCGAGCTGTCGGTCGGCGAGGTCCAGAACGCCGGCGAGCCGATCTTCGTCGGCTTCATCCACGATCTCACCGAGCGCAAGCAGACCGAGGAGCAGCTCGCCCAGGCGCAGAAGATGGAGGCCGTCGGTCAGCTCTCCGGCGGCATCGCGCACGACTTCAACAATCTTCTCACCGTGATCGTCGGCAATGCGGAGCTGCTCGGCGAACAGCTGGCGGCCCGCCCCGACATGCAGAAGCTCGCCGACGCCATCGTGCTGGCCGGCGAGCGCGGCGCCGAGCTGACCCGCCGCCTGCTCGCTTTCGGCCGCCGTCAGTCGCTGCATCCCGCACAGATCGACTGCAACCAACTTGTCGACGGCATGCGCCGCCTGCTGCAGCGGACGCTCTCCGAGGAGATCACGATCAGGATCGCGGCGGACCCGGAGCTCGCGCTCGCCTATGCGGACCCAGGCCAGCTCGAGAGCGCCATCCTCAACCTGGCGCTCAACGCCAAGGATGCGATGCCGCAGGGCGGCACGCTCACCATCACGACCGCCAATGTCTCGCTCGATGAGCGCTATGCGCATGATCACCCGGAGGTGCAGGCAGGCGACTACGTGATGGTGACGGTCACTGACGGCGGCCATGGCATGCCGAAGGACGTGCTCGAGCGCGTCTTCGAGCCGTTCTTCACCACCAAGGAGGTCGGCAAGGGCTCCGGCCTCGGGCTGAGCATGGTCTACGGCTTCGTCAAGCAATCGAACGGCCATGTCGCGATCTACAGCGAGCCCGGTCTCGGCACGACCGTGCGGATCTATCTGCCCGCCGCCGCCGTCAAGACTGGGCAGATCGAGCCAGAGCCCGCGCCGCGCGCCTCGACCTCGGCGCGCGAGCGCGTGCTGATCGCCGAGGACGATCCGTTCGTGCGCTCCTACGCGGTCACGTCGCTGGAGAGCCTCGGCTACCTCGTGATCGAGGCCGAGGACGGCCGCGAGGCGCTGCTCAAGCTCGCGGACGGGCTCGAGGCCGATCTCCTGTTCACCGATGTGGTCATGCCGGGCGGCATCAACGGCTGGGATCTCGCCGAGCGCGCCCGCCAGCTGCGCCCCGGCCTGCGCGTCTTGCTCACCTCGGGCTACGCGCTGGAGACGCTCGCCGAGCGCGGCCGCCTGCCCGATGGCGCGCTGATCCTCAACAAGCCCTACCGCAAGGCCGAGCTCGCCAAGCGCCTGCGCGAAGCGCTGGAGCCGGCGCCCGCGAAGTAGGTCCCGTCGTCATCCCGGACGGCGCGCAGCGCCGATCCGGGGTCCATATCCCCTCTGGGTCCTGATGCGGACAGGCCGGGGTCATGGATCCCGGCACTCGCTTCGTTCGGCCGGGATGACGGCCGAGGCGGTGGCCGCCCCAAATTTGTTTTCTGGTTTCCGGAATAGTCCCTTGCGTTTTTCCGAAACCCGTGCATACTCATCTCGTTCCTGCTCACGAGGGGCGTCACCGGTGCCGCCGAGACGAGAGCAGGGACGCGGTCCTCCGGCCAGGCTGGCAGCCGGCCCGGGGCGGTTCGAAGCGAAAGCCACTCCGACATCACGGTCGGAGCGCAGGGAGCCTGCTAGGCGAGTTCCTCCTCTGGGGGATCGCAGAAGCGCTGCTTCGACGCCGTGACGGTCATGGGTCGCCCTAACCGGGACACAGGGACCGGGAACCGCAGTGGAGCG